>CAIXPZ010000066.1 GCA_903921455.1 uncultured Verrucomicrobia subdivision 3 bacterium | reverse complement strand
GGACGCGGCTCTGGCTGGTCGTTTGCGCCGCCAGCTTGGAGATCGTTTTTTCGCCAGCGTTATGGCAATGCGGACAAACTGGGCCGTTGGGCCACCGCCACGATTCCAACAGCTCCCGCGCTTTGGCTGCTTCGCCATAGGCCTGCGCTAGGTCCGTCAAAACCGCCCCGTCCGCCTTCATTTGTGAGGTATTCATGCCGACAAATCTAGCCGACACCCTAGGACATCCGCTGTCCGTGCGTTTGTTAAGTATACAAGCGCGGGCAGCCCCCACCCGCCCCGCCAGTTCACGGCGAGGCAAGCCGGTAATAACCGGCCACCGAACCCGGCGCAACACTGTTGGTGAACGTCACCGGACTGCCGGTAAACGTGCCGTTGGTCAGGATGGCCCAGCTCGCCACCGGCAGGATCAGATTGGTGCTGGTCAGGATTTTATAGGTCTGACCGGCCGGCCCGTTGAAGGTCAATTGAAACCCGCCCGCACCCATGACCGGGCTACCGGTGATGACCGGCGGCACGAGCACCGTCAGCACCGCCACGGAGCTCGTCACCGAACCAAAATCGCTCGTGACCACAACGGTGTAATTGCCGGCGCTGGCGGGACTCGCACTGGCGATGGTATAAAGATTGGTCGCCGCGCCGACAATATCAGCGCCATCTTTCTGCCATTGATACGTCAACTCGCCGGAACCCACGGCGCCAACCGTGAAACCGGCCGGGCTGCCGGCGTTCACCGCAAGGCTCTGCGGCTGGTTGGTGATGACCGGCAAGGCCGCCACGCGGAGCGCGCCGTCGGCTTCGATGGAAGAGACATCCCATACCAGATTGGTGGGCAAAGCCGGAAGGTCAAAATACAGCACTTCGCCAACGAAGCTGCCGGAGGCTCGCGCGAACAGCTGGAAGGTATCGTCCTGCGCCAGCGGCGTGCCGTCGGTGGTGATATTGGTGACCAGCAACGTGGTGTCGGTGTATACCTCGCCGGTCATGCCCCGGACCTGGTCGTTGGTGATCACGCCGCTGTTCTTGCTGATGCGGAAGGAGGCGATGCCGTTAAGCGAAATCGTATTGTTGATGGTGAGCGTGCCAAGGTTAGTGATCCCTCCGGGAGCGAGGGTGGCGAGGGCCTGTTGGGTGACCGGGCCATTGATGGTGCCCGTTCCACCCAACGTGCCGCCCGACATCGTCACGACCGTCACAAATTGACGCTGCGCCAGCGTCAAGGTTCCCATAATCATCACCGAGCTGCTATTGAGCACACCGTCCACCTGCAAGACGCCCGCCGAGATGGTGACAGGACTGGTACCCGATTGGGTGCCGGTGTAACGCATCAGCCCAGCGCCGGTTTTGGTGAGGGTGCCGCCATTGCTGAGATAACCAGAAAAGAGTAAATCAACCATGGACGGTCCATCGGCGACATTGAATGTTCCGGCGCTGACCATATTAACGCCGCAGGTAATCAGCGAATTGGTGGCCGCGCCATTGAAGTTGTAAGTGGCCCCGGTAGTGCGGATTTCGCCGGCACCGATGACCGACCCGCCCGTCATGTCCAAACCACTCACATAGTTCTCGTGGTCAAACTGGAGCGTGGCGTTATTGATGGTAACGCCATAACCGCCGGTGCCGACACCAAAACCATGCGCCTGGGTGAACTGCGCCGTGGCCCCGTTGCTCACTGATAGCGAGCCGGTGCCGATGGAGCGCGCCGCATACCAACCACCGCCGGTAGCGGTCAACCGCCCGCCGTTGACGACAGTCCCGCCGGAGTATCCGTTGCCGGCACTGAGCGTCAAAATCGCGCTGGGTGCGCCGGTGGAGACCAAAGTGCCCGGCCCGTTGAGGTAGGTGCTGATGGTGGCATTGCGACCGGCGTTGATGGTGACATTGTTGGTCAGCAAAACGGAATTCGTTCCCGCGATGGTGTAAGTGCCGCCGCCGGTGGCGTTGAAATTAATTCCCGCAGGCGCAACATTATTGGTGAGGGTGACGGTGCAATTGGTCGTAGTGCTGACGCCAAAGGCGGCGCTGTTGCCATTGTTCCAAACGACGTTGTTGCCGCCATACTGCCATGGCGTTCCGGCGCTACCCCAATTACCGCCGCCATCCTGAATGCCCGAGGTTCCGGTGCTGGCGTCCCACGTCAGGGTTGAGCCAGACACATAAGTGGTGGCGCAGGTGCTGGGACCGGACGCGGAACTCCCGCCGCTGTTGACACCGGCCACGGCATAGCAATAGGTGACGCCCATGCCCAGACCGGTATCCGTGAAATTGGTGCCGATGACGGTGGCAAAAGGCGTGCCGTTCCGGCTGAGGAGGTAGCTCGTCGCCTCCGGAGTGGCGGTCCACGAAACATTGATTTGCGACGGGGAAACCGGCGTGGCCGTCAAGTTCGCTGGGACATTGGTGGCCGGGTTGACACCGGTGAAGCCGACAACCTTGAGGCTGCCGTTCACAGACAAGCTGGAGGTGTCCCAAGTCATGCCCGAACCTAAAGGCGGAAGATTTACTCCCGCAAAACTGCCCGCATAACTTGATGCGGAAAACAAGGTGAAGGTATCGTTGGTCGTGAGCGTGCCGGCGAGATTCATGACAGAAAGCAGGCCCCCGTAAGTGAGGGTGGTGACGCCCTGAACCTTGTCGGCGGTGCCAGCGGTCCGGTTGATTTCGGCGAAAACAGCGCCCTGCAAGGTCAGGGCGTTGCTGATGGAAAGCGTGCCGATGCCATTGATGCCCGGAGCAAGCGTGCTGCCGGCCAGATTCGTGACGGGGCCCCGGATGACACCCGTGCCAGCAAGGATGCCGTTGCTCACGATGGTGGAGCCGGTGTAGGTGTTGTTGCCGGACAACGTCAAGACACCCGCGCCGGTTTTGATCAAGCCGCCCGTGCCGCTGATGACCCCGGCAAACGGGCCGGGCGAGGTGTTGTCGCCGCCCACCGTCAAGGTGGCCGAGCCGAGAGACACGTTGCCGCCGGCTGCGCCGCCGCCAGACAGCGAGCCGACGGAGAGACTCAAGTTGTTCAAGTTAAGCGCGACGCCGGAGGTGTTGGCGAGGACGAACGCGGTGCCGCCAGCGGTGCTGGCGGTGGTGCTTTGGGAAATGGTGCCGCTGTTGACGGCAATGGCGCCGCCACCGGAGACGGTGGTGTTGCAGAAATAAAACGTGTTCGCCCCGGTCTTCGTGAGCGTGAAGCCGTTCAGGGAGAGCGCGTCGGCGGCGTAGCCCTGGTTGATCAT
Organism: uncultured Verrucomicrobia subdivision 3 bacterium; assembly: GCA_903921455.1. The sequence continues at coordinate 25,723 of CAIXPZ010000066.1, read as the reverse complement.
GTAAATGTTACCGCTCCCGCCGATGGTCGCGTTGGCCGCAAGCGCAAGGTTGGGCGTGGAGCGCTGGCCGGAACCGCCGCTGGTGCCGTTGTTGACCAGCGCGCCCTGGCCGCTAGTGCCGGAACCGGCGAGGGTCAGGCCGTAAAAGAAATCGCTGCCGCTGGCCTTGCCGTTGATGTCCACCGTGGCACCGTTCAAGACATTGACGGTCGAAGCGGCGGCGTTGAACGTGCCAAACGCGCCGGAAGTGGTGCTAGCAATGCCGTCCAGCACCAACCCGTTGCTGATGGTCGTCCCGCCGGTGTAAGTGTTCGCTCCGGAAAGCGTCAGCGTGCCGGCACCGAACTTAAGCAGTCCGTCAACGCCGGCAAGCACCGCGCTGATGGTGGCGGACTGGTTACTGACCGTGATCGCCGGGCTGCCGCTCAAAGCATCCAGCGTCAGCGGTCCGCCGGCGCCGGTGGCGAGCGTCCAGTTATGGCTCGGCGTCGTATCACCAAAGATCAGATAACCGATGGAGCGCGCACCGTCCAGGTTGACCGTCGGGCTAGCCGTGAGGTTGAGCGTGTTGAAATTTGCCGTCTTACCGGGGCCGGTGGCGACCACGCCGCCGCTCCAGTTCGCGGTATTGGTCCAAGAACCGCCGGCGGGGTTAATCCAGACACTGTCGTTGGCGGGAACAATGGTCACCACCGCCACCGCGCTGGTGACGCTACCTTCATTGTTGGTTACCACCACGGTGTAATTACCACCATCGGTATTGGTCGTTATGGATATGGCAAATGGATTGGTAGTGGCTCCGGAAATATTCGTGCCGTTTTTCAACCATTGATAACTAAACGGCTGCGCCCCAACGTTGGTAACGCTCAAGGTCAGAGGGTTTCCGGCGACCACCGTGACATTGGTTGGCTGGGTAGTGATACTCGGCGGCAGCAGCGGCGTGCCGCCAAAATTTTGATTCCACACCGCTTCGCCTCCCGGCGACCGGATGTAACCATTGCAGGACCAGAACGTATTCAGCGTCACGCCGTTCGTATTGATGTCGCAGACCGTCGAACTGAAATCGCCATGGCGTCCGTTGGCCTGGATCACGGAACCGGAAGTCCTGACCATGATGGGCACGCGCAGGAAATTGGTCGGATCGGCAGCCGAGCGCCAGGCAACCCACATTTTAACCGGCAGCAGATTGGTTGAGGCGGAATATTCCATCCACGAAACCCCCAGGTCGCCGTTGGGCGCGATGTTGGCGGAACCGTAGCCGGTCGTAAACCCGGACTGTGGTGCCTGAAATCCCTGTTGCACGAGGGTCGGCGTGGTCGTGCTCGTGTCGACCTGCCACCAATACATCGCACCGGTGTTGGCGGTGACGAGACTGTTATTACGCCAGCCCGGCGTGGCCGGATCCGAGCAACCGGAACTGCCCGCCACATTGTAGCTGGTGTAGGTGGGAGCGTTGCTGAGAACATTGTCCAAGCGAGTCACCCGGATCTGACCACCTGAAGCCGAGGTGAAATACATTGGACCTCCCGTCAGGGCGCCGTTCATCCGGGCGGCCCGACCGTAGGTGCTGGTGGTTTGGGAGACAATCGTGAACGTGGCGTTGTTGGAATCAAGCACGGAGGATTTTTGAATCACCGCCGTGCCGGTCGTCGCGCAGATCACATAAACATCGGCGTTGAAACCAATCTTGCTGCCATCATAGGCTCCGGCAAAGCCAATCTTGTGCACCTCGGTGAAACCCTGAGTCGGGTCGGAGGTATTGGAAACAGCAAAATAGGCGTTGGTAATGTCACCGCCGCTGCCATTGGCTTCCAGCACAAACCGCTGGGCAATGTCGTCATAAGTGATGTTGGGATCGAGCGTGGCCACCCCGGGCGTGAGCGAACTGAAGAAACCATCCAGGCCGCCGCTGGCCACCAGCGTGCCGCTTTTGTTGTAAATCCGGTAGATGCCATTGATGATGTCCATGACATGGTTCGGGCCAGTCGCCGCATTAGGATCGTTGGGCCACCAAAAGGTATCCGCGCCGGTGGGACCATCGAAACCGGTGTTGATTTGCGTATCGGCGGCGAAACCGGCGTGGCCGGCAGCCAGCAAAGCGACCACGAGAAAACGGGAGGCAATCGCCCAACAGGGTGTGTGTGGATTGGTCATGATATTAATTATAATGCTTTATTCAAACGTTCGCTCGGGACCTAAAAAAGGAGATATTCATAAGCGCAACATCAAGGCCACTCCCTCACGGTGAGGTGAGCCGGAAATAGCCAGCCCGGGAACCGGGCAAAACAACGTTAGTGACCGTCACCGGACTGCCGATGAACGTGCCGTTGGTCAGGATGGACCAGTTCGCCACCGGCAGGACCAGATTGGTGCTGGTCAAAATTTTATAGGTCTGACCAGCCGGGCCGTTGAAGGTCAACGAAAAGCCGCCACCACCAAAAGCCGGACTGCCGGTGATGACCGGAGGCACGAGCGCCAGCGCCACGAAATTCGCGGTCGCACTGAGGTTGCTGGTCACGTTGAGATCGGTGCGCGGATTGGCCGTCAACCCATCACTCCAGTTGGTGAAGGCATAGCCGGAGTTAGGAACCGCCGTCACCGCCGTGCCATTGGCGCCGTAGTTCACCGTCTGGTTCGTGCTGCCGGTCAAGTTGCCGTTGGCTCCAGCCACATAGTTCAGCGTGTAGGTGTTGATCGCAAAACCAGCCGTCACCGCCAGACTATTCGTCACGTTCAAGTCGGTGCGCGGATTCGCGGTGGAACCGTCAGACCAGATCACAAAATGGTAGCCCGCGTCCGGCACCGCGCTCACGGGGCTGCCGCTGGCATTGTAGCTCACCGTCTGGAGCGTCACACCGCCGAGGGAGCCGTTCGTCCCCGCCGTGTAAGCCAGCGAGAGGCCGCTGATGGCGATTAGATAATCCTCCACCTCGCCGTCCGGCGCCTCGCCGACGGCAGTCAGATTGGTCGCGCTGCTGAAACGGAACCGAGCCCAGGTGCCCGCGGTGGCCGACGCGTTCGCCGGGACGGTGAAATTCAGTGTGTTTGTCCCGCCGGCGAGCGCAAAATTGGTGATAATCTGGTCGCCCGCATCCGCCCAACTGCCATTGGTATTGCCGTCCAGCCACGCGTTCAAATAGCCCGATGCCGACGCCACGACGCGCACCGTCGTCACCTGCCCCGCCTGCGAGGCCGTGATGAACGTCACACCATCCTCGCCCGCAGCGTTGGTCCGCGCGTCGGTGGTGGCAACATTCGTCGCCCCCAACTGGAAGCCCGGCACGATGAGATGCCGCGCGCCATTGCTGGCCAGCAGGCTGGGATACGGGAGCGGCGCGCGGCTGAATTCGCGATACAAACTCAAGCCCGCCGGAGCGCTAGTAACGGAACCGGTCACGTTGGTGACGATGACAGTGTAATTCCCTTCGTTCGTCGGCTGCGCACCGGTGACGCTGTAACTAGCCACCGTGGCCCCGACAAGATTGGTGCCATTGAACTGCCATTGAAACGCGGGCGCCGGCGTGCCGCCCGACCCGACGTTGAACACAGCGTTGCTGTTCACATAAACCGTCACGCTCGCCGGTGAATTCGTGATGGTCACCGGCACATTCACCGTCAACACCGCCACGGAACTCGTCACGCTGCTGGCGAAGTTGGTCACCACCACGGTGTAATTGCCGGTGTTGGCGGCCGACACATTGGTCAGGGTCAGCGTCGGCAGCGTGCCGCCCGCCAGATTGGTGCCGTTAAACCGCCATTGATAACCCAGCGTCGGCGAACCGTCCGCCCCCACAGTGAACGAAACCGGGTTGCCCGCGTTGGTCACGACGCCGGACGGCTGGTTGGTGATCACCACCGGTGCGAACACGGCCAGGTTGCCGTTCACCGCGACCTTGCTGGTGTCCCAGGCAAGGTTCGTCGCGAGCGTCGGCAAATTGAAATTCGTAAACGCGCCGGCGTAGGTGGTCGCATAAAACAACTTGAAGGTGTCGCCGGCCGTGAGCGCGTCCGGCCCGAGGTTCGTGACGACCAAGGTGCCGCCGCAGGTGAGCGTGGTGATGCCGGTCAAGGAACTATTCGCCGGCGTCGCGCCGGTCTTGCTGATTTTCAACTGCGCCTGACCGCCGATGAGGTTGACCGTGTTATTGAAAATCAACGAGCCAACGCCGTCGACGCCGGGAGCGATGGCCGCGCCGTTGGTGGCGGCGACTTTGCCGGCCACCGCGCCGAAACCGGAAAGCGTCTGACCGGCAACCAAACGCAACGTGCCATCGGTGCGGGCGGTGGCGTCCAGCGTCGCGCCGCCGGAAACCACGAGGTGAGCACTGGCCGCCAGCGAACCCACGCCGCTCAACGCGAGCGTGCCAGAGGAAACCCAGGTATCGCCGACGTGCGCTTGAATATTGGTGAGCGTTAGCTTGCCGGTGCCCGCCAGCGCAAAACCGCCGGGCGGCGCAAGTTCGGTGTCATTGCCGGATGCGCCATTCGGATTACCGGTGAGAATCCCGCCGAAGGTATTAGTGCCCGCGAGGGTGACCGCAAGCGAGCCCGAACCGAGGTTGATGGTGCCGAAACCCGTCAGGCTGGCCACCGCCTGATTGATGCCGTTCAACAAGTTCACCGTGGTGTTGGCGGCCAAGTAAAGACTCGTGGAAACCGGCAGGATATTATCCGTGCCGTCCAAGTTCAGCGTGCCCTGGCTGTTGGTGGTGGAGCCGGTGTAGGCGTTGGGCTGGGTCAAGGTCAGCGAGCCGAGTCCAGTCTTGGTGAAACTGGCGGCACCGTTCGCGCCATCTTTCATGGGCGCGGAAACCAACAGGTCGGGATCGGCGGTGCCATTCTCGACGGTGAACGTAGTATTCGTGTTGTAAAGCGAGAGGAAGGCGAGATTGATACTGGCGGTGACACTGTTGGAGCGTGAAGCCCATTTGCCGCCGGAGCTGGAACCCCAACCATCGCCGACGCGCAAATCGCCGGTGCCGATGATCTGCCCGCCGCGCAACTCCAAGTTGGCGCAAGCATTGTCACCGTTGACGAGGATGAGGCCGGCGTTGGTAGTGTAATTGTCCAAGTAGCCGCCATAAGGATGCGTGTTGAAAATTACTGTACCATTGGTGCCGACGCTCACATTGCCAGTGACAGACGCAGTATACCAACCGAAGGGCAAACTCAACGTGCCGCCGTTGACAACGACATTTCCAGCGTAGCTGCTGCCGGAACCGTTATTGTTCAAATTGAATGTGCCACCGCCGTCGAGAGTGAGCCGCGGATTACCGGTGCCGGAAAGTTTATTGGTCAGGGTCAGCGTGCAATTGTCGGGCACGGTCCAAGTTTGCGCCGCGCCAAGCGACACGGCCGTACCGAGCGCAAGACTGGCTGTGACGTTCGTCATCAGGATACCGCCCGCGCCCAGCGCGAGCGTGTTGGTCCCATAAATGCCGACGCTGCGAAGGCCGCCGGAAATATTGACGCCGGCAACGGACAGGTTCGTGCCCAACTGGGTGCCGGTGAGCCGGGCCGCATCATTGAAATAAACGGTGTTGGCAGCGCCGGGCGTGGCATTGGTCGCCCAATTCAACCCATTGGTCCAATACGCGTCGGTGTCGCCGACCCAGGTGAACGTGTTCGGGTCCGGGGCGGCTGGAACGCCGGCAAAACTGCCGCCGTTGATGCCGTTGGTGAGAATCTGACCGATTTCCGCCGCGCTCAACGCGCGGTTCCAGACGCAGGCTTCGTCGATCAGCCCCTTGAAATAGCGCCCCCAACCCGACGAGTCGCGGCCGACATCCAGCGGCCCGTCAAAGGCCTGAAAAATGTGGGCGTGGCTCAGGGTGGTGCTGGTAATCACGCCATTCGTCTGACCGAGATAGAAAGTCGCAACACTGTTGGTAACCGAAACCGCCGCCAGCACCCATTGGTTGGTCGGGAGCACCGGGCCGGAGTTGTAACTCCATGTGGCGCTGTCATCATTCCATTGGTAACCCAGCCGGGTGCCCGATGACGAGATCATCATGCCCGACCAGGTTGAGCCGCCGTTGCACATGATGACCCCGGTGTAGCCGCCCTGGGTATTGGTCTGATACAACCAGGCCAAGAACGTGGCGTTGCTGGTGGCCATGCCGAGGGCCGGGGTTTCAACACTACTGTTGGAGCCGTTGAAGCTGAGCGCCTCGTTGACCTGCCCCGCCGCACCGATCGGCGAATTAAGCAGCGTGCCGTCGTGAAACGGCGCGCCCGACCGGTCATACGTCGTGGTTCCGGAGGTATCGCGGCTGTCGAGCGACAAATAGAGTTTCAACCCGCCATGAATCGCATCCACCGCCGTGGTGAAAGCCCACACATCGCTACTCGCGACATTCGTGCCGTAAAGCTCATCCACGCGCCAGAAATAGGTCACATTGGTGGCGAGGGTGTTGGTGACGATAAATCGCGAGGACGCGACCAGCCCCATAAATTGCGCCGAATTAGTGGTCGCAGCGGTCACCAGCGCCGCGTTGGTTCCCAGGTAAACATTGTATTGGAAATTATTCGTGCCGCCCGGCTGCCACGTCAGCGTGGGCAGAAAAACCACATTGCCTTCGCCATCGATCGGGTGCGGACCGGCGGCGGGCAAGACGCCAGCACCTAGATAAATTGACTGGATTTCCACCAAAGACAGCGCCTTGGTGTAAAGCCGCACATCGTCAATCGCGCCCACCAACCAAGATTTATTGCCGCCGCCGTCGTTGGCGACGCCCAGCGCGGGCCAGTTGTCGCCAGCGATAAATTCGCCCGCGGGAATCGTCCGGGTGCTGGAGGTGCCGGTGTATTCCACGCCATTGACAAAGAGGCGGATCAATCCGCTGGTGCGATCGATCTCGCCAACCACGTGATACCAGACACCCGCCTGCGGCACGACGGCCGCCTTGACACTGGACTGGCTCTGGCCGCCGACCGTGCAGGCGCTGAAGAAAAAAGTCGAGCCGGTCATGCCCAGCCGAACGCCAGGAGAGTTGTTGGCATCGAGCGAGCTTTTCATGAATAACATCTGCTCGCCGGTCGGCGTCGCATCAGGCCGGACCCAGAGAGAGATACTCACGTTGGTGTTAAACGAATCAAACCAGGTGCCCTTAAACCGCGCATAGCCCGAACCATCCAAGTGGAGCGCATTGCCGCCACCGATGCCCGGGACGGAGCCGGAGGTGAAACTGGCGGTGCCATAGAGCGTGGCGGCCGGACCGCTGCCCGTGGTTTCCGCAGCAATGGTGCCGGTGGTTTCATTCAACGGCCATTCGCCGAGCAGCGGATTGGCGTCGCTCGTCACGAGCACTTTCGCGGCCGTCAAACTCTTCAATCCGGACGGTTCACCGACGTAATAATGGAAGAGGTCGTAGCCGACAAAGTTATTGGCGGGCTTATATTGCAACACGCCGCTACCAAGGTTGGTCACGGCGCCGCCGGCAGCGGTGTTGGTTTCAAACGAAACGATGCTCAGCGTGTTGCTATTGGCAATGTAATCATTCAGCAGCACGTTGAGGCTAACAGACTGGTTCGTCTTCGTGGTGGCCAAATCCGGCGTGGCGTGCGGCGGAACCTGATAATTATATTTCACCCACTCATAACCGCTCTTAGAACCAGACCGCCTCAGATTTTGCGCGGTGTTCGCATCCCAAGTCGAATAGTCGAAACCGGAACCGGTCATGGCGATGTGCCAATAATTGTCGCCGGTATAATCCCGCACCGAGTCGTAATGGCTCTGGCCCCAATTGTGGCCCATTTCATGGCCCGACGCAAAACCGCACCAGTTGGGGTTCATCACGCTGAAATCACCCGGCGCATAGGCCCAGCCGCCGGCGTCGGCGACATTGACCGACCCATGCACCATGTCAAACCAGCCGTTGGTGGCGACACCGTGGCTATATCCGAGATCGGGATTCCAGAAGGCGTTTTCTTCCCCCAGGTTGCCGGTGGTGGTGGTGTAGGGCAACTGCGTGTTCGTGCGCACACAGACGCCGGTGATTTGATAGCAGATGCCCAGATCCCGGGCCTGCTCGTAATCCACATCATTGATACGACTTTCCTGCATGAGGATAGCCGTGTTGATATTACTGCCCGCCACGTTGGAAAAAAACCGGTAATTGTCCGAATCCAGCAGCACCCGCACGCGCTGCACCGGCACCTGCTTGAGAACGTTCAAATACGGCGGCCCGCCATAGCTCACGGCGGGATTGGCCGGATAGTTGTTCGTGGCCCAGGTGATGTGCTGCGGAAGATTCGTTGGGGCAACCGCATAGTTGGTGAAATATCCAAGACCGGGAAGATTGGTCGTCGCCACCCGCACGGCCACATCCCCCGAAGTCCAGCCGCCCCAGGAGAGCCGGTTGGTCGTGTCGTAGGGATCGGAATTGTTCGTGCTCGCCTGCCAGCGACAGCCGTAGCTGACATTGTAATAGAACAGACCATTCACATCAAACGCACCGACCACAACCGCCCCCGGATCACCAGTGATCCGTCCGCGATAGGTGGTCACTTCCGGAATCTGATTCGTCGGGAGCAGCGTGTAATTGGTGGCATCCGAATAAATCCGGACCTGATAATTCGTCGCGCGGAGATTATAGCGCTGAAGATTAAAAGCCACCGGCAGCTTGGTCCAAGTGTTGGTGACCGTAATGGACAAAGTGTCGGGCAAGGCCCACGTCCGCCCGCCGCATAAAAGCAACAAGCCGGCGAAGCCAAGCCCCAGTAAATTAGGAAATATTTTCTTCATATGTCAGGGTTGCCATCCAGGGACTGGCCAACGTCAGCCCGCGAATTTGGAAACTGCAGGCTCAGCCTCTTAACAGGGCAAATCCGTCATTGAGCCGGAGGCTTTTAATAAAGCCCCGATTGCGACTGTTCCAAGTCTGTCCCAAAATAACACAGTTAGCCAACTATCCCATACCACATTTGGGGGAGAGAAATTTCACTAATAGCACAAATCAGCCTTTCAAAGCTGACCGGGAGTCAACTTGAGGCTAACGGGAACGCCACGATGGCAGGGAAAGTAAACGCCATAATTCGCGCCGGATGCCGGCCAGGTGAAACCGGATCCGACCGCCACGAGCAATACAGCCCAGATGCAACAACATGCGCCCCGGCGCGTGCTGGCTGAAAAAGATTTGCATGGTCGGCAACCGATGAGACTGATGATTCGCGCGCATCATAAAAAACAATTTGAGGGTTATGGTTTATCCGGCAAGGCTTCAACCACCAGAACCTCAAACGGCTTCAATTTGAACGCGGTTTCTTCGCCCGCCTTCAACCGGGTGATGGAGAGTGACTGATCCGGGAACGGATTAACCAACGTATAATTTTTAGCCGCGCCGGCAGGCAATTCAAACGCCCGCGCCGGATCAATTTTAATCTGCGCCGCCCGCGCCGAGGGATTGCGCAACGTCAGGATGCCCTTCTTCGGCGACCACGAAGCCCAGCCATAAACCGCCCGCTCCGCCGGACTGCCGCCAACCCAGTGGGTGTCCACCAGTGTATCGGCGTTCGCACGCGACCATTTCGCGGCCTCGGCCAGCGTGTCCCAGTTTTCCTGAGTCAGCAGCGCCGGCGTGATATACATTTCCTGCAACTGGGTGCCGTTGCCGAAAAACGCCCGGACCTCGGATTTAAAAATATTATTCGTATCGTAGTTCAACCCATGCGCCGACTTCGCGTAAATGATGCCGTGGATCATCAGCGAATTCAGCGGATACAAATCGCCGCCACCCACCACGCGTTCATAAACGTCATTATCCTTGTAGGAAATCCAGCGCTCCCGCTCCGGCGTGGTGCCGGAAACAAAATCATGATCCTCGCCACCGCGCCAGATTGAGTCCGCAAAGAGCAGCCAGAACGGCGACGGCCAGGTGCCGGTGGTCTGGTTGACGTAAAGATCCGGCTTGAGCGAACGCAGCTCGGCGATGAGCTTGAGCATCGCATCAAAATCCCGTTGCGCGCCACCGCCGCCCGTGCCGGTATTCTGGCCGATGCCATCAAATTTGAACTGGTTGATGCCGTATTTTTTAACCACGTCCACACACAGGCTGCGAAAGCGCTCGTAATATTTCGGCCCGGCCAGCGTGAAGTTGCCATCGCGGATTTCAAAACCCTGTTCCCGGCCAAACTTGATGCGCTCCTCGTGCGGCTTGCCATAGCCGCCCCACGGCGAAAGCCAGATGCCCGGGGCCGTGCCATATTTCGCCGCCGCGTCCCGAACCGACGCAAAACCGTTCGGAAAATTCGTTTTATCGAATTGCCACAGCGTCGCGTCGTTATCCCAGCCGTCGTCGAACAAAAATGAATCCAGCTTAACGCCGCGCTTCACCGTCAATTCCTCACCAAACGTGTTGACCACATTGAGCGCCGCCGCCTCGTCATACTTGCTGAAATAGCCGATGTCATACCAGGAGTTGTAATGTAAAAACGGCCGATACGGATGGGCGCGTTCGCGTTCGAGGTAGGTCAAAAAATCCCGGCGCAACTGGCCCGGCGTCACGAAGCCGGCAACCGACGAGCAGGTATAACTCTCGCCCGACTGGAGCACCGTGCCGCGCGGCAGAAAGCAGCGCACGTAGCCCATCTCCCCGCGGTTGATGGAGAGCGGATGCTCGACGCCAAAAAACGTCGTATCGGTCGCCACCGGCGAACCGTCCACCGTGCCCGTGGAATGCGCGCTGGTCAGATTCATTTCCAGCAGCAGCAGCCCGCCCAGCGGCACCTCGTTTTTGCCAGCCGTAAAGGTAAATTCCTGCCGCAAATAGCGCGAGCCATCCCGCAAGACCGCATGCCACGTCACCGCCAGATTGCCATCCGCGCTCTTCAAATCAGCGACCAGTTCCCTGCCCGGCAACTGCTCCGCCCGCCGCGACGCATCGGCGTTGACCGCCAGCGTCGTTGAGTGAGGCTTGCCCACGAGCTTGAATTCGCCCGCGTGCACAAAACCGCCATTCGTCAGCACCAAACAGAATAACTCGGCACCGAGTTTCACCGTCTCACCGGTCTTTTTATCGCGAACCGTGCCCGGCAACAGCTGCCCGCCTTTCGTGGCGCAGGTGACGACCACCTGGTCATTTTCCAAAGTGTATTCCGCCGCGCGCAGCGGCGTGAAGGTGAACAGCGCTGCGCCCAAAAATGCGGCGGTCACGCCGAAGTTTTTTATCGTTGTCATAAATTTATTTTCCGGTTTTGTTTTGAAAAAATCGAATCGTCGCCGACAGGCCGTCGGCAAAATTGCTCGTCGGCGCAAAGCCCGCCGCGCGCAGCTTGTCGATCGCCGCCAGCGAATGCTTCACATCCCCGGCCCGCTCCGGCGCATGCTTGATTTCCGACTGCGAGCCGGTAAGCGCGACAATTTTCTGGGCGAGCTCCTGGATGGTGATCTTCTGGCCATAAGCGACATTGAACACCCCGGCAGCCTGGGACTGCGTGGCAAAAAACACATTCGCCGCCACGATGTCCTTCACGTATATAAAATCGCGCGTTTGGTCGCCATCGCCGTAGATCGTGATCGGCAGATTTTTCACCGCGCGATCAATGAAGATCGGCACCGCCGCCGCATACTGACTCTTGGGATCCTGGCGCGGGCCGAAGACGTTAAAGTAGCGCAGGCACGCCGTCTGCAACCGGCCTTCATCGGCGAACAGCTTGCAGTAAAACTCGCCGTCGAGCTTCGTGATGGCGTAGGGGCTTTTGGGCTCGGCCAGCATCGTTTCGATTTTCGGCACGACCGGATTATCGCCGTAAATCGCGGCGGACGTGCTGAGCGTGAGTTTTTTCACGCCGGCTTTGGCCGCCTCTTCCAGCACGATGAGCGTGCCGGTGGTGTTGATCTCATTGCACTCAATCGGCTTGGCCATGGACTCCGGCACGCTGATCATCGCCGCGAGGTGAAAAATATAATCCACGCCCTGCACCGCCTTGCGCACCGCGTCGCGATCCAGAATCGAGGCCTCGATGAGCTCATGCTGGAACGGCGCCAAGTTGTGCTTGAAGCCGGAGCGCAGATTGTCCAGCACCCGGACCTCCGCCTTGCCTTGAAAATGCTCGACGATGTGGCTGCCGATAAAACCCGCGCCGCCGGTGACTAAAATTCTCATATTAAATAGTCTCCACAAGCTGGTTCATCTTTTCTTCCTGCTGCTCGATGGATTCCACCAGCTTGAACTGCGTGCGGCAGCGGTCGAGATTGTGGCCTTCGCGATGCACCTTGAAATAAGTGTCGCCCGCCAGATAATCCGTCAGGAACCGGATGCCGATCTCAAACGTGATGAGCTTGCCGGAAAACGGCAGAAACCTTTTCTCCGCCGGCGTCAGAAATTCGCCGGCCGAGCTCAAGTAGCCGCGCGCCAGCGCCTCGAACATCGGAAACTGCATCGTGACTTTCGACAAATCCTGCTCGTCTTCCTTTGCCGGGCTGGTCGTCGTCCGCACCATGTCACCAAAATCATAGAGCGCCAGACCCGGCATCACCGTGTCCAGGTCAATCACGCAAATCCCCTCACCCGTTGCGTCGTCGAGCAGCACGTTGTTGAACTTGGTGTCATTGTGCGTGACGCGCTCCGGCAAATTCGCGTCGAGCAGCACGCGGCAAATGGCCTTGTGGCGCAGGGCAAATTCGATTTCCGCCTGGGCGCGCATCGCCCGCTTGGCGACATCGGCCAGAATCGCCTGCTCCAAGGCAGCAAAGCGTTTCGGCGTGTGATGAAAATCCGGTATCGTATCGTTCAAACGCGGCGCGGGCAGATCCGCGAGCAACTTTTGGAACCGGCCGAACGCCTTGGCCGCCGACAACGCCTGCGCCGGGCTTTCCACCGCGTCGTAGCCACGGGCGGCCTCGATGAAAATGTAAACACGCCAGTGGCTGCCCGCCGCATCACAATGAAACGCCGCGCCGGAGCGCGTCGGGATGAGCGTCAGCACCCGGCGGCTGGCGTCGGATTCACCGCCCACCTTGGCGGCCAGGTGCGCCGTTACCCGCTGGACGTTTTCCATCAGCGCCACCGGGTTTTTGAAGATGTTATGGTTGATGCGCTGAAAAATGTAGCGGACGCGCGGGCCGCCCTGGTTGAACACGACACAATAGGTGTCGTTGATGTGGCCGCTGCCGTAAGGCGCGGCCTCCAAAAATTCGCCGGCAATCTGGAAATGGCGCGCAATGGCGCGGACGTCGTGTTTCGGTTTTTCGCTCATATCAAATCTGTTGCCAGCCGGGTTTATTATCATAGACCCAGCGGTAATAATCAGCCCGCTGGAGTTGGGAGGCCGCCTCTTTATCCAGGCAGACCTTGGTCACGGGATGCATCTGCAACACCGAAGCCGGATTGACGGCGGTGATCGGCCCCTCGACCGCTTCGGCGACGGCCCGCGCCTTTTTCGGACCGAACGCGAGCAACAAGTTTTGCCGCGCCGCCATGATGGTGCCGATGCCCATCGTGATGCAGTGATGCGGCACCTCCGCCTCGCTGCCAAAAAATCGCGCGTTGTCCCGCCGCGTCTGCTGCGTCAGCGTCTTGATCCGCGTGCGCGACGCCAGCGACGACGTCGGCTCGTTGAAGCCGATGTGCCCGTCCGTGCCGATGCCCAGCACCTGCAAATCAATCCCGCCCGCCGCCGCAATTTTCCGTTCGTAATTCTCGCAGGAAGCCGGGATATCCTTCGCCATGCCATCGGGAATATGCACGTTCTTCATCGGAATTTTGACGTGCTGGAACAAATTCTCCCACATGAAACTGTGGTAGGACTGCGGATGCGTGGGCGCCAGCCCGACGTATTCGTCGAGGTTGAAGGTCGTCACCTTGCGCCAGTCCAGTTGCATCCGGATCAATTCCCGGTAGAGCAGCAATGGCGTGCTGCCCGTGGCGAGGCCGAGCACGGCATTGGGCTTCGCCTGCAATAGCCGGGCAATGACGCGGGCCGCCACGCTCGTGGCGGCTTCGGCAGTGGGTTGAATGATGATTTCCATAATTCAGATTTGGCCAAGCCGCTTGGCCAGTTTTGCTTTCACGTCGGCATTAAACCGGTCAATGTAGCCGCAGACGTATTCAGCAATGTCCTTCGTCTCGTCCGCCACCACCGGCGTCAAATCCATGCCGAAGATGAGCTGGTTGGCGCGATCCGTCGCGTGCGACTCGAAGAAGGTCGCATTGCTCGCGCGCCGACCGAGCGTGGCGAGGTCGTAGCGTTTGCCGCCGGCGATCTGTGAATCGAACACCCCGTTCAACGCCGCGGCGAGATTGTCGCGCCCGCTCACATCCATCAAAACTTTCTCCGCGTCATTCAGCCAGTCCAGATTGCGCCAGACTTCGCAGCCGATGACCTTTTTCGGGCGCTGGTCGCGCGGCAGTTCCCGCATCGCCGCCAACGCCGCGATGACCACGCCAATGTGCGTGTCGTGCTTGTCCGCCGCGTTATGCGTGTAAACCACCTCCGGCCGCGTGGCGGCCAGAATTTCCTTCAAATCATGCTTCAGCGACGGATCGGAGGGGCTTTTGATCGCGCTGCTCGGGTAATCGAGCTGAAACATCACGCCGTATTGCCCCACGATGGCGGCATTGTTCTGCTCCGTGCGGCGCACGGCCATCATCTGCGCGTCGGTGAACTTTTCATACACGCCCGTGCGGGAACTCCCCGCGCCGTTCGTGCAAGTGACGCCGCCAAACCATTTTGATTCGCTGGCAAAGCATTCGAGGATGCCGTGGAACGCCATGAATTCCAGGTCGTCCTGATGCGCGCCGATACCGAGGTGCGTGATACGCGGCAGCGCCGCCGTCAGGGGTTTGCCGTCCGGCACAAAAATCTGCGCGGTAGCTTGATGTAGTTTCATAAAATCATTTCTTCGCTGCCGGCAGGCTCGCCGCCGCGACCGCCTGACCAACGCGCCGGGATTTTTCATCCGGCACATGCAGTGCAATTTTCTTCGCCACGGCCGGAAATTCACAGTTCAAAACTTCACGCGCCCGGTCAATCACAATATCGCCGCCCCGGCCGGTCGTGACACGGCCCAGGATCAGCGTATGATTGAAATCGTAGAAGTCCGCGTAGTGCGCCATCGCGTAGCCGAGATAGACGCCGATAGTCTCGTAAATTTTCGCGGCGCGCGCATCCCCCTTTGCCATCAACGCCTGAACTTCCTTGAGCCGTTCGGGCAAACCCATTTTTTCCGGCAGCTTGATTTTGGCCGCGGGCAGCAGCTTGTTGACCGCCTGCTGCGAGAAATACAGCGCGCCCACGCCCTGATCGCCCGACCATTCATCGGCAGCGGCGGCGGGATTGTAATCCACCGGCGCGAAAGCCAGCTCATTCAGCCAGCCGAGGATGCGGCCCTGCTTGTCCATGAAGCCCGCCGCCTCGCTGGAACCCATGGCGATGCCGAGCATGCCTTTTTTGCGCAGCGACAGCGCTCCCGCCAGCGCGGTCACGTCGCCGTCGTTCATCATCACGAGCGGCACATGCCATTCTTTCTGGATGCGTTTGAAAATGGCCGCCGCCTTGGGATAATCTTTTTTCGGAATCGCGCGCAGCAGCGAGGCCACGCGGATTTCGTTGTCCACGATCACCCCGGCGGAGCTGCCGCCGATGGCGTCCACGCGCGGCAGATGCGCGGCAGCGCGATGCAGGGCGGCGGAGATATGATGGTAATGATATTCGGGATTCGGCTGGGACTTGGGATCCCACGGCGCCTCCTCGGTGAAAATCGCCTCGCCATCCACCACGGCGGAAACCTTGTAATCGCTCGCGCCCAAATCAAAACCGATGCGGCAACCCTTGAGATGGCCGCCGGCCGCGACTTCCATTTCGCTATTGGCCGGAACTTTTTCCGGCGCAGTCACGACGACCTGGAATTTCTTGCCATAGGCCGTGCCCATCAGCTGGCAATCAAACTTCCGGGCACCCGTCGGGGAATAGGTTTTGCGGATGAACTCGCCGATGGCTGGCGGACCCCCAATGAAGATTTTCCAGCCGCCGCGCGCCCACAGCAGAAACTTCACCGTGCGCTCGACGTATTGCAGCGTCGCGGCATCGGCGGCAGGAAACACCCAGGTCTCATAGCGCGACACCAACCCGCACTCGCGTTCCAACCCAATGACGAGCGGCACGGCCTGGCCGGTTTTTTTCGCGGCAGCGACGTAGTTACGGTTGACGAGAACGGCGGGCTGAAATCCCGGATCGAGCGGGGGAACGAATTTAAGTTTGAGGCTCATAAATTTATTTGGCGGACGGCTTCAAATCCCAAAACACGCTGCCGGAGGAATCCGTGCCGCCCGAACCGGCGACCTGCGCACGGAGCGCGTAATGTGCGCCCGGCTTCGGTGCGGGCGTGGTGAGCGTGTAAACCGACTTGCGCGGACTGCCGCCGGCAAAACCGGCGTGGGTGTCGCGGCTGATTTCCTGTCCGTCTTCGAGGAGCGCGACCCACGCGAGATCGATGCCGTGCGCGCCCTCGGTGTAATCAAACCGCACGCTCGCTTTGCCGGCGGCGGTGACTTTGGCGGTGACGTCCCATTCCAGCGGCGCGGGTGCGGTCTTGATTTGCGCGGGTTGCCAGCCACCAGCAGTCATCGCGGCGGTGCCATCGTCCAGCGCGGAACTGCGGTAATTCACGCCCAGCTGGTCGAGGCGCTGCTCGTCGGTCTTGAGCCGGCGCTTGAAGTCCTCGAAGTTGCGGGCCGATTTTGGCGACCACGTCACTTCCGCCAGCGCGGACAAACGCGGGAACGCCATATATTCCACTTGTTTTAAATTCGGGATGTATTCCGTCCAGACGTTGCCCTGCCCGCCGAGGATGTGTTTTTGAAATTCCGGCGCGAGTTTTGCGGGAATCGGCTCCAAGGCATAGGCCCGGCTCAACGTTAACGCCCCGCCGCCCATGGCCCTCGGCTCAGTGGAATGGTCGCGCGACTGGTAATAATCAAAATAGCAGTGCGAGGTCGGCGACATCACCACGTCGTGGCCCTGGCTCGCGGCTTCGCGGCCGCCGCCGATCCAGTCCATCACCGCCGCGTTTTGCGCGAGGCCGCCCTGCAAAATCTCGCTCCAGCCGAGGAGGGTTTTGCCGTGCGCGTTGATGAATTTTTCCATGCGCCGGTTGAACCAGCTTTGCAACTCCTCCTCATTTTTCAGATTTTCGCTTTTCATCAACGCCTGACACGCCGCGTCATTTTTCCACGGCCCTTTCGGCACCTCGTCGCCACCGATGTGGATGTATGGGGACGGAAAAAGTTCAAAAACCTCGGTCAGCACATTCTGCAAAAACTCGAACGTCTCCGGTTTCGCCGGGGAAAAGATTCCTGGATTCACGCCGGCACCCATTGAAATCTTGAACGGCCCCGGGCCGCTACCGAGCTCCGGATACGCCGTCAGGGCCGCCAGCGCATGACCGGGCATTTCGATTTCCGGCACGATGGTGATGTGCCGCGCCGCCGCGTAAGCCACGACTTCGCGGATGTCGGCTTGCGTGTAAAAACCGCCGTAGCGGCCGTCCGGGCCGTAAGCCGTCGTCGAATTGGTGGCCAGCCCGAAGCCCACGCCGCTGCGCCACGCGCCCACGCTCGTGAGCTTGGGATATTTTTTGATTTCGATGCGCCAGCCGTTGTCATCCACCAGATGCCAGTGAAACGTGTTGAGCTTGTGCAGCGCCAGCGCGTCGAGCAACTGCTTCACCTCTTCCTTCGTGAAAAAATGCCGGCTCACATCGAGCATCAGCCCGCGCCAGCCAAAGCGCGGCTGGTCGGAAATTTTCACGCAGGGTATTTCCCAAGCAATACCAGTCACTGGTTTGGCAGAGAAAATCTCCGGCGGCAGCAATTGCAACAGAGTCTGCGCGCCATAAAACAACCCCGCCTGGGACGGCGCGCGAATGACGACAGCGTTCGTGCCGACGACCAACTCGTACCCTTCCGCGCCGAGGCCGGCATCCGCACCGTTGGTCGTCAGCAAGATGCCGTCGTTGACCACCAAGTCGGGCGTCGTCTTGCCGCTGATGCGCAACCGACCACCGGTGGCCTTGCGTAGTTGCGTCGCCAGTAATTCACCGGTGTCCAGCGAGGAGGGATCCGTGTAAATCCGCGCGTCCGCCGCCAGCTTGAATGCGCCGTCCAGCCGCACGAGGCTTTGCGGCTGCGGGATGACGGCCGGTTCGTTGACCGCCAACGCCGTAATGGCAAGCGAAGAAATGGCCAGACCGATGATGGTTTTTGATTTCATAAAGTTTTCAAGGTCAGGCTTTCCCAGCAATCCCCAGCGGCTGCATGGTTTTCCACAGGCCGCGCGTGAAGTCGGGGATGTTCACAGGCATGCTGCCGGTGGCGACCGACCGCACCGAGGTTTCAATGAGGCAACTCCACGCGGCTGCGTCATACACAACGCTATCGGGAGTGATCCCTAGACGCAGGCAGTCCAGCAAGCGCCAGCTCATCACGAAGTCCATGCCGCCGTGACCGCCGCCCCGGGCGCGTTCCGCGAGTTTTTTCCAGAGAGGATGGGTGAACTTTTCCCGCATGACGGCCATATCCGGATCGGCCAGCCACTCATGGGAACCCGGTGATTTCAGGCCGTAGCTCCTGGGATCATTCACGGCCAGGCGGGCGGGATAATCAAAAAAGGTCGCGCCGGTGCCATACAGGGCATTGATGCGGCTGTAGGGCCGCGGGCTGACGACATCGTGCTGAATCATGATGGTGCGGCCCAACTCCGTCTTGAGGATGGAGGTATTCATGTCACCGCAAATATATTTTTCGCCGGCGTGCCGGCCGCCATTGGGGTGATGCTCGTCACGGTATTTGGTCAGGCTGATTTCCGGCGAACTAGCCGAAACGAGATACTTGAACTGGTCACCCCGGCCTACGCCAAGATATTGGGCGACCGGGCCGAGGCCGTGCGTCGGATACAAGTTACCGTTGTATTGCCAGTGATAATCACGCCGCCAGTCGCCCTCGGTGCCCAGAGAGAAAAGCACGCCGCGCAAGTCGTGGAGATAGGCGCATTCCGCATGGGTCAGCTGACCAAACACACCTTCCCGCACGAGGTTGAGGACAAACAGCTCATTCTCCCCGTAACAACAATTTTCCAGCATCACGCAATGACGCTGGGTGCGCTCACTGGTGTCCACCAGCCGCCAGCAATCATCCACGGTCACCGCCGCCGCCACTTCGACAAAGGCGTGTTTGCCGCGTTCCATCGCCCGCAAGGCCATCGGCACATGCCAGTTCCACGGGGTTGCGATATAGACGGCATCGATGTCGTCGCGATCCACCAGCTGTTCCCAGATGTTCTCGGTGCCGCCATAGACGGCCGGACGTTTACCACACTTCTTTTCGCAGACATCGGCAGCGCGAACGGCCCGATCATTGCGCAAATCGCAGACGGCGACGACATCTGCAAATTCAATGCCGAGGCAGGATTCCACATGAGTCATGCCCCGGTTCAAGCCGATGACCGCCACCCGCACCCGCGACAACGGTTTGGTGGTGAGATTGTATACTGGTTTTTGCCCGGCAGGGCGCGGCCGGGTCTGACTGATATCCGTCAGCGACGCAATGGCGGTGGAGGGAGCCAACGGTGACGCCGCAGTGGCAACGCCAGCGATAGAGGCACCCACCCCGGCCAGGGCGGACGCTTTGAGAAAATTGCGACGGGACAGGTTCGATTTATTCATGCGGTTGTGATTCGGTTATGGTGACGGGGAAAATCTTCTAAATCAATTTTGGGCCGCAACCTTGGCTACCTGATCATGGATTTCAAGACAGACAACGGAAGCCATTTTATCCGGCGCCTCGGCGGGCAAGGCGAGACTGACGCCAGCAGCGGTTTGCACCACTTTCAGTTTCCGGTGGCCGGCAAGGAGATACGCCTTGTTCACCTTGCTCGCGAGTCCGGCAAGCTCCAGCTTACCACTCGTTGGCCAGTTGAAAATTTCGAGATAAATTTTTCCCGGACGGGTGGTCGCCCGCCAGTCCCAAGCGGGGATGAATTTAGGTTTGCCGTTCTGGTCTTTTTCCGTGGCGCTGAACGCGCCCGCCTCCGCGCCGAACGGGGTCGGACCGGAATCATAAATAGCGGCGCCATTGACCTTCATCCACGCGCCGACCTCGGCGAGCCGCTCCACGCTCGGCGGCGGAATCAGACCTTCGCTGGTCGGGCCGACGTTGAGAAGATAGTTGCCGCCCTTGCTCGCGATGTCGCACAAATTGCGGACGATGGTCTCCGGCGATTTCCAGTGGTTGTCGTTGCGGTTGTAGCCCCAATGATTATTCAGCGTCATGCAGGTTTCCCAATCCACGCCGGGACCGAAACCGCCGACCGGAATCTGTTGTTCCGGCGTGCCATAATCGCCAACGTGCGCCTGGCCCAAGTCCATCCCTTCCATGCCGGCGCGGGCTTTGCCGACGCGATTATTGATGATCAGCTTCGGATCCAAAGCGCGCAGATAATTATAAACCTCCACCCCGCGCGCCTGCGTCCAGGGTGATTCCCATTCGCCGTCGAACCACAAAATGCCGGGATGATAATTGGTCACGAGTTCCTTGAGCTGGCCCTTCATGTAAGCGGTGTAGCGATCCATGTCCGGCGCGCCGGTGGCAACGTCATTCCACGCACGACGCGTGCCCCAATCCGAACTATGCCAATCCATGATGGAATGATAGAGACAAAACTTAAGGCCGGCCTGCTGGCATTCATCAGCCAGTTCCCGGAGCGGATCGCGCTGAAACGGCGTGGATTTGATGCACCAGTCCGTCAACGCCGACGGCCACAAGCCAAAGCCGTCATGGTGCTTTGACGTGATGACGATGTATTTCATACCGGCGTCTTTGGCGGTTTTTACCCAGGCTTTGGCATCAAACTTGACCGGGTTGAATTGCCGGGCAAATTGCTCGTATTGCGAAACCGGCATCTTGGTTTCCTCAAGGAACCACTCACCGTAACCCGTCTTGCCGTTCCACTCGCCGGCGGGCACCGAATAAACCCCCCAATGGATAAACATGCCGAACTTCGCCTCGCGAAACCACTCCATGCGGGCAGCATGTTCCTTCGCGGTTTCCGGCGGCACCGACAGCGGCGCCTCGGCGGCAAAAACCCTGACCGCAGCCAACAAGCTGGCGACGGCAATGATTACCTTGGATTTCATAAATTCATTTTTTGGGGTCAGCCGCCACACGCCGGGCCGGCCCCCACCCGTCCATGATGAACAGCAGCGTGGCGCGATCCTGCAAGACGTGCCGTTCAAAAATCTTGCCGTCGGCCTTCTTCAAAACGATGGCACCCGAGTCAAAAGTCCAAGTAAAACCATGCCAGCCTTCCGACCGGCCATTGCGGTAAAGTTGCACCGATCCATCAGACAGAAACTCGCGCTCCCACTCCGCGCCTTGCGCTGAATAACGCCAGCGACCCAGGAAATCCGCCGGCTGCACATTTTTTAATAACGGGCCATTGATGAGTTCCGGATCCAAGGCATCCGTGGAATATTTTGCCAGCAATTTTTTGGCGATGGCCACCGGGTCGCCCGATGCCCGGGCAGGAAACGAATTCGTCTGGCGCGTCCAGGCGTATTCCCAGTCCTGGATTTTTTTACGAACCGGAGCCTGGTCAAACTTCGTGTCCGAGCCCACGGCGGCATTCAGAGCATCCAGCCACATCTGCCAGCGGTGAAAATAGTAATCGCCGAGCAACCCGTTCCACTGGCGGTTGGCATAGTCAACGTGGCTTTGCGGCACGGTCCATGTCGTCAGCAACGTGCGGGCATTCCACTCACAAAGATTTTTTTCATCCGGAGTTTCGCCCCACGCGCGGGCGTCGGCAATCCAGGCGCCGAGCAGCAGTTCTGGGCGCGTGCCGGCCAACTCATCCAGATCACGCAACAGACCCAGCTGTTTGTCACTCAAGGAATGAAGTTTCGCCGCGTCCTTGGCATGAAAGGCGCGGACGATGGCCTGGTGATACCGCGTGCCCAGGTCAGCGAGCACTTGCCGGCCAATATCAGCCACATCGTAGCGATAGCCATCACTCGCGCCGCAGGCAGGCGCAGCCTGCAGCAACTGCTGCCACGCCAGGACGACGTTGGTCTCGTCGTAAGGGGGCGTCGTGCCCGTATAGGGATTGGCCGTCTGATTCGGATCGAGCGACGGCCGGCCGCAAATCACGGAATTATGATGAACCATTTTAGGGCCATGCTTTTGGCCACCGACATTCCACGCCGAATCAAAAAGCGTCTGCACCGCAAGGCGCGCGGCAGGATCGGGAGCTCCATAGCGGCAACGGACATATTCATCAAGCCACGCTTTGAAATCCGGCGCATTGGTGCGCCACGTCTGCGCGAACAACATTTCCCAGACGGCAGGATGAGTGTCGCTACCCTCCTCCAAGCCACCGATCCCGCGCAGGAAACCCTTTCCCGGACCAGCTTCCGCGAGGGCCTTGGCCGGCCCGTCAGCCACGGCGGCGAGCTTGCTCGCAAGGAAATCGTTGCCACCAAAGTTATGGATGGAACACCACAGCCATGGCGTCCCGCCGAATTGATTCCGCCCGCGCCAGTTCTCGTGATCTTCGCAATATAAATCCAGCACCAAGCATTTCGTCTTGTCGAGCGCGTCGAGCATCGGCTGCCGCGGATTGGCCTGCCAGGACTGGAACACCCACGTCACATCCGGATAGGCGTGAGCCATCGGCGCATACATTTCCCGCGCGCAAGCCTCGAGGTCGATGCCCTCCGTCCGGCCCCCCTCGTGAAACGGATCCGCGGCCAGGAATTTTGCCGGGCCGAAATATTTTTTTTGTGAATCGTAAAATACCGACGCGAATTTCGCGAAGAGCGGATCGGAAGGATCGAGCATGTCGGGCCGTTTCAACACGGACCAATTACCCTGCGCGTGGACATTCGCCGCCGGAAAGCGTTTATTGAAATCCGACGGCACGATACCGTAATAACCCTGCTGCACCGGCTCCATGCCCAGCTCGCGCATACGGGCGATGATTTTTTTACCCAGCTCCAGCCGGCGTTTCACAATCGATTCCGGGACCGGCCCGCCGTAATCCTCCATGTTGGACATGAACTGCCAAGGCTGGTGCGAGGGCATAACCAGCCACTGGCGCACGTCCGCCTCTGAGTAGCCGAACACTTTCAGCGCATCGATCCAGACCTGCTCCTGCCCCTCGATGATGAGCGCCAGATTGACACCATGCAGTGCCAGGTCGTCCAATTCGCGTTCCCACCGCGGCCAGTCCCACCAGGCAAACGTATAGCCGTGCGTGCAGTAGTTATAATCGAACCGATATTGATACGGACTGACGACACGGATTTTTTCCGGCACGGCAGGTAAAACCGCCGGCAATTTCATCTGGCTCCCACACATCCAGCCGGGGTCGGCGTGGCAAAAATCCGCGAGGTAGCGTTTCAACGCCGAGGCGATGGCGACGCCATTATTGCCCCGCAAAATAATTTTCCCGCCGCGACTCTCGATTTCAAAAACATCCTGGCCGTTCTCGACGGGAACGATTTCGGCTACAAAATGTTCCACCTGCGCCGGCACAATGCGCGCAATCAAACCGCGCGCCGCCTGAACCCCGGATTCCGCCGCGTGCAGCGACGCAGAAACCAGCCCGGCAGCGACCAAAACGATTTGAAAAACGCGTGACGACATCAATGTTTTTTACCTTCGAAATGCTCCTCGATTTCCTCGAGCGTCTTGCCCTTGGTTTCCGGCAGGAAGAACGCGGCGGTAATGAAATAAACGACGGTGCAGCCGGCAAAGACGAAGAACATCGTCGCATAACCGTATTTACCAACGCTCGGCAGGAAGACGGCGGCGATGGTGGTGGAGACAGCCTGGTTGATCAGCAGCGCGATGCTCATACCGTTGGAGCGGATGCGCGTGGGCATGAGTTCGGACAGCGCCAGCCAGACGCAGACGCCGGGGCCGACGGCATAAAACGCCATGAAAATGAACAGAAACGCGGCGGTGAGCCAGCCACTATTTTCGCTGGGAACGGGGGTAATGAGCGCGTTCACAATTTTCAGCGGCGCGTTTTTCGCCGCGTCGAGATTGGCAAAAGGATTCTTGAAGAACGAATCCACCTTGCTGGACGGCAGGCAACTCTCACGCGTGATCTCGAGTTTCGCCGTAAGATCGTCGGAGCGCACGACCTGGCTGGCGGCGACATAATCGCCGCAGGCATAGATGACCACCATCGTCGAAGGTTTCCCGCTGGCGGACTTGCCGGCGTCGCCGGTGGCGGCGAGCAGTTGGTCGGCGGTTGCCTGGTTGAAGGCAAACTCAACTTTCTGATCGGTCGTGACCATCGCCTGCACGGCGTCTTTCACGTCCACCCGCTGCTTCTCCGTTTTATTGAAAATCAGTCCCGCGCAGATGAGGGAAACGATGATGCCTGCGCTGCCGAGGGAGAGCAGGAATTTGCGGCCCTTCCGGTCCACGAGCAGGACGGCGACGATGGTGGCCAGAAAGTTCACGAAGTTGAACGTGAGGCTGCCCAGATGGGCGTGCTTGTCGCTGAGGCCGGCCTGAATCAGAATGGTCGTGTTGTAACCGATAATCGAGTTGATGCCGGTGGCCTGATTGCAAGCGAGGATGACGCAGGCCATCACGAACGGGATCACATATTTGCGGCTCAGCAGGGATTCCTTGATTTTCTCCCCGGTCGTGGAGGTCTTGGCTTTTTCGGCGGCGACGGTATCCGCCATTTCCTTCAATTCAATTTCCGCCTGCTCGTCGGTGCGCGAACGCAGCAGCGCGGTGCGCGCGGCGTCCGTTTGCCCGCGCCGAAACAGCCAGCGCGGCGACTCGGCGACAAAGAAGCTGCCCAGAACAAATAGAATTCCCGGCGGCAGCGACACCCAGAAAATGCTGCGCCAAGCCGTATCTTTGAAGGCAAACAGTTTGTCAGCGTCGCCCAGCTTCGTCACCTCTTCAACGCGAAGGCTGAAATACGTTCCGATGAGCGCCGCCGCCACGAGACCCATCACCAGCATCCATTGGAAAATGCCCGTGCCTTTGCCGCGATTGGAGGCGCCCAGACATTCCGCCAGATACAGCGGGATGACGACGCCGATCAAGCCGCCGCTGATGCCTTGGAGCAGGCGGCCGAAAACCAGCGGCCAGTAGCCGTGCGCCAGCGCGATCATGGGAATGCTGATGACAAAGAGCAGTCCGCTCACAATCATCATTTTTTTCCGGCCGACCCAATCGGCCAGCATCCCGGCGAACAGCGTCGAGATGACGCTGCCCAGCAGCACGGCGGCGACGATGAAAGATAGCTGGTTAGCGTTGAACCCGGAGGTCGCCGAAAGATACGGCAGTGCGCCAGCGATGATACCGACATCCACACCATAGAGCAGCCCGCCGAGGCCGGCGACGAGCAGAAGAAAACGGTTGTAACGGGTTTTAGTGGTCGAGTTGGATACAGTCATATTTATTGTCGGTTTAGTTCAGCTTCCGATTGTCGCCTAGTCAGCCCCGCAATGAAACAGGGTCAGCCAAGTCAACCACCGCCTCCGAAGCCCATTCGTTCCAGCATGGTCGTCAACAAGGTTGACATCTTTTATCAGGTTGGGTGGCGAAAGGGTATCCCCCATTTTAGGGAGAGGTGGCAGCGGGCTTGTATACTTAACAAACGCACAAAGTCTGGGAGACTTGGCGATAGGTTAATCGTTTGCCTTCGATCTGGCTGGCTAATGTCTCCATGCGTTTGCCGTCGGGGTCATGCCGCG
>CAIXPZ010000065.1 GCA_903921455.1 uncultured Verrucomicrobia subdivision 3 bacterium | reverse complement strand
GTTGGCGGCACGCCGGTCGCTTTCATCGGAGGCACGCCGGTCGTGACGACGAACAACACCGGTCGCGTGAGCTGGCAGTCCACGGCCACGGGCGGCGGGTTGACGTTGCAAACCACGACGGACATGGAGTTCGACGGGCATTTGCATTACTTGATGACGCTCACGGCGAATTCAGCGACGACACTGAGCGATGTGAAATTAATAATCCCGCTGACGGCAGCAGCTTCCACCTACATGGCGGGCATCGGTTATGATGGCGGCTTGCGTCCGAGCAGTTATTCATGGAGTTGGAGCACACCGCACAACAGCGTGTGGCTGGGCGGCGTTCACGCGGGCTTGCACACCAAGTTGCTTGGCGCGACTTACACCGGGCCGATGCTGAATTTGTATCAGCCCGCCGCGCCGGCAACATGGGGCGGCGGCAACGTGACGGTTTCCAATTACAATTCCGGCGCGATGTTTCAGGCGCACACGGGCGGCAAAACTTTATCCGCTGGCGCGCAGGTGCAATATGAATTTGCGCTGCTCGTCACGCCGATGAAACCGGTTGACCCGGTGCTGCAATTCGGCGACCGCTATTATCATTCCTGGCCCGACCCGACGCCGCCGTCGGATCAGGCGCTGTGGAATGTTAACGTCGTCAATGTTCATCAGGGCACGGCGATCAATCCGTTCATCAACTGGCCGTTTTACAACACGACGGTCATCACCAATTTTGTCGCAAGCTGCCACACGTTGGGCTGCAAGGTGAAACTTTACTACACGCTCCGCGAGATGACGCAATACTCGGTGGAAAACTGGGCGTGGCGCAGCCTCAACGACGAAGCGCTGGAAGGCGGCGGCGGCGGCGGCTTTCCGTGGCTGCAGGAGCATTACATCACCGATTACACGCCGGGCTGGTATACGCCCAATTCCGACGGCACTTACGACGCGGCCGTGGTCACGATGCCCAACACGCGCTACTACAATTATTACGTCGAAGCTGTCAACTGGCTGGCCGTGCATGATGCGATTGACGGATTGTATCTCGACGACGTTTCCTATGACCGCACGACGTTGAAGCGGATTCGCCGGATGCTCAAGCTGGTCAATCCCGGCTCGCGCATTGACTTGCATTCCAACACCGGTTTTTCGCTTGGGCCGATCAATCAATACGCCGAGTTCCTGCCGTATCTGGACCGGCTGTGGTTCGGCGAATCGTTCAATTACAATTCCTTCACGCCCGAACAATGGCTGGTGCAGTGCACCGGCATTCCATTCGGGCCGATGGGCGAGATGCTCCAAGGTGGCGGCAATCCGTGGCTGGGCGCGGTGTTCGGCATCACGCGCCGCTACGGCTGGAATAACGGCAACGATGACCCGCGTCCGGTCTGGAAAATCTGGGATCAATTCGGCGGCCTGACCAACGCCACAATGCTCGGTTGGTGGGAAAGCAATCCGGCGGTGACCACCAGCGATGCGAACGTGAAGGCCACCGCGTTTGTGAAAAATGGATCAACCCTCTTGGCCGTCGGCAATTTCAACAGCTCTCAAACCAGCGTCACCCTCAACATCAACTGGGTCGTGCTCGGTTTGAATTCCAATACTTGCACGCTCTACGCGCCGGCTTCCAGCGGCTTCCAGGCGCAGGCCAGTTACCTGCCGACGAACAGCCTCACCATTCCCGGCAAGCAGGGATTTTTGTTTATCATTTCGACCAACAATCCCGGGGCCACCAACCCCACGCCATCGGCGAGGCTCATTTCACAATATCGCATGAGCGAAACCAACGGCACGACGGCCATTGATGACACGGGAAATTACAATGGCCAATACGTCGGCAATCCCGTGCTCGGCAATACCGACGTGCCCACCAACGCCACCACCGCCCTGCGCTCCGTCACCTTCAGCGGCGGACAGTGGATGCAACTGCCGTCCACACTGGCCGACAGCGTGTTTCGCACCGGCGGGGCGTGGACGATTTCATTTTGGGTTCGCCCCGCGCTATCCGTCCCGGCTTACAACGCGACTTTTAGCTGGATGGATACGAACGCGGATAGCACCGGTATCCTGTTCTATCTCGAAAGCAACGACTCGCTCGACTTCTGGATTGGCGACGGCTCGACTTGGAACAACTGGCCCAATTACAATCCCGGCACCGGCCTGTTGAACCAGTGGTCACATATCGCCGCCGCCTACGACGGCCTGAACCTTAACTGCTATCTCAATGGCCAACTCGTCAAGACCGCCGGCATCAGCAGCTTCGTTTATCCCGCTGCGGGACGTCCCATCACAGTGGGGCTGCGCGTCGGCGCTTCGCCAACTTACGACCTTCACGGCAAGATGACGGATTTGCGCATTTACAACGGCATTCTGTCTGCCACGGACATCCAGTCGCTTTCCACTTATCCCGGATGGCATGTTCCGGCGGACGCCGCAAGCGCCGCGTATTCAACCTTGGGATACACTTTGGCGTCCGGCACGAATCTCATTCTGAAAATTCCCGCCGTTGCATCTTGGCAATATCAGCTGGAAAGCTCCACCAACCTTGCGGTTGGCAGTTGGACCTCCGTCGGCCCGGTCATCACCTCCACGCCTGCGGGCACCTGGATTTCCATCACGAACAGCACCGTCATGCCCAACCGCAACTTCTTTCGGATGCGCATGACGCCGTGAGTCGTGATCCGTTTCACAGCTCGATCGGTCATTAATCCTATGTGAACAATGAAACGGCTAAACTAAAAACCAAATCCCATTGC
>CAIXPZ010000064.1 GCA_903921455.1 uncultured Verrucomicrobia subdivision 3 bacterium | reverse complement strand
CTTGCCGCCACTTTCGCGCCGCTGGCGAAACGGGTCGGCGATGGCGACCGAAACAGCGGACTCGACTGCGAGAAAATTCTGTAACAACTGGGTTCCCCGTCCGCCCACGCCGATGTGTCCAAGCTGAATTTTTTTGCTCGGCGTGTTTTCACCCGCCAGCACGCGCAGCGGAATGAAATTGGGAGCGACAGCGGCAACAATTGCGCCGCGCAACAGGCCGCCAACGAATTTGCGACGGGATAATTCGAGAATGTTTTTTTTCATTTATTTTCTTTGATTCGATTCAATTTGCGCCGTTGTAACTTTTCCAGTTGCGGCCCACTCGGTGCCGCGTCTGAGTAGTTGTTGGAATCCGGCGGCATCCATCGCTGCTGGGTTGTGGCCGAGCAACAAATTAAATCCACGCCCCAGACCAAACTGCGTGACAAAAGCAACCGGTTCGTCCTTGCCGGTGCCTTCCCATTGCGGCGCGGAATAAGCCGTTGCCAAGATTTGAATATTTGTCTGCAAATCAGTGCGATGCCATAATTCATCAGTCGTGACAAAATTTGTCAGACCTTCCGTGATGGGATGCTTTTCGTTTACGATTTTGACGGGGAACTCATGCAGAGGCCCGTGACCCGTTTGACCGGTTTTCCAAGTTCCACCGACGATTTGCTGGTATTCCGACCAGTCATAAAACGCCGAACTGCCTGCGTGGATGGAAACAAATCCCTTTCCGTCACGGACGAAATGCAGAAAAGCCTCTCGCATTGTCGTCGGCCAGTTGGTCACGGTGGGTTGTCCGTAGGTGTTCCAGTTGCTCAAAAGCACATCATATTTGGCAAAAGTGGTAGCGTTGCATTGCTCAGGATGTTCGGTGACGTCCACCGTGAATCGTCCACTGCTTTCGAGGATGGATTTAAGCTTGGGCGTGGTCGCTCGCCAATCGTGGTTGTTTTGCCCGCTGAAGATCAATACGCGGACAACCGGTTCGGCGGCGGGTGCCAACCCCAAGCAAAACATTGCGATTAGCGCGACGAACGCTACCGGAAACCGGTTCAGTGCCAGCAAAGTTTTCATTGGAGTGTTGAGAGCATAACAAATGGTTCAAGGGAATCTTGCAGATTTCTTCACCGAAGGATTTTACAAGTTTGCGTAATAGGCCTATTCTCGGCGGATCCTAACCGGCAAAACAAAACTAAAATGCCAGCATCGAAGAAAGCCCATCATCGCGCCACCTACCGCGCAAACGGGCGGACTTTTGTTGCCGACAGTTGCCGCGCGCTCGTGACAGCGGCCGACGCCGGTGCGGTGCAGTTGCACGCGCTCGGCCGCGCGGGTTATCCGGGACGGCGATTGTCGGCAAATGAACTTCCCGGCTTGCGCAGTGTTGGGAGTTGGGATGCCACTTCGGCGCAACACTGGGGATTGCCGATGCATCGCAACGAAGGCATTGAAATCACCTTTTTGGCTAGCGGCGAAATTGAGGCAAGGATCGAGAACTGCTCTGAACGGCTGCGCCACGATGAATTTCTCATCACGCGCCCGTGGCAACCACATCAACTGGGTAATCCCCATGTTGGTGCGAGCCGCTTAATTTGGCTTATCCTGGATGTTGGCGTGCGTCGTCCGCACCAGACATGGCACTGGCCGCCGTGGATTATTGTGAGTCCAAGCGATCTCGCCGAGTTGACACGCTGCCTGCGCCAAAACGAACAGTTTATCTGGCCGGGATCGCCGGATATTCGCCGCTGCTTTCTCGGCCTCAATCGCGCCGTAGAGGAAAATAGGGGTGCCAGCGACACGTCTCGGCTCGCGGTTTTGATCAATGAAGTTTTACTGGCCGTGCTGGATAATTTTCGCGCCCGCCGGATTTCGCTGCGAAAGTCTCTGGCCACCACCGAACGCACCCTGCAACAATTCATCGCAGAGTTGGGGGACTCTATAAGTGAATCGTGGACTTTGGAGAAAATGGCCGCCAGTTGTCATCTGGGAGTGACCCAGTTCGTGCACCACTTCCGGCAGGCGACAAATTTCACCCCCGCGCGCTATTTGATGTATGCCCGCGTCAATCACGCCGGCAAACTTTTGTTGAGTGAAACAAAACGTCCAATCGTGGATATTGCCTTGGACTGCGGGTTTTCTTCGAGCCAGTATTTCACCAACGTCTTTACGCGGCAGATGGGTTGTTCACCGCGCGCATTCCGGCTAAACCAGAAACACAATATTTCCTCGTGTTCTCGCAATACTGCAATGCGGTGAAATAAAGCTATTTTAAAAAAATGGCCTTGATAGGGTTCACATTTATGGACAATTGATTTGTATGCGGCTGAAGGTCATTGGTTCAAATCCATTTTATTCTTTTTTAGACCAATCGCGCTCACATTTTCGGCCCATTCAACTGATTCAGCTTCGTTTCCAACTCACCTACAGTCCGGTTGGCCGTCAGGAGTTGGTCAAAAACCGACCTCTGTTCCTTGTTCAATTCGCCAATCAAATAGTCCTTGCCCCGGTTGGCGATCTGCAAATCAAAAATCTCCCGTTCCAACTCCTCGAGGAACTTCTCCTCGGCTGCATTGGCGTTTCCCGGATGTTTCACGTGTGCCACAGAGCTTCCGAATGCTCCCCCGTCCGGATCGATGTATAGTGTTTTCATTCGGTTGGATCGAAATAACTGTATGCTCGCGCAACCGCAAATCACATCCAGTGAAAATGTCAGTAAAAGCTGCCACCAATAGCCGAAAATTCTGCCGGTTTGACCAGAATACTCTTCAGTTTTCCGAGCCATCTGCTAATATCCTTTTATCTGAATCAATGCTTCAGATTGTGCCCATCTGTGGCCAAAACAGCTCCCCCAAAAAATAATTTAAAATATTTTGTTCGGTTTTGCGTTCGGCGGCCATTTAATAGGTAAATGCTGACTGACGACCTGACGCTGCTGCGGGAATTCGCCGCCACCCGGTCCGAGCCCGCCTTTGCGGAACTCGTCCGGCGCCATCTGCCGCTCGTCCACGCCGCCGCCCTGCGGCGCACCGGCGACGCCGGGCTGGCCGAGGACGTGGCGCAAGCCGTCTTCATCGTCCTCGCCCGCAAGGCCGGGACCCTGGGGCCGCAGACCATCCTGACCGCGTGGCTGCACCTGACCACCCGCTACGCCGCCGCCGATGCCCTGAAACAGCAGCACCGCCGCCAGCAGCGCGAACACCAAGCCTACATGGAAACCACCGCCAACCCGCCCGAAACCGACGCCGCCTGGCGGCAGATCGCCCCGCAATTGGATGAGGCCGTGGATGCCCTGGGCGAGCGCGACCGCGCCGCCGTGCTGCTCCGGTTTTTTGAGAATAAAACCCTGGGCGACGTGGGCGCGGCCCTGGGCGTGAGCGAGGACGCCGCCCGCGTGCGCGTGAACCGTGCCCTCGACAAACTTCACGCCCTCCTCGCCAAGCAGGGCATCAAGTTTGGTGGAGCGCTCCTCGCCACCGCCGTGGTGGAAAATTCCGTGCAGGCCGCGCCAGCCGCGTTGGTGGCCAAAGTTTCCGTGCTGGCCGCCAAAGGCGCGGCGACGACAACTTCGATTACTGCGCTCGTCAAGGGGACTTTGCAAACGATGGCTTGGACAAAAAGTAAAATTGCCACCGCAGTGGTTGTAACTGGGCTGTTGGTAATTAGCGCCTGTTTAGTTGCGCGGTATGCAACCAAAGTGCCAAAACAAGTCTCGGTTTTGGAAATCAGCGGAATCATCAAGCAAAGTATTTACTACGCTGAAGCAAAAACACTCCGAACAATTACAAACAACTTCACAGTAAAAATCTGGGATGACAAAGCCAGAATTGAAGCGGGACCGATGGATAATCTGTCATTAAGCGGATTTGAATACGGTATGCTCGGCAAGGATTCCTACCTATTAATACGACTTGTTCCCGGTTTGATGGCTACGGAAGTGTATCAGGTAAAAAATGGGGGCGCCAAACTGGTCAAACTAAAAACCCCCGTTAAATCAGAAAATGATGCGAATTTGACGATAAATGACGGGGAGGTTCCCGAATATTCTTTTGGCCTGATCAGCCCGGTGTGGATGGCTTATTGTTTTCACTTGGGAGGAACCAATGTAAATCAGACGACGGCTCGACTTCCACCGATTTTCTCCATGGGCAGCCCATTCCGCACTGCCAATGAAATCGCTGACATTTCTTACACTTTAAACAGTCAGGCTCCGTTCATGTTGCAGACCTTGTCGGAGTATGGCAACCCCGATCAAATCAAAGCGTTGGCACCCCTGACCAAGGAGATTTTCACTAACGCGATTTACCGGGTCGTAACGTGGACAAATGTTGGTGGCAATGAGGTGGCGCAACAATTTCAAGTGAACAATACGTTCATTGGTTCCAGGGCTGGGGTGATTATTACCCGAAACATCGTTTATGAAGGAGTTGCGACCAATATTGTAGTGCGGACCGAACCCGCCCCGCAGATACAAGTTCCCAAGAACACAAGAGTTAGTGAACACCGCTCAAAGATGGTGACTCCTTTGGACAGTTTTTCCTATTTGTCAAAGGATGGTCATTTGTTGACTAGAGAGGAAATTCTCAAAAATTCAGAATACAAGGATCAGTTGTCTGAACATTGATTGGCAACTTTTAGGTGTCTACCACAGCGCCGTTAGGCGCGGCATATTTGTAGAATCCCCCGGCCATCGTTCATCAGCTCCGTAGGCGCGGCATCATGGTGGCCGTCCGCAAAGACTTTGATTTCCTTTGGGGATGATGCTCTACAAAGATTCCGCGCCGACGGCGCTAAAACACCATGCCGCCCCCTGCCCCCGTCCGCGCCCGCCCTGCCCAAAGCGCCGGAGGGCCGGCGCACTCCGGGACGCTTCGCGCGGTGCGGGAACTGCCGGTGAACGCGCCCGGCTTATGAAAATAGCCCAGCCATTCATGGCTGGGTTTTGGGTTGGCAAACCTCCCCAGTCCCGGCCGGGACGGCAGGTGCTGGCGCACGGCCACCACTTGCGCACGGCCGCCAACTATTTCTTCCGTCCCTCACGGGACTTTTTCGTTTCCGGCCTAAACCACCCAGCCTTGAAAAGCTAGGCTATTTTTACGGCGGCAACTCCCGCCCGGATTCCAAGAACCGTGTCACTTCGTGCAATTCGCCATTTCTCCAGCCAAAACCTTGATTTCTAGCCAGTTGGACTGGATTTGACGGCCGGGGGATGGCGAAAACCCGTGGGGGTGTGGCAATTCCCCGCTTGGGCACGGAAATCCCCCACCTGGGCGTGGCGCTACCCCGCGGTGGCGTGGAAATCCCCCCCCCGGTGGCGTGAGATTCCCCCGCGGTGGCACGCCGTCACCCCACGGTGGCGCGGCGCTACCCCACAGGGTGACGAAAATCTCCCAAAGTGTCCTGACGATAACCCCGGGGTTGGCGACATCGGGCGACGGACGGTCTAGACCAGACTACCGCCCGACATTCTGCTTTTGCCGGCGGAAGAAATTTGCCAGGCTCACGCCATGCCGACACCCGTCATCAGCGTTACTCAGATGCGCGAATGGGAAGCCGCCACTTGGGCCACCGGCCAGACCGACGCCGAGGTCATCCGCCGCGTGGGCAAGCGCGTCGCCCGCCGCGCCCGCAAGCTCACCCGCGCCGGCGACACCATTTTATTTCTCGTCGGCAAGGGCCATAATGGCGATGACGCCCGCGCCGCCGCCAAGCAGCTGGAAGACCGCCGGGCCGAGGTGCTGGAAATGTTCCTGCCGGACACCGACCTGCTGCCGCTGGAACAAGCCTTGCAGGACAAACCGGCGCTCGTCGTGGATGGACTCTTCGGCATCGGCCTGAATCGTCCGCTCTCCGACGCGTGGCAGAAAATCATCACCGCCATCAATGCCAGCAAAATTCCCGTGCTCTCGATTGACGTGCCTTCCGGCGTGAACGCCGACACGGGCGAAACCTTTGGCGCCGCCGTCCAAGCCACCGTCACGCTAACCGTCGGCGCGCCCAAGACGGGCTTGCTCGCGCCGGCGGCGTGGCCGTTCGTCGGCCGGCTGGAAGTGGCGGAAGACGTCGGGCTCGCCCCCTGCCCGCTCGCGGCGGAACTGAACTGGACGCGACCGGAGGATTTTGCACAGTTCCCGCCCGCACGCCCCGTGGCCGGAAACAAAGGCCACTTTGGCCACCTGGCGATCATAGCCGGCAGCTTTGGTTTTCATGGGGCAGCCGTGCTCGCCACCCGCGGGGCGCAACGGTCACAGCCGGGGCTGGTGACGCTGTTCACGCAGGACGATGTCTTTCATCCGGTCGCCGCGCAGTTGCAGTCCGCGATGGTAAACCTCTGGAAACCGGAATTGAAATTTCCCGAGAAGATGACCGCGCTGCTCCTCGGACCGGGCCTGGCCGAACCGGGCAGATTTGCCGCGATGAAGGATGCCACGCGGCGGCTCTGGCGCACGGCGGCGTTCACCGTCGTCGTGGATGCGAGCGGACTGGATTTTCTGCTGGCCGAACCGTTTCCGAAGGAATTCATTCGCGTGGTGACGCCGCATCCCGGCGAGGCCGCGCGGATGCTCAAGACCACGGTCGCGAACGTCCAGGCGAACCGCGCGGCCGCCTTGCGCGAACTGTCGCAACGCTACGGCGACTGCTGGGTGGTCTTGAAAGGCCATCAGACTCTGGTCGGGCGCAGCACGGGCAGCCTGTTCGTGAATCCGTCCGGCAATCCCCACCTCGCGCAAGGCGGCAGCGGTGATGTGCTGGCGGGTTTCATCGCCGGCCTGCTCGCGCAACCTGTTTTGGCGGCGGACGCGGAAACCACCTTGCGCTACGCGGTCTGGCAGCACGGCGCGGCGGCGGATAAACTTTCCCTCACGCGCGGCAACTGGACGGTGGAAGACCTGGCGGCGGAAATCGGGAACGCGCGATGAGCCGGAGTGCGCCCGTCCCCGGGCGCAGCAATGTGGCAATGCCGCCGGCAACGGATTGGCAAAAGCGCATTGCCAATGGGATATCGCTGCGGCCGGGGACGGCCGCGCTCCTTCACCTCACCCTGTCCACCTGAATCCGCGACGGATCGTTGATGCCCAGCTGGAGCAGCACGGCGTTGGTATAGATCTGGTAGTTGAGTTTCGGCGGCGGGATGCTGAACGCTTTGCGCTGATGCGCGAGTTCCTTGAGCGCCAGGGTGTCGAGCGCCACGGGATCGCGGCTCAACCAGAGCTGGTCCAGCACGGTGGCGTATTGCAGAAAGCTCGCCGGACCGCCCTGGTATTGCCCCAGCAGCGCGTCCGTGACATTCAGGACCACGCGATCGCCCACGCTGGGCAATGCGTAGATTTCCGGCAGCGCCATGGACAAACGGTCGGGATCGCCTTCAAACCGCCGGGTGTTGTCCACGCTGCCAAGACACAGGCTGAAAAAATGACCGCACACGCCGGCGTCGTTTTCATTCAGCAGCGGCGCGACCGAAATGATCTTGGTGAGCTGATGGCTGACGAGCTTGGAGACGAAGGATTTTTTGCCGATGCCGTCGCCTTTTTTCCCGAATTCAGAATCGCCCCACACCAGCGACCCGATGATCGGCGAATCGGGCAGGTAATAAGTATTCTCATCATAGCCCGCCTGGACCGCACTCGCCACGCGCACGCCCAGCCGATCGCCCAGCTTAAAAAATCCCGCGGCACGCAAATCGTCCGCATGCTTGTCCCAGATGATGATCTGGCCGGGCGGCACGCCCGCCGCCAGCAAACCTTGCACGATGGCCGCCACCACGGCGGGCCGCGTGCCGGACAAGGCGCCGGGCTGGGAAAAAACCTTGATGCCGACGGTGTCGTTGGTATGCACCAGGCTGCGCCACGCGTCCGCGACATTGGCCGTGCGGGTCAATGTGCGTACGCCCAGATCAAGGGCGTCGGCCACCCGCCCATCATCCGCAAGAAAGGCGGATTGCAGGCCGGAACCATCCACCTCGACGACGCGAGCCATGGTATTCGTCGCGTGCAGCGGAAAAGCGTCGGCCGCGCCGGCCGGCCACAGCCAGCTGGACAGCGCGAGAATCAGAAGTTGAAGCCCTGCGTTTCTTGACACGTTCGAGCGCGGATGATAACACCACTGCGGATGTCGGCCAAAATAAATTCAGTTCGGAGCGCAGTTTTATTTCTTGCGCTGTTGCTGGTCATTGCCGGCTGCACGCCGGCGGGACCCCGCGCTTTGCTCAAGGGTAAAAAATATTTCGACCAGGGCGATTACGCCGGCGCCGTGGCGCAGTTCAAAGTCGCCACCACGCTGCTCGCCACGAACGCATCCGCGTGGAATTATTACGGCGTCGCGCTGCAACGCACCGGCCAGCCGGATGATGCCGCCAATGCGTATCATCGCGCGCTGGAACTGGACCGCGATTTATTCGAGGCGCGGCTGAATCTGGGCACGCTGTTCCTGGAACAAAACAAGCCCGACGCGGCCAAGACGGAATTCACCGCGTGCACGCTGCGGCGGCCCAATGACGCGACCGGCTGGCTCAAGCTCGGCACCGCGCAGTTGAAGCTCGGTGAAATCGTCCCGGCGGAACGCAGCTTCAGCGCGGTGCTCACGCTCAAGACCAGCGAGGCGGAAGCCTACAACGGCCTCGGCCTTGCCCGCATCCAGCGGGGGCGGCCACGCGAGGCGGCACAGTTTTTTACCGCCGCCGTGCAGGCGCAGCCCGGGTATCCCGCCGCCATCCTCAATCTCGCGGCCGTGAACCAGCAGTATCTGCACGACAATAAAACCGCGCTGGAATATTACCGCGCCTACCTCGCGCTCACGCCCAAGCCGGAGAACTGGGACGACGTCAAGGCGATTGCCGACGGGCTGGAACCAGTTTCGCTTGCCGTTGCCACTGCGCCCGCAACCGCGCCCGCGCCGGTGGTAAAGTCCAATCCACCCGTGGCTACCACCGCAGCGGAAACCAAACCGGCGCCGAAACCCGCAACGGTTGCGGCCGTCCATCCCACGCAGTCGCCCCGAACTTTATCCAATTCCAAGCCGGTGACGACCAATCCGAACCCGGCGCATCCGGCCCCAACACCTGCCGCGCAAGTCGTGCAGGTTGCGCCCGAGCCGAAGATCGTGGCCACCCCCGTCACCACCGCCACCGCTGCTGATCCGGCGATTGAATCGCCGGTGCCAGAACCGGCGGCAAAGCCAAGCTTGTGGCATAAATTGTTTAACTCATCCGCCCCGGATAATACTTCCGCCGGTTCCAAATATGTGGCCAGCGGCATCACGCCCCTGCCGGGTGGCCCGAGTGAAACCCTTGCCCCCACCGTTCCCGCCGCCGTGGAAAAAAAACCGGCTCCGGTGGTCGTCGCCCCGCCCGCCCCGGTGAATTTCCCGCGCTACCATTACCTATCGCCCCGCCGGCCGGAAGCCGGCGACCACCGTGCGGCCAGCGGTGCGTTCACCCAGGCGCGCGTGGCCGAGCAGGACGCCAAGTGGCCCCAAGCACTCACGGCGTATCGCGAAGCCGCGGACTTGGATCCGGCATGGTTTGAAGCGCAATACAACGCCGGCGTGCTGGCGCAACGGCTAAGAAATTTTTCCTCAGCTTTTGCCAGCTATGAGATGGCGATGGTGCTGCAGCCGGATTCGGTGGACGCACGCTTCAATTTTGCCCTGGCGCTCAAGGCGGCGGGCTACGCGCCAGACGCGGCGAATGAACTGAAAAAAATTCTAGCGGCGAAACCCGACGAAGTGCGGGCGCACCTGGCGCTCGCCAACCTCTGCGCCCAGTCGCTGCATGATCCCGCCCAGGCCCGGCAGCATTACCTCAAGGTGCTGGCGCTCGACCCAGCGAATCCGCAGACGACTGACATCCGGTTCTGGCTGGCGGCGAATCCGGGGCAATAATTTCGCTGGCATTTCTTGCCGGACGGTTTAATGATTTATCCATGATTGCGGCAGCAACCCAAAATATTGTCTCGGGCAAGACATGGATAAACTGGTTTGATGTGGCGCTGATCCTCGTAATTGCTTTCGGCTTCTGGCGCGGTCGTAGAAACGGCATGACCAAGGAATTTCTCCCGGTTTCCCAATGGTTAGTCGTGATTATCGCCAGCGGTTTTGGCTACAAACCCCTCGGCGACGTGTTCATCCGCCAGGGTTTCATCCGCAACCTGGTTGGCAAAAGCATCGCCGAAGAAACCGTCGCCTATGTTTCCAGCTACATCATCATTGCCCTGGCGGTGGCGATCCTTTTTTCGCTCGTCAAACATCGGCTTAAAGCCAAGCTGGAAGGCAGCAGCTTTTTCGGCTCCAGCGAGTATTATTTCGGCATGGTTTCGGGCGTGATCCGCTATGTTTGCATGGTCATCTTTGCGCTGGCACTCCTCAACGCGCCAGTCTATTCCGCGGCGGATATCGCCCAGCAGAAATATCTCGCCAATAAGATTTTTGGCGGCGGCTTGGCCGGTTACAGCGGCGACTTTTTCCCCACCGTAAGTGAAACCCAAACCTCCGTCTTCAAGGATTCGCTCACCGGTCCGTTTTTGAAGGATTATCTCTCGGACCTGCTCATCAACAGCGTCAGATACGTCCCGCCGTCGTCCAGCAAACAAGTCATTTACATGGGCAAATGACCGCGCATGGCGCTGAATCATGGCCGGCTTCCTTTCCCCCGCCACGCGCGAACAAATCCGCGCCGCCAGCGACATCGTGGATGTCGTCGGCGCGTATGTGCCGCTGAAGAAAAACGGCGCCAACTTCACCGCGCTCTGCCCGTTCCACAAGGAGAAGTCGCCGAGCTTCAACGTCAATCCGCACAAGCAAATCTTCCACTGCTTCGGCTGCCACAAGGGCGGCGACGTGTTCACCTTCGTCAAGGATTACGAGAATATCGGATTCATGGACGCGGTGCGCCGGCTGGCCGAGCGCGCAAAGATTCCGCTGGAATTTGAGAACACCCCCGGCGCGCAGGAGTCGCGACATCTCAAGGATCAATTACTCGACATCCACGACCAGCTCACGACGCGCTGGCAAAACTGCCTGGCCAACGAAGCCGCCGGCCAGGTCGCCCGCGATTATCTCGCCAAGCGCGGCGTCTCGGCGGACGCGATAAAGCTTTTCCGCATCGGCGCCGCGCCGGAGTTGTGGGACGACACCGTGAATTGGGCGAGGAGTAAGCATTTCGACGTCGCCACCGTCGAGAAAGCCGGCCTCATCATCCGCAAGGAAGAAACCGACCGCTACTACGACCGTTTTCGCGGACGACTGATGTTTCCCATTTGCGACGAGCAAGGCCGCGTCATCGGCTTCAGCGGCCGGGTGCTTTCTGGCGACGAGAAAACCGCGAAATACGTCAATTCGCCGGAGACGCCCATCTTCACCAAGAGCAAAATTTTCTTTGGCCTCGACAAATCCAAGCGCGCGATTCTCGACGCCGGTTACGCCATCATCTGTGAAGGCCAATTGGATTTGATCGCGTGTTTCACGAACGGCGTGCAGAACATCGTCGCGCCACAGGGCACGGCGTTCACTGAACAGCATGCGCGCATCCTCAAGCGCTACGCCAACGAAGTGGTGCTCTGTTTTGATTCCGACAACGCCGGACAAAACGCCATTGTGCGTTCGCTCGATCATTTGCTCGCCGCCGAACTCGCCGTGCGTGTGGCCGTGGTGCCGGCGCCACACGATCCGGATAGTTTTATCAAAGCCAACGGAGGTGAGGCATTTCGCACGCTGGTGGAAGGCGCAGAAGGCTTTTTTGATTACCTGTTGAAACGACTGCTGGCCACGAATGACACGACTTCCGATAAAGGTCGTCTCGCCGTTCTGAGCAGCATGGCGGAAGCACTGCACAAGACGGGTAATTCCGTTTTGCTCGACACCCACGCACAAAAAACCGCGCTTCGACTCGGCGTTGCCGTGGACGCGGTGCGGAAGGAATTTTCCAAGGTCAAAGCCCAGCCAACCTTCACGCGCGCCGAGGAAGACGGACAGAATGATTCGGTGCTAGCGGGTGAAGCCGAGACCGAAACGCCGACCCGGCCCTCAAATCTGGAATTGCATCTGCTGAAACTCTTGTTCGTCCACGAAGAACTGGCGCCGTGGCTCGCAGCGCATCTGGATGTGAACTGGCTGGCGCATCCTTTGATTCGGCAGATTGTGGATGCCCGATTGGCGGCAGCGGAGCACGGGACATGGCACAACCTCGCGGAATTTCTTGATAGCTACGAATCCGCCCTGGTGCGCAGCCTCATCACCGAGGCGGTGGCAGACGAACGCCCCATGCCGAATCCGCAGGTGCAGTTGGCGGATGTGACCTTGAAACTGCGAAACCAGTTTCTCGACCAGCGGCTCGGAGAATTGATGCACCGGATCAGTTCGCCGGAAACCAGCGACGCACAGAAAATTGAATTTCTCCACGAACAGCAACGGTTGAAACAGCTCAAGCGGGCGCCTTTGACAGCCGCCGGTGAAGCTTAATTATTTCAAAAGCGTCTTTTGACGTTAGCGCAAGCTTTGTTAGGCTGGAGTTTCAAGTCATCATAACCAAAATACTTAACCATAAAAAAACCATGAAACTCCAACACTTACTCCTCACCGTCATCACTGCCGTGACATTCGCGCTCACCGGTTGCAACAAGGATGGCACGGTCAACGTGGACACCGCCAAACTCTCGGCGGCATTTGCCACCGCGGAAGCGGACGCCAAGTCGGCCGCCGAGTCCGTCGCCGCCTCCGTCAAAAAAGCGGATTACGCCGGAGCCATCACGCAATTGAAAGCGCTTGGCGACAAATACAAACTGACGCCGGAGCAGCAGCAGGAAGTCAAAAACCTGATTGATCAGGCGCAAAAAGCCATGGAAGCCTTGGCCAGCAAAGCCGCCGGCGACGCGGGCAAGGCCGCGACGGATCTCAGCAACACGCTGAAAAAGTAAGCCCGAATTCAATCAACCAACGCCGAGTTGCTGCGCGCAGCTCGGCGTTTTTACTTTCGATGGCCGTCGCTCAAAGGAAAAACGCGCCACGGACGATTTGTCCATGACGCGTTTTGACAAAACAAAGTTTATTTCGCGCCCTGATCAATCCAGGCACGAACCAGGCCGATTTCCTCCGGTGTGAGGGCTTTTATACCGGCCTTGTTGTGCGGCGGCGGCATCCAGCCTTCGGGGTCCTTGGTAAGGTGCGCGACGGATTTCACGAGCCAGCTTTTGGCGCTGTCACCGGGCGTGACAACTTTGCCTTCTTTGGTGCCTTTGAGCACGCCGGCCAGCGTGTCCATGTGCAAACGCGCCTTGGCTTTATCGCCGCTGTGGCATTTGACGCAGGAGGCGTCAAAGATGGGTTTGATGTCGGTGGCGTAGGTGACACCGGCTTTGTTTGAGGCTGGCGGCAGCTTGGTTGCCTGCGCGAGCGCGCCGGTGACGGCGACCAGACTTGTGGCCAGCGTTACAATGATGAGGTTGGTTGATTTCATAGTTGGTTCGGCAATAATCTGTGGGTTAGACTCGGTTGCCGTCAAAAGGTTTCATAAAAAATTACATTAGCCGGCTTGCAGGCGGCGGGGGTTCCGGCAAAATTCCGCCGTGCATCAAGCCGAGCATTTTTCTGACGCCACCCTGATCGTTTTGGGCCACGGAACGGATCTGAACGCCAATTCCGCCGTGCCGGCCACACTACACGCAGCAGAATTGCGTCGCCGAAAAATCTTCAGCGAAGTCCGCGAGGCGTTCTGGAAACAGGAGCCGCACATCAAGAAAGCCTTGGCGGCCATCACCACGCCGCGCGTCTTCATTGTGCCGCTGTTCATCAGCGAAGGTTACTTCAGCACGGAAATCATCCCGCAGGAACTCGGTTTCAGTTTCCCTGAGAAATTGAAACAGAAAACTGAACAGTCGGAATATTTTTATTGCAAGCCGGTGGGTTCGCACGAAAGCATGACCAAGGTAATCCTGTCGCGAGCCGCCGAGGTCATTAAGCAATTTCCTTTCCCGCGCGCGCCAAAGCCGGCCGAGACGACGCTGTTTATCGCCGGTCACGGAACCGGACGCAATGCCAATTCCCGCAAGGCGATCGAACGGCAGAGGGAAATGATCCGCGCCCAAAAGCTCTACGCTGGTGTCCATGACATTTTTATGGAGGAAGACCCGCGCATCGGCGACTGCTATTCGCTGGCGCAGACAAAGAACATCGTGGTCGTTCCGTTTTTTATCAGCGACGGATTACACGCGGTCGAAGACATCCCGGTATTGCTCGGCGAACCGGAACGACTCGTAAAAGAGCGCCACGCCGCGGGCCAGCCGACCTGGCGCAATCCAACCGAGAAGCATGGTAAACTCGTCTGGTATTCGCCGTCCGTCGGCACCGAACCCCTCATGGCCAACGTGATTTTGGAACGCGTGCGCGAAGCGGTGAAATAATCTTATGAATAAACTCCGCATCGGCTTCCTCAGCACTGCCGGGATCGGCAGGAAAAATTGGAAAGCCATTCTGAATTCCGGCAACTGCGTCGTCACCGCCGTCGCCAGCCGCGATGCGCTGAAGAGCCTCAAATTCATTGATGACTGCCAGCGTGAGTTTCCCTTCGAAGAAACGCCTCGCGCCTTCGGCAGCTACCCGGAATTGATCGCGGCTCCAGATGTAGACGCCGTTTACGTCCCCCTGCCCACCGGCTTGCGGAAAGAGTTTGTCCTGCAAGCCGCGCGCGCCGGCAAACACGTCCTCTGCGAAAAACCCTGCGGCGCGAATCTGGCAGAGCTGGAAGAAATGCTCGCCGCATGCCGGGAAAATTCCGTCCAGTTTCTCGACGGCGTGATGTTCATGCACAATCCGAGACTGCCAAAAATACGCGCGGTGCTCGATGATGGCCAGAGCCTCGGCCAGCTCCAGCGGATGACCTCGGGCTTCTGCTTTTATTTCGGCGACGATTTTTTCCACAACAACATTCGCGTGGACGCCGCGCTGGAACCGGCCGGCTGCCTTGGTGATCTCGGGTGGTATTCCATCCGATTCTTTTTGTGGGCGCTGAACTGGCAATTGCCCCACACGATCACGGCCAAGATCCTTACCCAATCCACCGGCGGGGTGCCGACGGAATTTTCCTCGGAACTTTTTTTTGCCGACGGCATTTCTGCGGAATTTTACAGTTCCTTTCTGACCGCCAAGCAGCAATGGGTCGCTGTCGGCGGGCGCAACGGCTGGTTGCGAATGCCGGATTTTATTCATCCTCGCAACGGCTACGAGCCGGCCTTTGACCTGAACGGCACTGAAGTGCGCATGGATTCTAGCACCCAATGTCCTTCCGGCACCGATCCTTCCGGCTACGGCCATGCCACCGCCCAAGACACGCGGATGTGGCGGAATTTCGCCAACCAGATTTTTTCCAGCAGACTCAATGACGATTGGCCGATGTGGGCGCGGCAAACGCAAAGAGTTATGGACGCGTGTCTTGAAGCCGGGCGAAGG
This sequence comes from uncultured Verrucomicrobia subdivision 3 bacterium, assembly GCA_903921455.1. The sequence goes on along the minus strand of CAIXPZ010000064.1, from coordinate 23,556 downwards.
GGAGCGCCGATATACTTAAAGTAGACTCATAGCAACCCGCGCACCCGTCACCGACATCCTATTCGCGGAATTCGCGTATTTCGTGGTTTATCAAACTCCGCCATTCCGTTATTTTCTCTGTCGTGCAATTTCGGAAGATTACCATCATCGGAGTCGGCTTGCTCGGCGGGTCCATCGGGCTGGCCGCACGGCAGCGCCGGCTTGCGGGCGAAGTCGCCGGCTACGTTCGCCGGGCAGCGAGCTTGAAGGACTGTGAAAAGGCCGGAGCGGTTGACTTCGCCACGACGGATTTGCTCGCCGCCGTTTCCAATGCGGATTTGATCATTCTTTGCACCCCGCTGGCGCAAATGCGTCCACTGGTTCGGCAATTTTCACCCGCAATCAAAAGTGGCGCGATCATCACGGACGTCGGCAGCGTGAAGGCCGATGTCGTGCGTGAGCTGGAATCCATCATTGCCAAGACTGGCGCTCATTTCATCGGCAGCCATCCGATGGCCGGCGGTGAAACAATGGGCGTGCGGGCGGCGCGCGCGGATCTATTCGAGAGCGCCATTAACATCCTCACGCCAACAAAGAACACCAACCCCAATGCCGCCCGCAAGCTGGAGTCGTTTTGGAAATCGCTTGGCGCACGAACGCTGCGGATGAACGCGGCGCAACATGATTTACTCGTCAGCCGCACCAGCCATCTGCCACACGTCGCGGCAGCGGCCCTGACAAATCTGGTATTGAATCCGGCCAGCCCCAAATCACAGACGAAACTTTGCGCCAACGGTTTTCGCGACACCACGCGCATCGCGTCCGGCTCGCCGGAAATGTGGCGCGACATCGTGCTAGCCAACCGCAAAAACATCGCCAAGTCCGTGGACGCAATGACGGCTGAGTTGAAACGATTCCAGTCCGCGCTCAAGACCGGCAACGCGGCGGCGGTGGAAAGGTTCTTTGCGACGGCCAAAGCGCGCCGCGACAACTGGTGCGCGTGCCTGGCCGCCACTTCATCGGAATAAATTGCGATGCCGCTTCCCGACCTCATCGAAATTGTCCCGCTCGAAAAACCGGTGCGCGCGGAAATCACCGTGCCCGGTTCCAAAAGCATCACGAACCGCGCCCTGATTCTCGCGGCGCTGGCGGATGGCGAGACGATTTTGAAAGGCGCGCTGTGGAGCGAAGACACGCAGATCATGGTCGAGTGTTTGCAGGAACTCGGCTTCATGGTAAATGTGGATTTGGATCCCAACGAGACGTGCAATCGAACCATCACGGTTTACGGCAACGGCGGCACGGTGCCGCGCGGCGGCACGGAAGCACAACCACTGGATTTATTTGTGGGCAACGCCGGCACGGCGGCGCGGTTTCTCGCGCCATTTCTTTGTCTCGGTAGCGGGACATATCGCTTACACGGCGTGCCACGAATGCACGAACGTCCACAGGCTGCGTTGTTTTCGGCACTGCGCGAACTCGGTTATCACGTCGAAACGGAAAACGGCAACGACAAGCTGCCAGTGAAAATTTTCGGTGAAGGCGCGAAGAAAGGGAAATGCCGCGTCAGCATCGAAGAAAGCTCACAGTTCGCTTCGGCGCTGCTGCTCTCGGCGAAGCATGGCGGCTGGGAAATTGAAATCGTTGGCGAGAACGCGGAGGAATCGCCGTATGTGGCGATGACGGTGAAACTCATTGAAGTGTTTCCGAAAGGCGGCGAATTCCAAATCGAGCCGGATGCGAGCAGCGGGAGCTATTTTTGGGCACTAAATGATTGGAAATCCATTTTCGCCTTACTCAATAAAAATATAGGTTTAGGTGATACGACAGATTTGTATCGCTGGAGTATTCAGGTTAAGGCATGGCCAAGTTCCGGCCATCAAATTGACGCCTTTTTTCCAAGAACACTGAAAATTCTGTCCGCCCATCAAGAACCAACACAACCTGATATTTCTCCCGAAGATAGAACCGCCATCGTCTCAAGAATTGGAACTTTTGGAGACACCAATCCGGTTTTAGGTGACAGCATAATGTCCGCAATAACCGTTGCGCCCATTTTTTCCACAATTAAAATAGTATTCATGCATTTAGCACGCCTGCGCGTGCAGGAATGCGAACGGGTCGTCGCGTTGCGGACGGAGTTGACCAAGTGCGGCGCCAAAGTCCTCGAGGAAGGCGATACGCTGACGGTTTATCCGTCAAAGCTCGAAGAATTGCACGGCGCGGAGATTGAGACTTACAACGACCATCGCATGGCGATGTGTTTTGCAATTCTGGGATTGAAAATTCCCGGCATAAAAATTAAAAATCCCGCCTGCGTGAAAAAGACATTCCCGAACTTTTTCCAGAAGCTGGCTGCGCAACCGCCACACGGTCTGGGCGCGGAGATTTGGGAGATCAAAGACGGCCAGCGCACGCGAAAGTTGAGCGGCGACGATTTATTTGCGGATTAAGCTTACGATTACGAACAGGATCAAGATTTGAAAAAATATCCCATTGTCATTGCCCTGGACGGCACGAGCGCGAGCGGTAAAAGCACCAACGCCAAGCTCGTAGCCAAGGCGCTCGGCTACGTGTATGTGGACACCGGCGCGATGTATCGCACGCTGGCGTGGTATTGCCTGCAAAAGCGCGTGGATGTGGCCGACGATAAAGCCATCGCGACCGCCTGCCGGAAGTGGAAAACCAAACTGGAATGCGCGGAGAAGGACCGTCTGCGCTTCGTGCGCTTGACCGTGGACGATTATTTTCCAGAACGTGAAATCCGCACCCCGGAGACCGCGGCCGCCGTGGCGCACGTCGCCGCCGTGCCGGCGGTGCGGAAGTGGATGAAGAAAACCCAGCGCGATTGCATCCAGTTCGGCGATCTCGTGATGGAAGGCCGGGATATCGGCACGAATGTTTTTCCCGAGACGGATTACAAGTTTTACCTCGATGCGACGCTCGCCGAACGCACGGCGCGCCGCACCGCTGATGGCGTGAATGAAAACCTCGCCGCCCGCGATCAGCGCGACAGCCAGCGCGCCGCCGCCCCGCTGATGATCGCGCTGGGCGCGAAGGTCATCAACAATTCCAGCATGACATCGGAGCAGACGAGCGCCCTGCTGCTGGAGGAAATCCGCAAACTACTGCCGCCGGTGAAATGAATTTGTCCTATCGCATCGGCTGGAGTTGCTTCCGGGTGATGTATGCCACCTATTTCCGGTGGCGCATCTTCGGCGCGGAGAACGTGCCAAAAAATGGCGGCGTCATTCTGGCCTCGAACCACGCGAGCTTTCTCGACCCTCCGCTCGTGGGCTCGGCTTTGAGCCGCGATATCAATTATCTCGCCCGCGAGTCACTGTTCCGTTTTCCCGGCATCGGGGCGCTGCTGCATTCGTGGAATGCGGTGCCGGTGGATCGGGACGGCGGCGGCGCCAAGGGCTTGAAAATCATTTTAGCCCGGTTGCTCGCGGGCAATGGCATCATTTTATGTCCCGAAGGCACGCGGACGCAGGACGGCAAACTGCAACCGGCGCGATCAGGCATCGGGCTGACCGTGATCAAGTCCACCGCGCCCGTCGTGCCGGTGCGGGTGTTCGGGACGTTTGAGGCTTACGGACGAAACCACCGATTCCCCCGGCCGCACCGCGTGATGGTGAAATACGGCCTGCCGATGAATTTTGAAGGCTTGCGCACCGAGGCGAAAACCTGCGACAAAGTGCGGCTAAAGGAAATTTACCAGCAAGTCGCCGATGAAATCATGGCGGCGATTGCCAAGTTGGAGCCGAAAGCGGATTAAATCCCCAAATCGGAGAGCGTCTTGCTGATCGAGTTGACAATCTGCGCCAGACGCGGATGCGACAGCTCGATATCCTCCACAGACGAGCGCAGACCTTGGATGGAAATCTCCCGCAACTGGGGGTTTTGATCGACACGCGTGGCTTCATGCGCCGAAAGCTTGGCAAAACCGGCGATGCTATCGGCTTGTTCGCCGTGAGTTTTGGAAAGTTCGGCGACTTCCGTCTTCAATGTGCCAAGCAATTTCAACAGTTCCGCCTTGCGCGCGGCGCTGACAGATTCGGCCCCGCCAATTTTCGCCTCAATCTCGCTGATGGTTTTTTCAATCATGATCTCATGAAACTTAACCTGCGTTTTGAATCCGGCAAACAAAATCACCAGCGCCCAACTTTGGGCAAACGCGGCTGGACGATTTTCCAGATCTCCGCGCAAACCACATCCTTCGACTGCGCGCCGTTAATAAATTTCACCCGCAGCGGCTCGCTGGCGGCAATGACGCCGTAGCCGTGAGCGACCCGTTCAAAAAATTTCCGATCCGCCTCCTCGATACGATCGCGCACGAAGGGTAAGGTTGATTGGCGCGAGCGCAACCGTTCAGCACTAACCTCGGCCGGAACATGGAGAAACAATGTCACATCCGGCTTGGTATCCCCGACGGCAAACTCGATGACGGATTTCACCTTCTCCAGATCCAGTTCGCGCCCGAAACCTTGATACGCTGTCGTGGAATCGTAAAATCGGTCGCACAAAACCATTTCGCCAGCGGCGAGCGCGGGGCGGATGATTTCGCGGACGATCTGCGCGCGGCTGGCATTCATCAGGAGCAACTCTGCCTCGGCGGTCATAGCGCCGTTATTGGGGCTATGCTTGAGGGTATGGCGAATCTCCTCGCCGATGGGCGTGCCGCCCGGCTCGCGCAACAGCCGCACGCGATGGCCGATGCCCTTCAACTGCTCGGCCAGCAGCTTAATCTGCGTGGACTTGCCGCAACCCTCGGTGCCTTCAAACGTGATGAACAGACCTTTGCTCACAGCTTTTTCAATTTGATCCCCTTCGGGGTGTCTTCAATGCCCCACCCTTTGGCTTTCAACTCATCGCGGATAGCGTCACTCCGTTTGAAATCCCGAGCCTGCTTGGCCGCCGTGCGTTCGTCGGCCAGCGCCTGAATTTCAGCAGGGATTTCGGGTCCCGTTTTCACGCCAATTCCGAGAACAGAATCCACTCTTTCCCAGGACGCCAAAGCGGATGCCGCCTCGCCGGCTGAAAGTGTATTGTCGGCCAGGCGCTTGTTGGTCTCGCGGACCCATTCAAACACGGCAGCCCAGGCAGCAGAAATATTCAAGTCATCGGACAGCGCAGCCGAAAATTGTTCCACCAGTCTTGAATCTGGCGCAGCGCTGAGGCTGCCGGCAACATCACGCAGTTTGCCAATGCATTCATCAATGCGGCCCAAAGCGGTTTTGGCACCATGCAAACCATCCAGCGTAAAATTGAACGTCTCGCGATAATGCGACGTCAGTAGGAGATAACGCACTTCGCGACCGGTGAAACCCTTCGCCTGCAGATCGCGCAAGGTAAAATAGTTGCCGAGCGACTTGCTCATCTTCTTGCCTTCGACGAGCAGATGCGCGCCGTGCAGCCAGAACTTCACGAACGGCTTGCCGGTCGCGCCTTCGCTCTGGGCGATTTCGTCCTCGTGATGCGGAAATTTCAAATCCTCGCCGCCGAGGTGCAGGTCGAAGGTTTCGCCAAGCGCCTTGATGCTCATCGCGGAACATTCGATGTGCCAGCCGGGCCGACCTTCACCAAACGGACTTGGCCAGAAAACGTCGCCGTCCTCCGGCACATGGGCCTTCCACAGCGCGAAGTCGGCGACGGATTCCTTTTCGTATTCGTCCGAAGCGACGCGTTCGCCGGCACGCATTTCATCCAGATTTAATTTCAGCAACTGGCCGTAGTGGCACCCGCAGCCGCGATATTTCTCAATACTAAAATAAACCGAACCGTCCGCCGCCTGGTAAGCGACGCCGCGCGCGACAAGCTTTTCGATGAGCGCGATGATTTCGGGAATGTGTTCGGTGGCGCGCGGTTTGAGGTCCGGTTCGCGGCAACCGAGCGCTTTCAAATCATCGAGGAAGGCCGTTTCAAACTTGCCGGTGAACTCGCGCAGCGTGGTCTTATTTTCGCGGACGCGCTTGATGATTTTGTCCTCCACGTCGGTGATGTTCATGACGTGCTGCACGTCATAGCCGGAAAACTCCAGCGTGCGGCGGACAAGGTCGGCGAAGACAAACGTGCGCCAGTTGCCGATGTGCGCGTAGTCGTAGACCGTCGGCCCGCAGCAATACATCCCGACTTTTTTCTTTCGCGGGTCGAGCGGGACAAAATCCTGAACCGTGCGGGTCAGCGTGTTGAACAGTTTCAAGGCCATTTGCGTCCGGCAAATTAAACTTCAGGCCGCGAAAGAAAAGGCAAAATTGCCCAGCCAGCGGCGATAAGTTTCTTTGCGATGGCCGGGACTTCTGTTAAGTTGGCCATGAAGATAAAACCATGCGTCGCTATTTTGCCATCACGGTTTTGGGATTGTTCCTCGGGGCAACCCTGCACGCCGGCCAAGTCGGGCTGGTCAAACTCAACGGCGCCATCGGCCCGGCCACGGCCAGCTACCTTGACCGCGCGCTCGAAACCGCCGCCGCACAAAACGACGAGTGCCTCATCATCCAACTCGACACGCCGGGCGGGCTGCTGGATTCCACCGAGCAAATCGTCCAAAAGATTTACGACGCCAAAATTCCCACGGTCGTTTACGTCGCACCGGCCCCGGCACGCGCCGGCAGCGCGGGCGTCTTCATCACGATGGCGGCGGACGTGGCCGCGATGGCCCCGCACACGCGCATCGGGGCGGCGCATCCGGTGGAGCTGGGCGCGAGCGGCCAGGTCGAAAAAACCGACGATACGATGAAGACTAAAATTGAGAACGATACGGCCGCGTTCGCCAAGTCGATCGCCGACAAGCGTCACCGCAACGTGGACTGGGCCGTCGCTTCGGTGCGCGCCAGTGAATCCATCACCGCCGAGGAGGCGCTGGATAAAAATGTCGTGGATTTGCTGGCTGACGATATGCCGGATCTGCTGAAACAGATTGACGGCCATGCCTGCGGCCAAAAGACACTGCACACGGCAAACGCCGCCGTCGTGGAAATTCCCATGCAGACGTGGGAACGCTTTGCGCAGATTTTTCTGCGGCCGGAAGTGATGTTTATTTTGATGCTGATGGTGATTTATGGATTCATCGGCGAATTGAGCAGCCCCGGCGCGATACTGCCGGGCGTGGTCGGTGCGATTGCGTTGGTGCTGGTGCTTTGCATGTCGGCGATTCTGCCGGTGAACATCGCGGGCTTGCTACTCATCGGACTGGCGGTGCTGTTGTTCATCGCGGATGTGTTCGCCTCGACGCACGGCGTGCTGACGACCGGCGGCATCATCGCGTTTTTTCTCGGTGCGCTGATGTTATTCAACCACGGCGGCCCCGGCTACCGGCTATCGCTCGCGTGGATTATGCCGGCGACGGTGGTCACGGCGGCGTTTTTCATTTTCATCGCGGGCAAAGGCATTGGCGCGCAGTTCGCGCCCGCACAGACCGGCACCGGCACGATGATCGGCAAGATGGTAACCGCGCAAACGCGGATTGATTTAGCGGTCGGCAAAGTGTTCATTGAAGGCGAAACGTGGAACGCCACCAGCGTAGTCCCGGTGGAGGCCGGCCAGCCGGTGGAAATCACCGGCATCGAGGGACTGACTTTGAAAGTGAAACCAAAAAACTAAAACGAAAATATTATGGAACAACTCATCGGTCTGATTATCAGAGGCGGCTTATATTCGGTCATCGCCGTCACGGTCATCCTGGTTATCTTTGTCCTGCCGCAAGCCGTCCGCATTCTGCGCGAATACGAGCGCGGCGTGATTTTCCGGCTGGGCAAATTGCAGGGAGCGAAGGGGCCGGGCATGATCTTCCTGATTCCCGTCGTGGACAAAATGGTGCGGATGGATTTGCGCGTCGTGACAATCGACGTGCCCAAGCAGGAAATCATGACCAAGGACAACGTGCCCGCCACGGTGGACGCAGTCATTTATTTCCGGGTGGTGGACCCGAACGCGGCGGTGGTGAAGGTGGAAAATTTCTGGAAAGCGACCTCGCTCATCGCGCAGACGACGTTGCGCAGCGTGCTCGGCCAGTCGCCGCTGGACGATTTGCTAGCGCAGCGCGACGTAATCAATCAGAAATTGCAAGAGATTATCGACAAGCAGACCGAGCCGTGGGGCATCAAGGTCACGGCGGTAGAAGTGAAGGACGTGGCTTTGCCGGACAGCATGAAACGCGCGATGGCCAAGCAAGCCGAGGCGGAACGCGAACGCCGCGCAAAGGTCGTGAATGCCGAAGGTGAATTTCAGGCTGCCGAGAAGATGGTGCAAGCCGCGGCATTAATCGCAAAGGAGCCGATCGCACTGCAACTGCGGTATCTCCAAACCATGCGCGAAATGGCGAGCGAACATAACACGACGACGTTCCTACCGCTGCCGATTGACTTGTTCAGCGCGTTTTTGAAAAAATAGCCGCATGCCATTATACGAATACGAACTCTGCGAAGGCGAGTGCAAGGTATGCGGCGGGACGTTCACGCTGAACCGCCCGCTGTCCGCCGCGCCATTGACCAAATGCCCGGCCTGCAAGAAGCCGGTGCGCAAGATCATTTCCGGCTTCAGCACGCCGCACAAACTCAAGCCGCTGTCCATTTCGGACGCGAAGAAGTCCGGCTTTCAGGTCTATAAACGACTGGGCAAGGGCGAATACGAGCGACAATGAAGCCCGGCGCAGGAGCAAGAAGCTGGAAGAGGCACATTTTCATTTTGAATTCTTTTTTGACGACAGGTGTCCATTGTTCTAGCGTGTATTGACCAGATGAATTATTTCCGAACCAGATGGTTAATATTGGTTGCGGGCGTGGCAACGGCGGTTTCCACGCCGGCGGAGCAGACGATTATTTTCTCCAAGCCGACCGATGTGCCGGCCGAGAAAGCTGATTCCTCCCTGTCCGGTTCCACTCATCTTTGGGGCGCGGGCGCCTACAAAGCCCCGCACCAAATTTTCCGCGATTATACGCCGGATTATCCGCTGCCCAGCCCGCCGCCGGCGAATAACAACAATAATGCTTCGGTGAGGGATGCGCTGAACAAGCGCAAAAATTGGACCTTGCTGACGCCGGAGCAAATCCTCGGCATCCAAACGCCGGAACAAATCATGGGCGTGCCCGACCGGACCGGTGAAAAAAAATTATCATTGGAAGAGCAGTTTTTATTGCGGGAAGGCCGGGCTTCAGCCTCGGCAGCCACCAACGGTCACGCGGGCGGCGCAGCCTTCTGGCGCGAAACGGCGGACGCCAATCCGTTCGTTATGAACAACCGAAACGACGAGAAAAATCCGTTTCGGCAAGATCAGCAAAAAATGGAGCCGGGGACGAGATACTTCAACCAGCTGCTAGTTCCATCAGGTTCCGCGCTCGGGCCGGATAGCAAGCCAAACTCGTCCTGGAACAGCGTTTTCACCCAGCCCACGCAGCCGAAAGTGACCCTGGAACAGCAGGCCAACATGGAACAGTTTCGGGCGCTGATGGAGCCCAGATCGCCGCCGGATAAAACCCCGGTGACAACTCGCTTGACGGTCGCGCCGGCGCCGGTTCGCGATCCTTTTCTCCAGCCGCTGCCGCTGGTGAATCCAGCGGGCCGCGGCGTTCCGCCGCTGGAAAATATTTTCTCCCGGCCAGCCGGCATCCGGCCATTGCCCGGCATCAGCACTCCCCCGCCCAGTCCGGTCGCCACCAAATCCAGCTCGCAAGCACACTTACCGCCGTGGATGCTGAATGGTCCGCCGCCGCATAATTCCGGCCTGAATTATTAATAGGCGGAAGTGCCGAGCATGACTTGCTCGAGCGTAGAAATTCCATCGCGCGCGCGATCCAGCGCCACCATGCGCAACGTGCGCATCCCCTGATTGACGGCAAGCTTGGCCATTTCCCGCGTGCTGGCGCGTGAGATGATCAGTTTGCGAATCTGGTCAGTGATGGTCATGGCCTCAATGATCGCCATACGTCCGACATAGCCGGAATTTTTGCAACGGTCACAGCCGCGCCCACGGAAAAGCTGAACACCTTCAAACATAGCCGGGTCAATGCCCAGATCTTCATACATTTTTGCCGGATACGTCACCGGCTCCTTGCAATGCGAGCAGATGCGGCGCATCAGTCGTTGCGCGCAGGAAAGGATGACGGAAGATGAAATCAAAAACGGCGCGATGCCCATGTCGTCGAGACGCGCGATGGCGCCGGGGGCGTCGTTACAGTGCATCGTGGAAAGCACCTGGTGGCCGGTGAGCGCGGCCTCGATGGCGATCTCCGCCGTCTCGGTGTCGCGGATTTCCCCGATCATAATAATGTCCGGGTCCTGACGGAGGATGGAACGCAAGGCATTGGCGAAGGAAAGACCGATTTCCTTTTTCGTCGGCACCTGGTTGATGCCGGGAATTTGAAATTCCACCGGATCCTCAACGGTAATGATGTTCCACGTCGGATTGTTTAACTCATTGAGCGCAGAATAAAGCGTAGTGGTCTTGCCGGAACCCGTCGGACCAGTGACCAGAATCAACCCGTGCGGCGCGTCAATTGCGCTCTTGAACTGCTTGAACGTGCTCTCGTCGAGGCCCAGCTTGTCGAGGCTGGCGGACAAATTGGATTTGTCGAGGACGCGCAGCACGATTTTTTCGCCATGCACCGTCGGCAAGACCGAGACGCGCAAATCAAAATCCTTGCCGCTGACCTTCACCCGCATACGGCCGTCCTGCGGCAAACGGCGCTCGGCAATGTCGAGGTTCGACATGATCTTAAAACGCGAGGCGAGGGCGAGTTGCATCTGCTTGGGCGGCGGCGTGGCGTCAATGAGCACGCCGTCAATGCGGTAACGCAGACGCATCACTTTCTCAAACGGCTCCAAGTGGATATCGCTCGCCCGATCCTTGATGGCTTGGAGGACGATCAGATTGGCCAGCTTGATGACCGGGGCCTCCTCGCTGGAGGCGGCCAACTGGTCCAGGTTGACTTCATCGCGGGCTTCCTTGATGGACTCGATGGTATCGGCGTCGCCTTCGGCATCGCTCCGTTTTTGCGCGTCCTGAATGAGGTCCTCCATGGAACCCGTCTTGGCTGCGTCAATGGAATTCAGCTTGTCCGTGATCGCTTTTTCCGAGGCGATGAGCGGGACGATTTCCAGTTTGGTGATGCGCTTGACGTCATCCAGCGCCATCACGTTCAACGGATCCGCCATCGCGAGAAACAAACGATTTTCCAGCCGGCTGACGGGAACAACCTTGTGGTTGTGCGCCGTCTCGCGGGGGAGCAAATCCACGACATCCGGGGAGATATTGAGGCGCGTGAGATTGATGGGCGAGACATTCAACACCCGCCCCATGCTCACCGCCAAGTCATCCGGGCTGACATATTGTTTGTCTTTATCAATGAGCAGTTTTACCAGCCGCGCCCCTTCCTTCTTCTGCCGCTCCAGCAACTCCTCAATCTGGTTCGCGCTCAACAGTCCGTCCTCAACGAGGGCATCAGCGATTCGTTCGGCGAATGACTTGATTTTGGCCATGGTCAGCGAAAGGCTTTGCGGAGGTTGGCAATAATGTCCGTGGGCGACGCGATATACCACAGCAAACGGTGCGTGGTCGCTTCGGCCAGTTCCTTGGCCGCCTGTTGGTTGAATGGATTCGCCGTGGCCACCAAAATCGCCTTGCTCATGCGGTCAAATGGGAGCACACACCAGCGCCGGCAAACGTCCGCCGGAAACCCGCGCGTCAAATCCATTTCCACGTCGTAACGATCCAGCGGCAGATACGCCACCCGCGACTTGTCCGAAAGCAGTTTTAGCGATTTATCAACCAGCAGAATCCCCTTCTCATGCAGCATTTGGATGAATGGCTCCACCGGATCGGAAGGTGTTAGCGTCAAATCCACATTCCGCCAGCACAAATCAAAATCCCCCGCCGTGATGATCCGGCTATCGACAAAAATCTTATACATCGTCTTGCGCCCATCATCCACCTCCTCAGTCGCCGTCGTCCGCACCTTGCGGCGGGCGGACGTATTGTTCTCCGAGACCGACGCCATCGAAACCGGATCATTCGCCGGCTGCACCACCGCGCTGCTCGCCTTGTCCTCGATCGACTTCAGCGCCGCGCGCACATCCGCGTCATCCGGCCGCCGCTGCAACACCGTCTCATATTCCAGGATTGCCGACGACAACTGCCCCTGGGTGAGATACGCCTGCGCAATCCGCTTGGAGGTGTTAATCACGTCATCCTCGCGCCCGAGCTTGGAATAGGCCTCCTTGAGAATCTCCAGCGATTGCGTGTCGCCCGATTGCGACTGCACAATCACCTCGAACATCTCAATCGTCTGCATCAATTGAGCTTCCTCCCCCGGATTTAATGTTGGCGTCGCCATGCTAAAAATTCAGCAAATTCGCTGCCAAGTTAATTGGCCCCCGCTGACAACGCAACCCAAAGAAAAATCCATTTTCACTTTTACTTTCACCGCCGCCTGCTTCCTGTTAAAACTTTTTCAGGTGGAACCAACCCAATTTAGCATGTCACCCGCGACCGGCGAACGTCTCGTGCGTTTTGTCGGCGATAATATTCTTTTCCAATTGCGCGCCGGAAATGATCTGGCCGCAACCAAGAAATGGTCCGCCCGCCTCCGCACCAACCTTGGTCGCGCCGCCGCCCGCCGACAAGAAATCATCTCCGCCCACGCGGGCCAGGCTGTCGTCGCCAATTCTTCCTGGCGCGATGTGCCGATGCTGCCCACCACCGATGGCTGGCAAATCGAATTGCCGCTCGCGGAGGTCGGTTACTTCAAGGCCAAGGCGTATCTGCTAGACGAAGACAACTGGCAGCACTGGCCGGATGGTTCGGACGTGGGGATTTCCGTGCATCCCAATTTCACGCGCACGGCCAACACCATCTATTGCGCCTTCACCCGGTTGTTCGGCCCAACCAAGTCGCTCGCCAGCACCGCCGATGAAAAACTGGCGGTGCAATTGAAAACTTTGGAGGCGCAAGGTTATGCCACGTTGCCGCCCTCGGGCACGTTTCGCGACCTGACAAAACAACTGCCGCACATCGTCCAAACGCTCGGCTGCAAAATCATTCACTTGCTGCCCATCCACCCGACGCCGACGACGTATGCGCGGTTCGGACGTTTCGGCAGTCCGTATGCGGCGCTGGATTTGACGGCGGTGGATCCGGCGCTGGTAGAGTTTGATAAACGCACCACAGGAATTGACCAATTCTGCGAGCTGACTTACGCGGCCCACGCACTCGGCGCGCGCATCTTCATTGATATCGTCATCAACCACACGGGCTGGGGTTCCACCCTGCAAGAAAATCATCCTGAATTCTTCCTGAAGAAACCGGACGGTGAATTTGCCAGTCCCGGCGCGTGGGGCACGGTCTGGGAAGATTTGGTCGAGCTTGAACAGCACGACGTGAAGCTCTGGGATCTCATCGCCGATTCGCTGCTCAGCTGGTGCCGGCGCGGGGTGGATGGCTTCCGCTGTGATGCCGGCTACAAGATTCCCGCGCCCGCGTGGCAATACATTGTGGCCCGTGTGCAGGAGGAATTTCCAGAAACGATATTCTTGCTCGAAGGCCTCGGCGGGTCGTGGGATGCCACGGAGCTGTTGCTGACCGAGGGCGGAATGCAATGGGCTTACTCGGAGTTGTTTCAAAATTATGCCGGCAAGGACATCGCCTGGTATCTCGATTACGCCAACCGCCAAAACGAGCGCGTGGGCAGCTACGTCCATTACAGCGAGACGCACGACAACGATCGCCTCGCCAAAAAGGGCCGCGCGTGGTCGTTTTTGCGCAACCAACTCTGCGCGCTGACCAGTCCGGTCGGCGGCTTCGCCTTCACCGGCGGTGTGGAATGGCTCGCCACGGAAAAGATCAGCGTCCACGGCAACACCGGCTTGAACTGGGGCAATCCCAACAACCTCGTCGCGGAACTTGCGCAACTGAATCAACTAATCTCGAATCATCCCTGTTTTTTTGACAGCGCCAACCTCACCCGCGTGAGCCTGCCTGATTCGCACGTATATGCCCTGCTCCGCAAATCGGCGGAAGGGAAAGATTCAGTTTTGGTCTTGGTCAACACCGATGTAGAAAAAGAAAACGTCGTCACGCTGCCGAAATCCACCTTCCACAATCCATCATCCGCAATTGATTTGCTGGGCCAAGCGTTGCCGGACATTTCCATGATGGAAAGCGATGCCGTTTTCACGCTAGCAGCCGGTGCCGCCTATTGTCTCGCCCCGACCGCAACGCCCGCAGGCTTGAGTGGCGACGACTATCGCCACGCCCGCGCGCGAGCCGCCTGGGCCTTAGAATCGTTAAACAAAATCATCCCCACCGAGACCGTGAATGGGCTGGACTGGCAATGGCTCGCGGCTCAAGTCGAACATTCGCCAAAGAACTTCCTCGCCGCCGCCAGCGAATGCGCCGCGCGCGAAGGCAAAGCGGCTCTGACCGATCTGCTCGCGGAAACGGAAGCCGGCCAGGTTTTCCCGCGCGTCGTCGAATGGACCTTGCTCGACGCCAACCGCATCACGCTCGTGCCGCCGGAGCATTGGTTGTTGGTTGAAGATTCCACACCGTTTCGAGCTACCTTGGCAATGTCGCAAAAAGAAAACGGCAGACAGAATAAAAATGCGGCCGTGGTGCATGTCCAATCCACCGCTGTCGGCAGCCGGCACATCGCGAGTTTTGCCCCCGGCGCGGCAGCGGAAGCAGAATTAGTTTTGGAACGCTACGCGGCTACGTCACCGAAAGTTTCGGCCACCGTTCGTTTTCTTCCAGCGCAACCGTCCATCGGCGGCGTTCCCCCACAAGCCAGTGATCTCGTCCTGCTCACCAACGGCATCGGCGGCATGGCGCGACTGGGCGTGGATCTGGGCCGCGTGCATTCCAAATACGATTGCGTGCTCGGGGCCAATCTTAATCCCACCGTGCCGGTGGACCGCCATGTGTTCGTGAAGCGCCTGCGTATTTGGGTGAACGCAGATGGTTTTCTCTCACCACTCGACTTTAAAAGTCTCATGTCATTTCAGCCGGGCTCGACCGCCGTGTGGAATTTTGTGGCGAACGCCGGCAACGGCCGCACGGTGGAAATCGAATTGCGCGCGGAAATGTTGGACGGAAAGAATACAACGGTATTTCATTTCAGCCGCCCGACGGAAAAGCGAGCGTGCGGCAAACAATTGCCCGTCGAGGCGGACGTGCGCCTGACCGTCCGCGTGGACATCGAGGACCGGAATTTTCACGGTGAAACCAAGCGCAATGGCGGCGCGGATTTTCATTTCGCATCGAATCTCCGCTTGCTCGACAAGGAAGCCGGCTTTGCCTTCACGCCCGCATCCGACCGGCAACTGCGGGTGCTGGCCGATACCGGCAAATACCATGCGCAGCCAGAATGGTGCGAGAACATTCCCCACCCCGTCGAACAGACGCGCGGCCAGACTGGAAGCGGCGACGCTTATAGCCCTGGCTGGTTTGAGTTCCCGCTGGTCAAGGGCGCAAACGTGGCGCTAGTGCTAACGGCTGATACGGAAAATCCCAAAACGGTTAAAAATCCCAAAGCAGAGAAACCGCCAAGCAGTTTTCAAACCCAGCTCGAACACGCCGCGAAACAGTTCGTTGTGCGCCGCGATTCGGGCAAGACGGTCATTGCCGGGTATCCGTGGTTCCTAGACTGGGGCCGCGACTCGCTCATCTGTGCACGTGGGTTACTGGCAGCAGGTATGGCGGACGAAGTGAAGCAACTATTGCTCACGTTCGCCAAGTTTGAACGGGACGGCACGCTGCCCAATACCATTCACGGCAATGATGTGTCCAATCGCGATACGTCGGACGCACCGCTGTGGTTCGCGGTGGTTTGCGACGATTTGGCGGAGAAACAGTTTTTCAACACGAAGGTGGACGGCAACCGCACCATCCGCGCCGTGTTGACGAGCATCGCGGAAAATTATTCCAGAGGCACGCCCAACGGGATTCACATGGACGCCGATTCCGCGCTGATCTGGAGCCCAAGCCATTTCACCTGGATGGACACGAATTATCCCGCCGGCACGCCGCGCGAAGGTTATCCCGTCGAGATTCAGGTGCTCTGGATCCGGCTGCTGCGGCTGCTGGAAACCATCAGTGCCAAGGCTGAACAGAAAAAATGGCGCGATCTCGCCGACCACGCGACCGCTTCATTTGAAAAATTGTTCTGGCTCGAGAACAAGGGCTGGTTCGCCGATGTGTTGATAGCCGGCCCGCGAATCATCGCCCGCGACGCCACACCCAGCGACGCGTTGCGGAGCAACTGCCTTTTTGCCGTCAGTCTCGGCCTCGTTTCCGGCGAACGCGCCAAACGATGCGTCGAAGCCGCGCAAAAATATCTCATCGTGCCCGGCGCGCTGCGTTCGCTGGCACCGCTGCCGGTTTCCGTTCCCTTGGCCATTTATCGCGACGGACACTTGTTGAATCATCCAAACGAACCCTATTGGCCGCGCTACGAGGGCGACGAAGACACGCGCCGCAAGCCAGCTTATCACAACGGCACGGCATGGACCTGGACGTTTCCGACGTTTTGCGAGGCCCTGGCGCGAGCGTGGAATTTTTCACCAGCAGCCACGGCGGCGGCAAAGAGTTATCTCGGCAGTTCGGATAAAATCCTGAACACCGGCTGCCTCGGCCAACTTCCCGAAATCCTCGACGGCGACGCCCCGCACACGCAGCGCGGCTGCGATGCACAGGCATGGGGTGCAACCGAGGCCTTACGCGTTTGGAAGCTGCTGGATGAGGAATAGCACACCCAGCAACCGGCGGCGGAATTATTTTTGACCAGAATTCGTTTCTTCGTGTCTATTCCGGTGGATTCATGGTTTAATTTTTGAAGATGAAACTGTCTTTGCTGACCATTTTACTGGGGGCCGGATTGAGCGTGCCGCAAATTTACGGCCTGGCTCGGCCGAAGGATTTTACCGCCGCTGTCCGCAAGTTCCCGCGGAACTATCCCTTGGGCGTGGTGCTGATGCTGCTGGCGACCGGCTGGTTCGTCTGGATCGTGAACAACGAGCCCATCGCAGATTTCTCGGCCTACAAACCGGCGATGCTGGCGGGCTTCACGGCGGTGGGCGTTTTATCCTGCATCTTTGTGCGCGATTTTCTGGCCGCGCGCGCGCTGGCGGTGATTTTCCTTTTGCTCGCCAAGCTGATGGTGGACACGGGACGGCCGCACCTCGGTGACTCGTCTTTCGTGCTGGTCAACCAACTCCTCGCCTATGCGTTTGTGGTCGGCGGCATCTGGTTCACCATCGCACCGTGGCGGCTGCGCGACTGGCTGGAATGGTTCACGGCCAATGACAAAGTCGTGCGGGCGACATGCGGCCTGCGACTGGCGTTCGACCTGTTTCTCGTCGGGCTGGGCCTAACGGTTTTTCGAGGGATGTAAAATGAACCTCGGCGATTTCCGAGAAGACTATCAGCGCGGCGCGCTCGACCGCGCGGGGCTGAACGCAAACCCGCTCACGCAATTTGAGTCATGGTTCCGCGAGGCGACCGGCGACCGCGCGCAAAGCCGCTGGCGCAAGATCGGCATCGCGCTCTACAAACTTGGGAGCGCCATCAGCAATCATCGTCCGGCCGACATCAATGCCATGACGCTTGCCACGGTGGACAAGCAGGGCAACCCTTCAACGCGGACGGTGCTGCTTAAATCGGTGGATGAACGCGGCTTCATTTTTTTCACGAATTACGATAGCCGCAAGGGCCGAGAACTCGCCGAGAATCCCAATGCGGCACTGACTTTTTTCTGGTCAGATCTCGAACGACAAGTGTGCGTGACTGGATCCGTCACCAAATTACCGGCGGCGGAATCCGAGGCGTATTTCAAATCACGTCCGCGCGGCAGCCAAATCGGGGCCTGGGCGTCGCATCAAAGCACGCCGGTGCCAGATCGCTCAATTCTGGAGGCGAAATGGCGGGAGTTGGAAAAGCAATTTCCGCAGGACGTTCCCCTACCCTCGAACTGGGGAGGTTTCATTTTGAAACCAGAGCGCATTGAATTCTGGCAGGGTCGCCCCAGCCGGTTGCATGACCGGTTTTGTTATGAGCGGCAGGCGGACGGAACTTGGAAAATCGAACGGCTTTCGCCCTGATAATCTGAAAAATTAAAACGGCGGCCCAGAAAATCGGGGCTGCCGTTTTTTAAGCCTTTAGAATTTATATGAAAGACCGCTGACGAGCTTTATGTCGTTACGATAACGACCGGCGGCGGGCTCGCTTTGGTAGGTATCATCCAGAAATGTTTTGAGGCTGAAACTCTTGCTGATGGAAGCTTCCATGCCGATTTCAAAATTGACAACGTAGTTCTGGAACTTGTCAACCTGCGGCAGGATTTCGGCCTTCTGCCAAAGTCGCGCGCGGTCGGTGAATTTGTGCTCGAAATTCTCAGCGAAGCGCGCCGTGCCAAAGGAATTATAGTTGCCCCCAAGGTGCTCGAACTGCATCCCACCGCCCGCTTCAACTCCCAGCGTAGTGTTGGTGCCCTTGATGAGGTAATACCCGGCACCGGGGCCAAAGTTGACACGGTAATCGAGATCGGCAATGACATCGCGTAACGCATCGGTGCGCAGATAGCCGTAAAACCTTTCAGTGAAAAGACGGTTCCATTGCGCAAAACCGCCGTAGTTATTAACCGTGTCCTTTGAATTTTGACTGCCATAGGCTCCGCTGGCGCCAAGGAGATATTCATTATCTGGCGTCTTTTTGGTGCTAGTGAGCCCGGCCGTGTAAAGCAGCGTATGACTGTTGCCACGGGTCAGCGTCAGTCCGGCACTGACGGAACTTTCCCACGGATACTTCGGCTCTACCGACGGAAGCTTTGAGGCAACATCTACCACGGCAGAAGCAGGCGCGGCAGCGGGTGGCGCGGACACGACATTGGTTACTGTGACAATGTTCGTTACAGTGACGGTAACGACATTGGTCACAATTAAATTGGTTTGGGCGAACGCGCTATTGGCCAACACAGCCATTATTCCGGCAGCCACAACAATGTTTATGGTTTTATTCATAAAAAAGAGGCGTGAATAAATGTCATTCGGCGGCCCAAGGCAAGTTAATTTTGGGAGATTTAGCGAGTATTGGTTACAAAAACTGTGTCCGTCTTTTCCAGTCTGCGCACAAAAACCATGCAAATTTCAAAACTTGTAAGAAATACCGCTGACGATGCGCAGATCGTTATGCTTGTAGGTGGTGGCCGGCTGGTTGACGTAGTTATCCTGCAAATAAACTTGCAGCGCTAAATCACGAGCAAGAGGCGATTCGATCCCAAGGTCGGTATTGATGATGAAATTATCAGTCTGGTCCAACTCGGGAATAAATTCTGCACTATGCCAAATGCGGGCGCGCGAATTCAATTTACGATCAAAACGCTCGGCAAAACGCCAGGCCGCATAATTCTGATCATCGTTCCCCTGCCGCTCAGTGATGAACGACGGGCCGGTTTCCACGGCAAATGTCATATTCGTCTCCTTGCACAAATAATATCCCACGCCCGGACTGACGGTCACCCGATACTTGATGTCCTTGATGCCATCGTGCAAAGCATCTACCCGCCCAAATCCATAGAATCGGGTGGTGAAAAAATGGTTGAATTGACCGAACCCGTGCAAGGTCTCGTAGTTCCTAACCGAATGATCTTCGCCATAGGCTCCATCCGCACCCAGCAGCCATTCGTTGATGGAAGACTTGCGTTCCGTGCGAAACTTACCGGACACGAGCAACGTATCGCTGTTCCCCCGCGTCATGGTAAAACCCAGCGTGATGGAACTCAACCAGACCGGGCGGTTGGTCGCCGGCAGCGGATCCGTCAGGAGGTTTTGCGTGCGCGAAGCCAGCTCCTGCAGCGGCTGCAACGGGGTGTCTGCCGCCAAGGTCGTCAAGGCCGCCGTTAAATAAACGACGGCCACAATGGTAGCCGGGCGAATCACGCAGTGACTGAATTGGATTCCACCGCCGTGTCCGGCAAATCTTCGCCGACCACCGGCGCGATGGCTTGCAGCTTGTCGCCCGCATCGAGATTGACAAGTTTCACGCCCATGGTGTTACGCCCCGCTTCGCGGATGTCTTTCACAAACGTGCGAACCATCTGACCGCTGACCGTGATGAGCATGATTTCATCCGCATCGCGCACGGTGAGCGCGCCCACCACGCCGCCGGTCTTGTCGCCGGTCTTCATCGTGATGATGCCCTTGCCGCCGCGTGATTGGACGCGATATTCGTCGAAGCCCGTGCGCTTGCCGATGCCGTTCACGCCCGCGACGAGCAACGCCGCGTCAGGCACGACAATCGCCGCCGCCACGAGCGCATCGGCAACTTCCAAACTGATGCCGCGCACGCCGCCGGCAGCCCGGCCCATCGAACGCACATCGGTTTCGTGGAAGCGGATGCTCATGCCTTCCTTGGTGATAAGCACCACATCGTCGCCGTGATCGCCCTCGCCGGTGCTGCCGCGCGTAAGCTTCACATCAATCAACGTATCGCCCGGCTCAATGCCGATGGCGATGATGCCGCCTTTGCGCACGTTGGAAAATTCGTTGAGCGAGGTCTTCTTCACCGTGCCCTGCTGCGTGGCGAAGAACAGTTCGCCGGACTGCTGCCAGGTGACGTCCTCCTTGTTCGCATCCGTCTTTGACAGGATGCGGATGAGCGCGGCAACCTTCTCGCCTTCCTTGAGTTCGAGCAGATTTGCGATACTCCGGCCTTTCGCGGCGCGGCCCATGTCGGGAATCTCATGCACGCGCTCGACATACACGCGGCCGCTGTTCGTGAAGAACATCAAATAGTCGTGCGTGCTGGCGGTGAACAGGTGCTCGACAAAATCATTGTCCGCCTCGGTCTCGCCGTCCTTGGTCGTCATGCCGATGACGCCCTTGCCGCCGCGTTTCTGCGAACGATACTGGCTGACGTTGGTGCGCTTGATCAGACCATTGTGCGTCAGCGTGATGATGACGCCTTCGTTCGCAATCAGGTCTTCAATGGCAATTTCGCCTTCGTCGGGGACGATCTCCGTCTTGCGCGGCGTGGCGTGCTTCTCCTTGATTTCCTGAAGCTCCTTCTTGATGATCGCCATCACGCGCGATTCCTTGGCGAGAATATCGAGCAAGTCCTTGATGACTTCGATCAGCGCCTTGTATTCCTTGTCCACCTTATCAATTTCCAGACCGGTCAGCTGATAGAGCCGCAGATCCAAAATCGCATCCACCTGCCGCTCGGTCAGCGCATAACGGCCCGCCTCCAAACGTGACTCACTGCGTATCAAAATACCCCACTGCTCCACCTGCGCGCGCGACCACTCAAACGCCAGCAGTTTCACCCGCGCCTCGTCACGGTTCTTGCTGGAACGGATGATATGGATGAACTCATCGAGATTCGACAGCGCGGTGATATAACCTTCGAGCAATTCGGCGCGCTCTTCAGCCTTGCGCAATTCAAAGCGCGTGCGACGCAAAACCACTTCGCGGCGATGCTCGATGTAGCATTGAATGATTTCTTTCAGGTTGAGTGTCTTCGGGCGCCCATGATCAATCGCGAGCGCGTTGACGCTGAAGGAAACTTCCAGCTGCGTGTGCTGAAATAATTTAGCGATGACGACTTTCGGATTTGCGTCGCGCTTCAACTCAATTACGAGGCGGCAATGCTCGTCGGATTCGTTCCGCATCGCGGAGATTTCCGTGATGATTTTTTCATTCACGAGGTTCGCGATCTGTTCTTCCAGACCGGCGCGGTTGACGTTGTAAGGAATTTCGGTGATGACGAGCTGTTCGCGGTTCCCCTTCATCTCTTCCAGACCGATGCGTCCGCGCAGCTTGAGGCTGCCTTTACCCGTGGTGAAATAATTTTTGATGCCCTCAATGCCACAGAGAAATCCGCCGGTCGGAAAATCCGCGCCCTTGATGAATTTCATCAGCTCGGGAATCGTGATCTCCGGCTTGTCAATCTGCGCGCAGATGCCGTCCACGACTTCGCCCAGGTTGTGCGGCGCCATATTCGTGGCCATGCCAACCGCGATGCCCGTGCCGCCGTTGACGAGCAAATTGGGAAACGCCGCCGGAAACACCTTCGGCTCAGTGAGACGCTCGTCGTAGTTCGGAACGAAATCCACCGTGTCCTTGTCCATGTCCTGCATCAACGCCGCGCCGAGATGCGTCAAGCGCGCCTCGGTATAACGCATCGCCGCCGGCGGATCGTTTTCCACAGAACCGAAATTACCTTTGCCGTCCACCAGCTTTTCGCGCATTGCCCACGGTTGGGCCATGTGCACAAGCGTCGGATAGATCACCGCTTCGCCGTGCGGATGGTAATTGCCTGAAGTATCGCCGCAGATCTTCGCGCACTTGTATGGCTTGCGTCCCGGGAACAGCGACAGTTCGTGCATCGCGTAAAGGATGCGGCGTTGCGAAGGCTTCAATCCGTCGCGCACGTCAGGCAACGCACGCGAGATGATCACGGACATTGAGTAGTCGAGGAACGAATTCTTGATCTCGTCGGCGACGTTGATCTTGGAAATCTTTTCGCCCTGCGTGTAAGCGCCGCCGCTCGCGTGCTGCTCGGGCTGCTGCGGTGGGACGGGTGGTGTGGATTCAGTTTCGTCTGGCATGATACGGATTCGGGAAAAATTGTTTCAGTCTGATTAAACGTCGAGGTTGCGGACGTTCAGGGCATTATCCACAATGAAATTACGGCGCGGCTCAACTTCTTCGCCCATCAAAGTGACAAACATCTCTTCTGCCTCCACGGCGTCGGCAAGATCGATGCGGAGCAGCTTGCGCTTCACCGGATTCATCGTGGTCTCGAACAGCTCCTTGGCGTCCATTTCACCCAAACCTTTGAAGCGCGTCATCTGGATGCCTTTCTTGCCCACGTTTTTCACGCCTTCAAGGATTTCGGGAATCGAAAACAGCGGCGTGACGTTTGCGCGCTCGCCTTCGCCCTCGGTCAATTCGAACAGCGGCTTGTCCTGCGCGGCGTAGTGATCCACCGCCAGGCCTTTCTTCAAAAGTCTGCCCAGCAAATCCGTGATGGCCTTACTTTCCAGGTGCAAATTCGATTCTTTGGCACGACGCGTCGGGCCGTCCTTCTTGCGCTCGACTTCCGTGTCGCTGCCGAATAGATCGTTGTTCGCCGCTTTGAACTCATCCACTTCCGCTTTGCTGAGGAAATAGTGGACCTTCTCGTCGTTGCCGGAACGGACCTTGATCATCGTTTGCGGCAACGTGCCGTCCTTCGCGCGCTTTTCGACGTAATCCGCAAAATCGCCCCCAAGCCGTTTAATGTGGGTGGCGTGCTTGTCGAGCGATTCGAGCAGCGTGAGAATTTCTTCGAGCTGCTTCGGGTTGAATTCTTTGCCGTCGGCCAGATTCTTCAACCGCACTTCCTCGACACCGTTCTGTAACAGGATGCGATTGAGCTGCACATCGTCGTCAATGTAATCGGTCTTCTTCTTGCGCGTGATGCTGTAAAGTGGCGGCTGGGCGATGTAAACGAAGCCCTGCTTCACAAGCTGCGGCATCTGACGGTAGAAAAATGTCAGCAGCAACGTGCGGATGTGCGAACCATCCACGTCGGCGTCGGTCATGATG
>CAIXPZ010000063.1 GCA_903921455.1 uncultured Verrucomicrobia subdivision 3 bacterium | reverse complement strand
GTGGGCACCGGCTTCCGCGCGCCGAGCATTTCCGACCTGTATTTTCCGTATTACGGCAACCCGAATTTGCAGCCGGAAAAAAGCCTCGGCTGGGACGCCGGCATCGAACAGCCGCTGTTGAAAAACCAACTGCGTATCGGCGCGACGTTTTTTCACAACGACTTCGACAATCTCATCCAGTATTCCGGCAAAACTTTTATGCCGGAGAACATCGGGCGCGCGCGGACGTTTGGCCTCGAGACGTTCGCCGCCTGGCAAATCCTCACCAATCTCACCGCGCGCGCCAGCTACACTTGGCTTCGCGCCGAAGACCTCGACACCGGCGCGGCACTGGTGCGCCGGCCTGAAAACAGCGGCAGCCTGAATGTGAACTGGCAGATCATCCCCAAGCTTTCCGCCGACGCATCCGCCTTGTTCACCGGCGCGCGCAGCGACCGGAATTACAACACCTTTCCCGCGAGCACCGTCAACTTGCCGTTCTACCTGAAATTGGATCTCGCCCTGCGCTGGCAGGTGCAAAAGCATCTGGAAATTTTCGCCCGCGCGGAAAATCTGACGGACGCAAAATACCAGGAGGCGTTTGGCTTCCCGGCGCTGGGCCGGGGATTTTACGGCGGCCTGCGCGCGCAATTTTAACCGGCCCCGCCAAAGTTCGCCATGAACCCGCCGCAAACATTTGATCCCGCCATCTGCCCGCTTTGCGGCGGGCCGAACGACTGCCAGCTGTGCACGCTCGCCGCCCATAAATGTCCGTGCTGGTGTGCGTCATTGGAGATTCCCAGCGAACTGCTGGCGCGGGTGCCGGAGGCGCTGCGCAACCGCGCCTGCATCTGCCACAAATGCGTCGCAAGCTTTCAACTTGAGCACAAGCCAGCCGCATCGTAGGAAAGACTTCTCACGCAAAGCTCGCAAAGGAAGATTTTCACTTGGCGGCTTTTGAAACTCAGTTTACAAGAAGGCTTATTCCGGCTAGTATGAGGTCGTAAATCCATGACACTGAATTCTTCAGCATTGGGATTACGGGCTGTAGCTAGGTCTTATTGCGAGCTAAAGCGGAGGCTTTTTTTTCGAGGTGCATTTACTCTCATCGAACTGCTCGTTGTTATTGCTATTATTGGCATACTGGCAGGCCTGCTGTTGCCGGCATTGGCCCGGAGCAAGCTCACCGCCGAGCGGAATAATTGCGCCAGCAATCTGCGTCAGCATGGCATCGCCTCGGCAATGTATTGGAGCGAAAGCTACGATGTATGTTTCCGAAACCAGGTGGCCACCGGGACAAATGGAATTTTCTATTGGTTTGGCTACTTGGGAAATGGCCCGCTCTATCAGTTGCCTTTTGACCTGACAACTGGGCCGCTGTTCCCCTACCTCAAAGGCAGCAACGTGAGGCTTTGCCCCTCCCTCTGCAAAACTCTGGCGGGTTATGGCGTGACCGAAGACAATTGGATTTATCAGTATGGATACAATGTTTATCTCGGTGGCCGGGGTAGTTATTTTTCCGGTCCGGCCGTCCCATCCTATAAAATCTTAAAGGTTCCAAATCCATCGGCAACTTTGCTCTTTGCCGATGCCGCACAAGCTGTGGATTACGAGCCGCCGATGTCAAAGAATAACCCGATGTTAATCGAGTTTACTTTTCTGGAGGTTATCACCAACTGGACAAGTTCATACTACTATCCTTACGGTCATTTTCGGCATTCGCAAAAGGCCAATGTTGTTTTCTGCGATGGTCACGCCGAACCTGAAGCGATGTTGCCAGGTTCACTGGATACAAAACTCCCTCGTGCGTTTGTCGGACAGTTCCGCCCGGAAAACATGCTTGTGCCCTAGTAGCGGGATAAATATTAAGGTCCTTGCCTAAAAGCTCACCCGCCAATCTGCTTCTGAATCGCGCCGCAGATTTTTTCGGACCAGCGTTTCAGCGTCGCCGCGTCGCGGCCTTCCACCAGCAAGCGCGCTTTCGGCTCGGTGCCGGAGTAGCGCAGGAGCAACCGCCCGCCTTGTGCGGCCAGTTCCTTTTCCGCAGCCGCCACGAGCTGATTCACGCCGGCGAGTTGCGCGAATGGTTTTTTCTCGCGCACCTTCACGTTCGTTACGAGCTGCGGAAACCGCGTCCAGCACTTCGCGAGCTGTGACAGCGGCGCGTCCTTGGCCTTCATGATGCGTAGAATTTGCAGCGCGGCCACCAGGCCGTCGCCGGTGCTGGCGTAGTCGCGGAAAATCAGGTGCCCGCTCTGCTCACCGCCGAAGTTGAAGCCGTGTCGCAGCATCTCATCAATCACATTCTTGTCGCCAACGTTGGTGCGGATCATTTTGCCGCCAGCCTTGGTGATGGCGGCTTCGAGTCCGGCATTGCTCATCACGGTGCTGACCAAAGTTTTTTTGGCCAGAGTTTTTTCCGCGAGCATCTCCAGCGTGGCGATGGCCATGATGTCGTCGCCGTCAATCAAGTTGCCCATTTCATCGCAGAGCAGCACGCGGTCGGCGTCGCCGTCGTGCGCGATGCC
>CAIXPZ010000062.1 GCA_903921455.1 uncultured Verrucomicrobia subdivision 3 bacterium | reverse complement strand
GGATTTATTGGCGGTTGCGAGTTTTTCCCGCAGCTGACCGGTTGCCAAGAGCCACAACTGCAAACCGAAAAAACCGTAACGCTTCTCCAAGAGCCCCAACGGTAACCTCGCCACATCCCCAAACGTCCAGATGCCCAGCACGCGTAATGAGCGGGCACGACGTTCAGCAATTCCCGCTAATTTCTGCACCGGCATATCAAAAAGGAATTCCCGCTCATTGTCGGCAGGCACTTCGAAAAAGCCGTCCGGCTTGCAGTGCTCGGTTGCCATCTTGGAAAGCCAACGAGACGAACCGAGTCCCATGGTGACAGGAATGCCAACCTCGCTGGTGATCTCGCGCTTCATTCTCCCAACGAGTTCATCCGGGGTTTTACAACGGAACACACTTGGCGAATCGGTGAAATCGAGGAAACCTTCATCAATCGATGTCGGCACCATCAACGGCGTGTATTGGCGGACGCGGCGGAACATTTCGACGGACAGCCGTCGGTATTCGTCGTAATGCGGTTTGACCAGCACGCCGGTTGGGCATTGTCGCCGTGCCTCAAAGCAGGCCATGCCGGTTGTAATGCCCGATTTCTTGGCAATGTAATTGGCGGCAATGACGATTCCATCACCCCGCCGTCCACCCCCAACGAAAACCGGTTTACCACGCAGGGATGGATCGAGCGCAACCTCGCAGGAGGCGAAAAATGCGTCGCCATCCACATGCAAAATGCGTTGCGGTCGATGCGTCATACCACACAAGTGTGCGGCTTCTAATTTCGAGGGTCAAGGAAGCTGAGTTGGCGCTAGACGAATTGTGTTACCGGCGGGCAAAACGGTGATGATTTTGTGGCTGGATCCGTTCCACGTCCTGCTTGCAACTGCGCCCACAAAGAATGCACCCAGATTGCCCGATTTGCCGCCGATTTTCGTAAATGTACGCCACAATTCCATTCTGACTAAATTCGACACTATCGTAAAATAGTCTGGACTAATTTACGACGCTATCGATAATGGTACACATGTCCAAACGACCCCGTCTCTATACCGCCGTGCTGGAGGACCATCTCCAACGTCACCGCCAAATGGCACTGGTCAGCGGGCCGCGCCAAGTCGGAAAAACCACAGTCTGCCGATCCGTTGGCGATCACTATCTGAATTGGGACAATGCGGATGACCGGCGCTGTTTATTGCGTGGGCCAACGGCACTCGCAACTGAACTGCATCTCGAACGCGTTCGAGCGAAACCGATTGTCATCGTCTTCGATGAACTTCACAAGCATATGAAATGGAAGGCGCTGTTGAAGGGCTTTTTTGATACCTACGAAGATCGGATGCGCCTGATCGTCACCGGTAGTTCGCGACTGGATGTGTTTCGGCGTGGAGGTGATAGTCTGATGGGGCGGTATCTGCTTTACCGGATGCATCCTTGGTCTGTTGGAGAAAGTATACGCACCGAATTGCCGCAGCAGGAGATTCAGGCTCCCGCCCCAATCTCGGCCACTGATTGGGATGCACTTTGGGAGCACGGCGGGTTTCCAGAACCATTTCTGCGCCGCGACACCCGATTTTCTCGCCGCTGGCGTTCCTTGCGTCAGGAACAGTTGTCGCGGGAGGATTTGCGCGAGGTCACCCACGTCCAAGATCTCGGCACCATGGAGACGCTGATGCAGATCCTCGCTGAACGCAGTGGCCAACAATTGGTTTATTCAAATTTGGCGCAGGAGATCGGCATCGCGGTCGATACGGTCAAGCGCTGGGTCGATCTACTGGGACGACTGCACTATGGTTTTTTGGTGCGGCCTTGGTTTGCCAATGTCACAAAGGCGCTCCGCAAAGAGCCGAAGTGGTTTTTGCGAGACTGGAGTGGTGTCGCCGATGTGGGAGCACGGGCGGAAACTTTGGTGGCCTGCCACCTCCTCAAGGCAGTGGAAGGCTGGACGGACCTTGGCTTTGGTGAGTTCGAATTGCGCTACCTCCGTGACAAAATGAAACGGGAAGTGGATTTTCTTGTCGTCCGCGACCGCAAACCATGGTTTTTGGTGGAAGTGAAAGCAGCGGACACCGGATTGTCTCCGGCGCTGGGGTTATTTCAGGCACAGACGAAGGCGGCACACGCGTTTCAAGTCGTCATGGACTTGCCATTTGAACCTGTGGACTGCTTTCAAACGAATGGCCCGGTGGTGGTTCCGGCCAAGACCCTCTTGAGCCAGTTGCTTTGATGCGGCCTAGCGATATCCGTCACAATTAACAGTTTGCCGAGTTTGAACACTGTAGGCACCCGCCTGCATGGTTGTGAAATTCAAGGCAGGCAAGGAAATGCCGGAGCGGGTGTTGGGACTGACGGGTAAGATTGCCCTTGTCGCTGTGCCACTATAATTCGAATGGCGTGCTGGTCGTTAGGTGGTGGACTACCCGTGTGAAATCACCCAATCCTTCTACACCACCTCAACCGGGCACTGTGGCAACGACGCCAAAAACACTCGACCATAAGCCTTGGTCAAGATGCGGTTATCCAATATCACGACAATACCCGTGTCGGTCTTGGTGCGGATCAGGCGACCTATGCCTTGCCGCAACTTGAGCACTGCCTCAGGCAAGGAGTATTCGTTAAATGCACTGCCACCCCGGGCTTCGATGGCTTCCATCCTTGCCTCCACGAGCGGATGATCCGGTACAGCAAACGGGAGCCGCGTAATGATCACATTGCTTAATGCGACGCCCGGGACATCCACTCCCTGCCAGAAACTATCGGTGCCAAACAGTACGCTATCGATTTCCTCCTTGAACCGACTCAATAGCAGCCGCCGTGGCAGCCCCTGACCTTGGGCATAACAGGCGACTCCCAATTCTTGGAAGAACCCCTCCATCTCCACCGCTACATCCCGCAATAATCGCTGGTTGGTAAACAATACCAAAGCCTTGCCGTGAGTCAGGCGAATGAAATGCTCCAACCAGTGAACCAGCGCAGTTCGGTAGCCGCCATCCCGTGGATCCGGCATCGCCTTGGGTATGCAAATCTTCATTTGCTTCTGAAAATCAAACGGTGATCCCAATTGTAGTCGTTCAGCCGCCTCGCCACCGACCCGCTTTAGAAAGTAGTCGAGCTGGTTGCCGACAGCCAAGGTGGCGCTGGTCATCACCACGGAATCATGTGGCTTGAAGAGCATCCGTTGCATATACGGTGCGATGTCGATGGGGGCGGCCCGCAATTCGATGTTGGTCTGACGCCTTCCAGTGCGCTCAACCCAGTAGACATGGTCGTCGGCTTCCTGGGTGAGAAAGCCACGGATCTGCTCCTGGACTCCATGTCCACGCCGAGACCACTCCCGCAGTTCTTCCCTGGTCGTCTTGTCCTCAACGGTCTTGATCAGTTCAGCCACTCCAGCCAGCAGTTGATTCAGCGGCTCGGTGATGATGTCTGGGACAATCAATGGTTTGCGAACCCGAAATACGTTCGACTGTCCCTGCGATGTGGATGGTGCATCAGAAGGTGAAGAATGTTTGGCACGACCGACTGTTCGACCATCGCTTACCGGGAAAGCGATCTCCTCAATGGATTCAAAGAAGTCATCCGTCAATTCGAGCAGGTTGGTGACTTCTGGCGTGAGGTGGCCTTGTCGCAATGTCGCAAGCAGGCCTTTCTCCTGCTTCGGATTCCACAGCCGATGCAGCCACCAATGAATTCCACCTCGCGACACGCCGATGCCAATATGCTCGGCAGCAGTCGCCTCCATTGTGTGGGCCTCATCCAATATCACACAGTCAAACTGGGGCAGGAGCACACCAGTGGTCTCGCCTTTGTCCTCCTCCTCATCCTCTATCTCATCGCGAATGCCTAATTCGGTGAACAGGATATGGTGATTGACCACCAGTAGGTCTGCTGTCCGGATTAATCGTCGAGCTTGTTGAAAAAAGCAGGACTGCCCATCGGCTTCGCAGATCTTCGGGGTACAGATGCCACGCTCAGAGCAGACTTCCGACCAAACCTTTGGATCGGGCTGGATATCCAGATCCGACAACGACCCATCCTTGGTTTTCCGTGCCCATTCAGCAATGCGGCGCAATTCCGTCTGCTCTGGGCCAACGAACAGGCTCTTGGCGTCGCGTAGGGCTCGCTCCAACCGATGCGGACAGAGGTAATTGGCGCGGCCTTTGACCAATACTGCTCGGAATAACAGCAGATCAGCATCAGGTATCGATTGACTGACTTCATCCTGAGGCCGTTGCTGATGCAGATGGGCCAGTAAATCTTCGTCGTCCAACTTCGTTAGTAACTTTTGGACGTACGGGATGTCTTTTTCGAGCAACTGTTCCTGGAGGTTGATTGTGTGAGTGGAAACGATAACGCGGTGCCGATGCGCGAGGGCATGAAGCACCGCTGGAATCAGGTAGCCGTAACTTTTACCGACACCCGTACCAGCCTCGGCAGCCAGATGGTGCGAGACTTCAAATGCCCGGGACACGGCGACGGCCATTTGCTGCTGTTGCTCACGGTATTCGAAGCCTGGGAATGTGGACAGCAAGCCCTTCGGCGCGAAGATTGATTGGATGATCTTCGGCAGATCAGGTGCAGTGGTTTCGTGGTCATTGATCGAGCGGATCACGTCGAGACACTAACGGCAATCGAGATTTTGGACAAGCGGGGTTCCGCCACTACTACAATTTGGAAACCGCTGCCGCACACCAAGCCGTCCTGCTGCCCGCGCCACCGCCTATGTATGTATTGTCGACAGCTTTTAACCCAGACTCTCGTCATCGCTCGCAAGCTCTGGATGCAATTGTGTTTCGACTAGCCCTGTAACCCCCGCCATTCGCTCTAGGATTCGATCCTAGCCTCACCTCTCAAGGTATAAACAACTTCTGCGCGACATATATCACTGAGCTATCCTGCATGTGGCGCACTGAATGAAATAGTGGTTGCAATAGTGCTCACACCGGGTTGTACGTGTGCCAACCAACATTGGAGGACACATGAGCACAGCCAAACGCCCAGCAAAGAAACGCACACGGAAAGCACCCCGCAGCGTCAAGCCATCATCGAACGCCATCCCGACCGAAGCCATTCCCAGCGACTGCCCGTATCGCCCCGGAACGCTTTATGGGACGCTTTTTACGGAAGCGAGCAAAGAGTACTGCGATAAGTCGGAGGTGATTAAACGCGTTTCGGCCTTGACCGGCAAAAGCGAAACGGTCGTCAATTTTGCATATCAGGTTTTGAAGAGCAAGGGACACCGCTCGAACAAGAACCGCAGCACTGAATTGAAAGAAGGCGACAAGGTGCGGCTGGTGGCGATCCACAAAAACCACTAATCCCATGTCCCGCAACAAGCTGAAAACCGAGCACGCTGGCCATAAGGGATCCGACCGGAAAAGCGGGTATTATGGGCTGCGGGTTACGGCAAAATCTGCCTGCAAGAAGATGCGCCGCGGTGTCGACCGTCAATTGGAACGGGATGCCAAAAACAGCCCGATTGACCCTTCACATTGATGCGCGTACCAGCCCCAAATACCTGATGCTGTGACGGAGTTAAACCAAAAAAAACTT
>CAIXPZ010000061.1 GCA_903921455.1 uncultured Verrucomicrobia subdivision 3 bacterium | reverse complement strand
CCTGGGAGAACAGCAGGCTGATGGGAAACGTGCTGCGCGTTATGGGTGACTGAACATTGGTCACCAGCAGCAGAGAGCCGCTGGGAGCCGTGGCCTCCCAGTTAATGTTGTTTGAATTCAACAAATATCTCAATCCCGCCACGTCATCGCGGGTCAATCCCACGAAGAACCCGCCATCCCGTAAACTCTCTGAAGCCACCGCTGTGTTGGCACTGGAAAATGGGTCAACCGAACTGGTGATGGTTCCAGCCAAGGGAACGCCAACGCAGTTCTCAAATATCTGGTAAGTGAATAATGTGCCGTTGACATACGGTGAGTATTGCACCTGGTCGAACGGGGAATTGACCACATCTAGGTTCCGCTGGATCACGTTGTAGGCAATGTCCACCGGACAAACCCCTGGTGGTAGCACGATGCGATCATGCAAGGTCCAGACATAACGATCCGGACTGGCCAAACCCATCTGCCCAACCAGCAATTCGAGGGTGTAAGACTTCAAATCCGTCAATCCCGCCGCGTAGGCCGTTGGTAAGGTCTGCTGAGATTCCATCGGAAACTCGGACAGGTCGGTGCTGTAGCTGGAAACATTGTTGGTTAGCACGTTGTTCATCATGCCAAACGCCGCGTCAATGTTTGTGGAACCCACCGCCCCGAAATAGTTAAGAAAACTCGAGTCGCAGGCATAATACATCACCGGAGTTACCCGGCGATACTCTTCGCCAATGTTCTTCGGTGCCATTAAGCCGCCGTAATCAATGGCAGGAGTCTGCCACGCGTCACCGCCGTTGCCGACCGGCCCGCCGGGAACAAAGCCCCACGCGGATGGCAGCGTCAGAAGCAACGCACCAACCCAGAAAAGTTTATTAATCAGTTTCCGCATACAAGTTAATTTAGCGCAGCAACATCACGCGGTAGTAACCCGCCGAACTGCTGCCGACATAAACCGAGTCCGTCGTCCCCGCCGCAAACCGGGGCGAACCCAGATTACTCCACGAGGTGAAATTGGTTGTGACCTGCACTTGATAGGTTGCGCCCGGTTGGGTGTTCCAGCCAAGGAACATCCCCTGCGGCGTTCGTGACAATGTGGTCTGTAGCCAGGTGCCGGGATCCAGCGGATTGCCGCCGCTCAAAAACACCTGCGCCAGCGTCGGTCCACCAGCGACAAGCCCTGCGCTGGGCGACGGCCAGTAAGTGCTGATGTAATGGCCATTGGAATATCCGCCGAAGAACGCTGCCATCCATTCATAGGGCACCCCGCCCCAGTTCAATCCGCTCCAGGTCGTGCCGCTGGTGGATGGCGAAATCGGTGCACGTCGCCCGTCGGTTAGGACGTAGTCAACCTGAAAGGAATGAGTGGTATTGGTGGTCAAACCATTGACTGCCGTCATGGTCCACTGGTTGCTCACGACCAAGCCGGAGGGCGTGCCAGCACCGTCCACATACACTTCAAAATTGGAAACCGACAAGCCCAGCAGCGTCGCCCAAGACACCACGAGGCGCGGCTGATAGACATTGCTGACCAAAGTAAACGGCACCCAGACATACGGCGCAGCCATCGGCTGCAACACCGCCGACACATTCGCATAGCGCTGGGCAAACAAATCAAACGTGTTCGGCAATCCAGTGAAACTCGTCCACACCACCAAAAACTGATTCGCTCCATCCGACGCCACAGCCGGCTGCATCTGCTGGCTGACCGTGGTGGTGTTGACCCGCATTTCGCTCCCCACCAAAGTGCCGTCAGCATGGATGAATTGGGCATAGACACCTGCTCCCGACCCATCCTGCGCCAGACTGGTCCACGACACCAAATAATCCAATCCGATGGAACTGACCCGCGGCGTATACTGGTCGCCGTAGAGATAAGTATTGATGCGGACTACCGAACCGCCGGTGCCGGCGCTGGAAAATGTGCGGCCATAAATATCCAAGCTGTTGCTCGACACCGTCTGGTCAACGGCTCCCCAGACAATCGCGAAACTTCCGTCCGTCGCCGCCGCCGCCGCCGGATTCGCACAGGGGTTGTAATCTGTGTTGACCAGAAACTCATTGCCAGACGCCGCGCCGCTGGCGTTGAACAAACGCGCATAAACGTCCACGCTGGGCGTGAGCGTGCTGGCAGATCTGACATAGGTCGAGTTGGTGTTCAGCGCTGTCGCCAGTCGCCGCTGCTGTTCGGACACCCAGGTAACCACAAAACCGCCGCCAGCCAGCGCAGCGACCGAAGGGGTGCGCTGGTTATAGGTGGTAAACTGGTTGACCAGAAATTCGCCGCCAATCTTTTGCCCCGTGGGCGACAAAAGTTGGCCAAACACATCCTGCATGGAATTTGAGTTTGCCTGGTTATAGCTGCCCCACACCACGACTAGGTTGCTATTGTTCAATACTGCAATGGTCGGATTGATTTGAAAATTGTTGGTGAAAGTGTTCACCAGAATCTCATTTGTAGAGAGAAAGGTGTTGGTCGGCGTCAAAAACCGCGCATAGACATGCTGAAAACCCAATTTTCCACCCTGCCAGACAAAAGCCGCGCCGCCATTTTTGAGCAGGGCCACCCGCGCGTTTTCCTGGCTGCCCGCACCTTGCGCGTTCACGCGGAAAGTGCCCAGCGTGCCGGAAAGAGTCGGATCCAGCCGCCGCGCGCTGATGCCCCAACTGTCGCCGTCGGTGGCGTTGTCCTGCCAGACCACAAAGCCGCCGGTGGTTGATATCGCCGCATCCGGAAACATCTGGTCGCCCGGCAATGCGCCGATGACGGCGTATTCCGTGCCGTTGGTCCGGTAATAATTGGTTTGCGCGGAAGCAGCGAAGGCAACCGCCAGCGCGCCACCGGCACACAGAACAATCAGGCGGAAGCGGGTTGTTATTGGCATGACAAGGCACGATGAAAATAACCCACCCCGGCGGGTTTGTCTAAAAATACCCGCCGTTGATGTCGCGCGTTTCATCGCACCGACCATTCTGTTGATCCAGCTTTGCAAATT
>CAIXPZ010000060.1 GCA_903921455.1 uncultured Verrucomicrobia subdivision 3 bacterium | reverse complement strand
TTTAAAAACTCCGATGCATTCATAAGCCACCTTTCGTTTCGGAATTATTGGAAGCCTCCACCAACCCGCGCAGTTGCCCATGCCGATGCGCCAGAAACCACAGACCGACGGCCACCGCGACGCCGGCCAAAATTAGAAGTTCATTCCCGACGACCAGCGTCGGCAAGACCATCAGCGCCAGACCGCCTACAATGACTGCCACGCTCGTTGTGACACTGCCAATCAGGAGTTTCAACGGCGGGTAGAACAAAGTAGCCAGGCCGAATAAAAACAGCGCCACGCCGACCCACACGATGCCCTTAAGACTGGCCAGCTTCGCGCTCAACTCGCGCGCCGTGTCCTTCTGAGCCGCGCCCAGCTCCGTTTTGGCGCGGGTCTCTTCATGTTCTACGACTGGCATTGGCGCACTGAGCACCACGGCGGTTGCATTCGTGGCGAACACTCCGCCCGCGTCGGCGGTGACGTGCGTCTCCACCATGCGGGAACCGGCCGGCACGGTGTAAGACTTCGTGCGAACGGTTTCCTGATCCTGCCGGGATGCCTGCGCCGGGTTCTCGCCCTGGGCGACACTTTGCTCGATGTGTCCGGCCGCCTGGCTGGTCGTGGCCTTGCCACCCTTGAGCGGCGCGATCGTGCAGCCGGAAAAGAGCAGCGACGCCACCAGCACAGCCGCCGCGACCGCCGACTTAACGCGCCTGGTATGCGACGGCGGTCCATTCAATTTTTCGGCCATGCCTTCAGCCTGTGCTTGGGTGCAGCCAACGCACAACAATTCAGCGGACGGCTTAACGCCTTCCACCATCACGCCCCAGGTATGATCGGTCGCCCAACGGGTGCCGACATGGATTGCAGCGTATTTTTTCATGGTAATGATTCCTTTCATAATCAGTTTTCTTTTCGCTCCTGAAACCGGCGAAGTTCAAAAGCACACTCGCGCAGCGCCTCTGAATTTTGGTCGAGACACACGGCGAGTTTCATAGCGGTTTCATTTTGTGCCGCGATGATTTCCGCGAGCGCGGCGTGATGCTCGTTGCGCAGTTCCTTGTGATCGGCAATCACGGCCTGCAGTTGCCGCACCAGCCAGTAAATCACCAGACCGCAGCCGATGAGCAACAGGCAGAACGCGGCGAGAAACAACCAGCGATCATTCATGCCGGCGGCATGGTCAATTGCCTGGATAAATTCAGTCGGGTTCATATTGGTGTTCATGGTTGTTGGTGGCCGACCGCTAGGTCCGCACAAGTTTCACGGAACCACTCTTCGCCTTAATCAAAGCACCATATTTCCCCAGCAACGCCTGGACCACGGCGGGAATGATGGGACGAGTATCAGACTTGTTGTAACCCGTCTGCGTGCTGCCGATGTTTTGATAGCTCAAACCCTCACCGGCCGGCGCGGCCGTGCGATCGGCGATGATGAGCTCCCGTGCCAGTTCGCACGCGGCCTCGACGATGGCCTTCGGGACCATCGTCTTGGCAACCACATCGCCCGCGTCAGGATCGGGGCAGTCCTCCCGAGGCCATTGCAAAGCCTGACTGGCCACGGCCCGCACGCCGCCGAATTGGTATTCGGCATCCATCAGCCGCGACGCCATCACGAGCGCCACGGCTTTTTGTTCCGCGCTGGCCGCGCTCCACGCCGAGGCATACAAATGCCCGGCGTGGTAAACGTCGCCGTCTGCCACGTCGGCGTAGCTGTTGGCGTCCACCAGACCGGCGCCGGTCTCTTTGATAAGCGTGAGCGGCATAAATTTATTGGCCCGTCCGAGCTACGGACTTACGCCAGTTCGAGGCCGAACCGCACCAGGATCAGCCCCTTGATGGTGTCATCCGTCCATTGCCCGAGCGCGTCATAATCCGCGCCCTCGACGGTAAACGCCGTGGCGTTGTTCACGATGACGGTCAGCTTACGGGCAAACGAATCATCGTTGGTGCGCCAGGTGATATTGTTGATCTGCGCCGTGCGTGCCGGCGTTAGCTCAATGGTTTTCGGTTTAATGGCAATTGCGGTCATAATTTTAGTTTTGGTTGTGGTTTAGAGACCCGCGAATGCGAGCCCAGCGCCGTTGTTGTAAAGTGTTCCCAGTTCCGTGGGATCCAGCACGCGACCCCAGACGCCGAGATAGCAAAACTGACCAATCATGTTTCCCCAGAAGTGCGGCCCGTTCAGCCAGAAGGATTCTGGCCCACCCTCGGTATAAGGCGTTGTCGCCCCCGTCAGCGCCAGCGTGCCGGACAAAGCGCCGTTGATGTAAACGCGCATTTCGGAATTGTCCGACGTGATCGTCAGCATGAACCAAGTCCCCTGGATGATTTGCCCTGGCTGCAAACCCGCATTAGTCCCATCCCAACCAGCTTCGTAATGGCTGCCGAACTCGTAAAAACCACCATCGGCACACATGCGCAGACTTAAGCCCGTGCAACCGCCGAGGCCGTCATCCGTCACATCGGAAAGCAGAAAATTCCCGTGCCAACTCTGCAGGTTAATCCAGCAATTGACGGTGCGGGCCGAGTAATTGTCGAAAATCGTGGACTTGCTGTAAAAGAGATCGGCCTCGGTGGGCGACTCGAACACGAGCCCCGGAGAACCCGACGGAAGCAATTGGCTGGAGCCAAAAATCCCTTCGCCCGCATTCATAATTTCGGCAAGACCAAACTCGTCCAGATAGCTATCGCCATCCCAATACGCCGACAGCCCAACGAGGGGCGACAACGGCGCAGCCGCATCCGACGGCCGAACGGCATTGCTGCGCTCGGTGACTTCATTGCCGGCCTCGTCCACGCCAACAATGAAATGCAACTCGCCGCCACCGTCCGGCGCAAACTGCCGGGCATCGCCATACATCCAATACCCCTCCGCAAGAAAGTAGGTGGTGCCTTCGTCGAGACTTTGCCAGACGTTCCACTTGAATGGATCAGTTAAAGACCAGTTCCAAGCCAGCTTGTCGGGATACAGCGCGGCCAACACCGGCGCAGGCAACAGTGCATCCTCCGGCCGGATCCAATTACTGCGCCGCGTGACTTCGTTCCCTTCCTCGTCCACACCGACAATGAAATACAATTCGCCGCCGCCGTCGGGCGCGAACAGCCGGGCGTCGCCATACATCCAATAGCCCTCGTCCAGCGTCCATGACGCACCGCCGTCAAAACTCATCCAGAAATTCCACTTGAACGGATTCGGCAGCTCCCAAACCCATACCAACTTGTCCGGATACTGCGCACGCAACACCGGCGCGGGCAGCATACGATGCACCCGTGCGCGACGGCGCTTCTGCGATTGCAGCGCGAGCCAGGTGCGGCGGTTAATTTTTAGCAGTGTTGCCACGAGTCTTTTTCGGTTTGGAAACTTTCACAGGCTCAAGCACCGGAACGGCCGGCGGCGATTGGGGAACCAGCGGAGGAATCACCGGCGCCGCTTCGACAGGCACCAACGGCAAGGCCGGCAAAATGGGGTCCAGCGTCACGCTGGCGCTGGCGCTGGCGGTGGCCGTCAGCGCCGCCGCTTTGGCTGCCCGCATGGCGTCTGCCATCGGGAAAGCGCCCGGCTTCCGCTGCCGTTTTGGAATGGGATAAAGTCCGTTCATATTTTTGTTGAAGGCTGGCGCGCAGGTATTCCCCGCGCGCCAGCGCAGTGGCCGGCACGCAAGTGCCTTAGATGTTGTGGTCAATCGCCACCATGCGGACGTTCTTCGCTTCGAACACGCGCGACCAGTTGGCGACCGTTTCCAACTCCGCGTTGGTCGGACTCACGCCCGCCAAACTGGAGCTGGTGAATTTCACACCGCGCGGATGAAGGAGATAACGACGCCGGTTGATGAAATTGGTATCGCTATCCAGAGCGGAGCGCTCCCATTCCACCGCCTTCGTGCCGTGACCACCTTCGACGGGCTCGTTCAACGTCGCATTGCCGCGCGCGAAACAGCCCGGACCGAACAGGTAGCTCGTATAGACGTAACCGCTCGTCGTGCCCGCGCGAACCGGAATGCTGTCGTCAATGATGACGCGCCGGCCCTGAAACGTTTTGATCGTCAGCTTGCCCTCGCTGTCGGGCAGGTAGTCAATCAGTTCCAGCTTGCGCAACGCGGCTTCCACCGCCGAATGCACCGCCAACGCCGTCAGGTTTTCCGAGCAATCGCCCAGCTTCACGGTCGCATCGACGAACGTGTCACCGTTCAACTTGGTCGCGGACGAATAACTGCCGGTGGCTTCCGCGCCAATCGCCAGCTTGTGCGTGGCCGTCAGCGCGCCATTCGTGCCAAACAACCCTTTCAGCACCGAGATGACATACGCCTGATCCGTGCGCGCCCAGTAAGCGCCCACCAATTCCAGCAACGCATTGAGCGGATCGGAACCCGCCAGCGCACCCGCAAGGTCGTTGGCACCCCACGCCTGCGCGTCGTTGTTGATGATGGCGACGTCCTTGCT
Source organism: uncultured Verrucomicrobia subdivision 3 bacterium (assembly GCA_903921455.1). Next base: position 128 of record CAIXPZ010000060.1, on the reverse strand, counting down.
CGCCGTGATTTTGTTCACCGTCAGCGCGCCGCTGTCCGACAGGATTTGCCGCGCGGGCGTGATGTCCTGCCAGAACGGCATGTCAATCGTCTTGCCGCCGCCGGCTGCCAATTCGTCGAAATGCGGAT
>CAIXPZ010000059.1 GCA_903921455.1 uncultured Verrucomicrobia subdivision 3 bacterium | reverse complement strand
GACATCGCCGTTCAGCGTGATCGTGCCGGTGAAACCGTGCACCGTGCTGCCGGCGTTGAACGTGCCCAGGTCACCGATCGTGACCGTGCCGCCGGACTGGCTGTTGACGGTGAGATTGGCGGAAAGATAACCGGCGACATTTTCCAGCAGCGCCACGTTGCCACTGCCGCCGCCGACGGAAATGGCACTGCTGCCGAACGCGCTGGTGTTGCCGAAAGTCACCGTGCCCTGCGAAACCGTTGTGCTGCCGGAGAAACTGTTCGCGGCGTTGAGCGCCAGCGTGCCCGCGCCGGTCTTGGCCAGACCTTGCGTGCCCGCCAGCACCAAGCCCAGCGTCGCAGTCTGGTTGCTGACGTTGATGGTTGGCGCGCCGGTGGAAACGGCGAGCGTGAGCGGGCCGGCGCTGCCGGTGTTCAGCGTCCAGTTGTGATCCGGCGTCGTGTCGCCGAAAATCAAATTGCCGACGGTGCGGGCGCGGTCGAGCGTAACCGTGGCGTCAGCCATGAGGTTGAGCGGGCTGAAATCCGCGGTGGCGTCAGTGTTGGCGGCGATGACGCCGCCACTCCAGTTGGCGCCGTTGGTCCAACTGCCGCCGGCGGCATTGTTCCATGTGCCGCTGGCGGCGAGGGCAACATTGACCGCGCAGAAAAGAAGGCAAAGACTGCAAAGCAAAGCGATCCGGAAATTAGAAGACTGGAATCGGCAAGCATTTTGACGCGCCGAACTCAAGTCGCCGAAATTGACGAGTAAAATCATATAGAATCCAATTGAATTTCAAGTTTGAAGAACCGCCGTCTCATTTTTCACTCACGGCCAAGCGGGATCTAAAGACCACGCGAATTGTTTCAAATCCATCACCTTGACCCACCTTCTGTAACCATCCAGATAGCCGATGTTGATAGCCTTATCATGACGCTGAACCGCAAACCGTCCAAGACGGGTGACTCCGTTTCCAATCGTGCTGTTTGACACGCCGCAGGACCCGGCTTCTCCCAGCTGATGGAGGCCAACGTCGGTAATGGCGGCCGGAGCCGAGTTTGCGAGCAGAAAGATCCCGGCGGTCAGGACGGGAAACAAGTTCAAACGGGAAAGTGGCGGCATAACATAGGCAATGCGGCGGCAAATCACGGCATCCACCCCGGCTGATTGGACCAGACCGCCTGCTTTAAATTACTGATTTTGATCAGCCTCGCCGAACCGTCCAAGAAACCAAGATTAATCGACAAATTGTGGCGCCGCGCAGCAAACCGTCCAAAGCCTCCCGCCCCATCACCTTCCGGACCGGTTGGGATCGGATCGCCGATCTGCGGCCATGAATCCACCCAAACCGCATCACCTATCAGCGGGGTTTTTGAGGAGGAGCGAACGGAAGTGAGGGAGCCAAAGAAATATGCAACCGGCCCAGCACCAAGGCTGGCCACATCCGCCGAATCCGAATACAGCCAGCCATTGTAACCGTAGGCACCCTGCGGCGGCTTGGCCGGGTTCAGGAAGGCTGCCTCCCAATAGGTCTTCGATCCGCCGTAATACATGTCAGGAGGAAAACCCGTCGTGCCACGGGTCTTGGTAACGGGACAAAAACGAATTGGCGCATTGCTGACTGCTCCAGTTCCCGCTGAAGTCGTCAGAAGATCAATCCACAGAGACGGGGAGTTATAGTCAAATGACTTGCCGTTCGAGTCGTTAACATACATGGCGTGACCCAAGTTGAGTTGCTTTAGGTTGTTCAGACAGCTTATGGCCTGTCCCTTGGCTTTGGCATTAGCCAATGCGGGCAAAAGCAGGCCAGCGAGAATCGCAATGATGGCAATCACCACCAGCAGTTCAATCAACGTAAAACCGCGCCCATCCGCCCGATTTTTGTTTTTGATTTCGTTCCTCATGGAAATGGAACATGGCGTCCCCGGCAACCCAAAGCCGGGGACGCCACACCTAACCTTTCTCCCCAAATCTTCCACTTACGGATACTCAATCCGATAGAACTCGTATTTGTTGGTCTTCACGATCGGGATGACCGCTTGGTTGGTCCCCGTCAGCGTCGGCACATATTCCATCCAGTCGTTCGTGTTGCTGCTCACGCCCTTCCCCAGGTTCGTCTGCACCATCAACCGGTAGCCCGTATGATCCACGGGCCACTCCAGCGTCAGGTTCGTCCCGCTCACGCTGTTCGTCAGCACCGCCCCCGCCAAACTCGGCTGGCGCACCACGTTCACCGTGTAGAGGTTCGAGGAGGTGATATCCGGCGCCGTCACCAGCACCGAAACCGTGTTCAGCGGGGGATTCAACGCCAGGTTGGTCGTCAGACTCCCAACATTGGTGCTCGCCGCCCCATACGCCCCGCCGTTGAAGCTGAACTGCACCGTCGCGTTCGTGTCCGCGCTCGTCGCCGTCACCGTCACCGGGTTGTTCGCATAGGCTTCCGTCGCGGCGTAGCTATTAGTGTTGTAAGCGAATGCCAACGGCCCGCCCACCGGGGTTGCCGTGATCACAAGGTTTGTCAAATAGGCGTTGGTGCCCGGTGGTGCCGCCGTTGTGATGATTCGAATGGTGCCATCGGTGGTGATCGAGTTGCTCCAGCCCAAGCCCGCGTCCAGGTTCGGCAGGGTGACGGTGGTGAGCATATCCGCGAGCGCGGTGGTGTTGATGAGCACAAAGGTGTCGCCTGCCGCCAAGGTGTTCGTGTCGCTCGTGATATTGGTCACCACCAGCGAGCCGGCGAGGGAAATGGACGGTGATGCCACCACGTCGTTGGTCAGCACGCCGCCGGTCTTGGTGATTTTCATCACCGTCTGGTTGGTGGACTGGACGAGCGTGCCGAAGGCGAGCGCGCCCAAGTTCGCCCTATGGCCGGGAGCCAATGTGCCGGCCACCGTGGTCGTGCCGCCGATGCTGCCATTGCCGCCCAGCGTCGCGCCGGGGTTGACGGTCACTCCGCCGGCCGCGAGCGAGCCGTTGACCAGCAGCGTGCCGTTGCTCACCGTGGTCATGCCGGTGTAGGTGTTGGTGGCGGTGAGGAGCAGCGTGCCGGTGCCAGCCTTGATCAACGAACAGGGGCCGGTCCGTTCCGCAACTGGCACATCAATCTCCAAATCCACCCCGCTGCCGGTGATGCCGGAGGCTGTGGTGAAGGTATAGTCCGTCTGCCCGGAGTCCCCACGAAGCATGACACCCTGACTGTTATTGATAACCGAGGTGGTGGCGCTGGCCAGCGAATTGATTGCCCCATCAACAGAATTGTAGCTGCCCAGAGCTAATGTCGCGGCGCCGGTAATGGTGCCGCCAGTCAGGTTGTAGATCACCGAGAACGAGCCAAGCCCGCCACTGCCGGTCACGGTTCCGCCATTGAGGTTCAGCGTTGTCAGCCCGCCGCCCCAACCGGTCACGTTGTTGCTGAACACCAGCGTGGCCCCGCCGTTGACGGTGAGGGAGCCGTGGAAAGCCGAGTTGTTGAAGCCTGCATTGTCCTGAACGCACACCAAGGATCCATTGCTCACAACGGTGCTGCCGGTGTAGGTGTTCGCGCCGGAGAGGGTGAGCGTGCCCACGCCAACCTTGGTAAAACCATTGGTGCCCGCGAGCATGGCGCTGATCGTCGTGTTGGTATTCACAACATTGATGACCGGCGCGTTCGTGCCCGCATCCAGCATCAGCGGGCCGCCGCTGCCGCTGGCGAGGGTCCAACTCCAGGCGTTGCCTTGATCTGCCAGCAGCAACTGGCCGACGGTCGGCGCGCTGTCGAGCGTGATCGTGGTATTGGCGGTCAGCGTCAACTGCGAGATATCCGCCGTCACGCCGCTGCCGGTAGCCGGCACGTTGTTCGACCAGTTGCCACCCGTCGCCCAAGAGCCGCCGCCAGCGTTGAGCCAGATGGGCGTGGTTATGGTGCCGTAAGTCGCGCTCGCCGTCGCGCTTTGAGTATAGCCCGCCGCAGTGGCGTAGGCATAAAGAGTCTCGTTGGTATTGACCGGCACCACGACCGTCGCCGGACTGGTCTGCGTGCTCCAAGTCGCATTGTCCGTGCTGTAATAAATGGTGGTGCTGTTCGTCGAATTGATCGAGCTGATGGTGATGGTCTGCGCACCCACATAGCCGCCCGCCGTCGGGTTGAAGGTAGGCGCGATGGCCGTCGGAGTAGTGTTCACCACCTGAATATAGCCGCTGGACAGGCCGCTCAAATCCCAGTTCAAGCCCGCAGGCAAGGGCGGCAGGACGGAGCTGGTGAACACGCCGTTGTGGCCGGAGGCGGCGAAGAGGTTGAACGTGTCGCCCGCCGCCAGCGGCGTGGCGTTGGTGTCGGTCGTGATGTTGGTCACGATCAGCTTGCCGCCGTAGGTCACGCTGGCCAACCCGTTGATTTCATCGGCCGCCGCGCCGGTGTCCTTGCTGATGCGGAAAGTGACGCTGCCGTTCAAGGCCAGCGTGCTACTCAAGGTGAGCGTGCCAAGCCAATTGCTCGTGGTGACGGTGGTCGGAATGAGGCTGCCGCCGGGCTGGATGGTCACCGCGCCGCCGATGCCGCTGCTGTTGCCGGCCAGGGCGGCGTTGGTGGCGACCGTCACCGCGCCCGCGCCGAGCGTGCCAGTCACTTCCAAGGTTCCGTTGCTCACCGTGGTCGGCCCAGTGTAGGTGTTGGCGCCCGTAAGCGCCATGGTTCCAGCGCCGGCCTTGATGAGGCTCGTCGCTCCAGCTGATGTTGCTTCATCAATGGCCCCAACCGTCAGATCAGCGGTCGAACTGGAACCCGCACCGTGGTTGACGGTGAAGGTGTGCGCGTTGCCCGAATCTGTGTAAGTGCCGCCCACCAACCCCATAAAACTGATGCTGGGTGCACCGCTGGCGTCGGAGGTCGCGGCCACGTTGGCACATACTCTCAGGTCGCCCGAGCCCGTGACGGCGCCGCTGCCGTTCATCGTCAGGCTCTCAATGTAAGTTGGGTAGCCGCCCAGGCTAACGCTTCCACCGTCGTTGACCACCATGTTCGCCGGCCGGTTGGTGTTGCCGCCAATGCCTTGCGCAAAACCGGTGACAAAATAATCGCCCACCTGGAACGTGGCTCCGGAGTTGACCGTCACGCTCGAACCAACCCAGACGTGTGAGTAGTCGGTTACTTCGGCGGCATCCAGTGTGCCGCCGTTGATGATGGTGTTGCCGGTGTAGGTGTTGCCGCCGGAGAATGTGAGGGTGCCGTTGCCATTTTTGGTCAGCCCGTTGGTGCCGGCGAGCACACAGCCGAGGGTGGTGGCCACATTGTTGCTGACGATGGGAGTGCCGGTGCTGGTTGCCAGCGTGAGGGTGCCGGTGTTCAAAGTCCAAGTGTTGGCGCTGCCACTCTTGTCGTCAAACAGCAGAGTGCCGGCAATCCACGAGCCGTTCAATGTCACCGTCAAGCCGCTGCTCAAGGACAACTGGCTGAAATCCGCTGTGGCATCCGTGCCATAAGCCGGAAGGTTCACGCCCGGCGCCACCGTGTTCGTCCAGTTGACGGCGGTAGCCCAAGAGCCGCCCGCCAAGTTGGTCCAGGTGTCGGTCCAGCTCGTGGCCGGGACCGTGGTGTAGGTGCCGCTGGCAGCGAGGCTGTCCGCTTTGCCGCTGTTGGTCGCATACGTCTGAATGGTCAGAACCGACGCCGCCGGAACGGTGAAGGTCGCGGAGCCAGTGCCGACACCGCCGTTCGCCGAGGTGTTGTTGGGCGTGGTACCGTTCGTGGTGTAAAAGACGGTGGAGCCGCTTTCGGCAGTCATCGTCACCGCCGTCGCTCCGGCATAGAGTCCCGGTGACGGGCTGAAAGTGGGCGTGGCGGCGGTGCCAATAAACGCCGCGCTGTAAAGATTCGTAATCTGGGTGGAAGTCAACGCCGTGCTGAAGACCGCCACTTGGGCAAGATTCCCCTTGAACTCGCCCCAATAACTACTCCCGCTGAGGGCGCCATCACGTTGATTGTAGCCAATGTAGGTGCCCAGCGAACTGACGAGGCTTACGGCGGTGCCGGCAACATTCGCCACCTGCACGCCATCAATATAAATAATTCCAGCGCCGCTCGCACGCACGCACGCAATCTGGTGCCAGTTTCCATCGCTGACCGAACCCGGCGAGTTGATGGTTCCACCCCACTCAAAAACGCCATTGTAAGCGGTGAGCGCCACTTTCCCCGCTGAATTCAATTCAAACCGGTAAGCGCCGTTATAGCCACTGCCGGAACTGTCGCGCTGGCACAGGATGGTCACGCCGTTGGCTTGGATGTTCGCAGTCAGTATCCGTACCCAGGCCATCAACGTAAAGTCGGTGGTGCCGCTCAAGTTGCCAGCGGTGCCGCAACTGATGCCGACGGCGCTGGTGTTTGGCGCCGCGTTGCTGACGCAGTTGTTGCCGGAGGGAAAGCCGGCATAGGTCGGCGGCTGGAGGCCGGCCGCGGCGGACTGACTCGCGCCGGCGACAAAGGAGGCGTTGGCGGCGGAGCCGGCGCTGCCCCGGTTGGTGATCGCCACCGAGGTGCTCGGCACGTTCAACTGCCAATAGTCCAGCGGGTTGAGCGCCAGCACCTGGCCGGCGTAGTCGGCCCGGGCCAGGCCGGGACACAGCGCGAGCCAGATCCAGAGGGCAACGGCAGACAGGATTGCGTTTAGATGGGGTTTGGAGTTCATAGTGGTTTTAGAGTTCATAACGGTTGTTGTTCTGGTAGAAATGCACTTAGAAATGCGACATAATGTTGATATTATTTAACTGGACCGAAAAACATTATCACTCTGGACAGTGACGCGCATACCCCCCGTTCGGGGGTAGTGGGATTATCCCCGCCGGCGGTTCAAGGGCATGGCCAGCCAAGGGTTGGATAGACCAGGCCAACCAGCTTGCCATGAAAGAAAAACCAAATGTTCCCATGGGGATCCAGTTATTCCGGAAACAACAGAAATCTGACGATAACCGGCTCACCATCAGGTTGCCGGCGGGCTTGCCGGTGGCGGCGGACCGACGAAAACACCGCACCGTAACCGGCTCAAAACTCAATTCCGGGCGGGCGCTGATACCGGCGCCCGTGTCGGCGGCGGATTAATTTCCCAGCGGAAGGATTGGGCGAGGAGCGAGACAGGATGAACGACTCTTACGGGGCTGCCAGCCCGCCGCAAACCCGCTTCCAACTGCACGGAGCAACCGGGATTGGCCGAGGCGACGACCGCCGCGCCGGTGCGGACGATGTGAACAAGTTTGCGATCCAACAGTTTTCGCGCCATCGCTGGCTGGGTGAGGTTGTAGATGCCGGCACTGCCGCAGCACCAATTTGATTCCGGCAATTCCACCAGTTCCAACCCCGGAATCATTCGCAACAAATCGCGCGGGGGCCGGGTGATATTCTGGCCGTGGCAAAGGTGACAGGATTCATGATATGTCACGCGCTCCGGGGTGGGCGAGCAAGCCGGGCGTTTCATCCCGATTTCCGCCAACCACTCGTGGATGTCTTTTAACTTCTGCGACCACAGCGACGCGCGGGCGGCAAAGGCAGGGTCGTCGTGGAGCAGATCTGCGTAGTTTTTCAGGTGCGAGCCGCAACCGCCGGCGTTGCTGATGATGGCGTCCACCCGCTCCAGCGAGCCGGCAGACTGCTCCAGGGCGAGGATGTTGCGCCGCGCCATCTCGCGGGCCAGTTCCAATTCCCCATTATGAACGTGCAGCGAGCCGCAGCAAGATTGCAGGCGGGGCGTGAACACTTCGCAGCCGTGCGCCAGCAGCACGTCCACCGTGTCCCGATTCACATCCGAGTAGATCAAATCCTGCACACAGCCGGTCAGCATCCCGACCCGGTATCGCCATTGCGGCGGCGTCTCCACCTCGCGGATGAGCGTGTCTGAGAATTGCCGCCGCACCGTCGGGGCTAACGGCTCCAGTTCGCGCAGGCTTTGAGGGAGCAAGGCGGTCAACCGGAGGTTGCGGACGAGCGTTTGCAAGCCGAGGGCCTGATACAGAAATATGGCGCGGCCCAGCAGGCGCAGCAGGCGCGGGCGGGTGAAGATGAATTTTACGGCGAACCAGCGGACAAAATTGCGCTTGGGATTGTTCAGCAAACCGGCGGCCTCAATGTCGGCGCGGGCGGCTTCGAACATCCCGGCGTAGTTCACGCCCGCCGGGCAGGCGGTCATGCACGCGAGACAGCCAAGACAGAAATACATCTCCTCGCCGAAGGTCCTCGTGAGCGGCAGTTCGCCGTCGGCGATGGCGCGCATCAGCGAGGTGCGTCCGCGCGGGCCATGGCGTTCGAGTTTGGTGGCGTCGTAGGTCGGGCACGTTGGCAGGCACAGCCCGCAGTGCATGCATTGTTGCAGCACCGAATAATCCAGTCGCGCGAGGTGCGGAGGGCCTGCGCTCACAGGTCGAAGATCTTCCCGGGGTTCAACAGGTTGTCCGGGTCGAGCGCACGCTTGAACTGGCGCATGAGGCCCAGACTCGCGTCGCCAATGGCGGCGGGCAGGAATTGCTTCTTCGCCAGCCCGATGCCGTGTTCGCCGGTGATCGTGCCGCCGAGTTTGACGGCGTAATGAAAAATCTCCTGCAACGCCAGTTCGACGCGCGCCATCTCGGCCGCGTTGCGCTCGTCGGTGAGGATGGTGGGGTGCAGATTGCCATCGCCCATGTGGCCAAACGTGCCAATGCGCAGCCGGTGGCGTTCGCCGACTTCCTGGATGAAGCGGATCATTCTGGCCAACTCGCTGCGCGGCACGGTGGTGTCCTCCAAAATGGTGGTGGGCGCAACGCGAGCCAGCGCGGCGAAAGCGGAGCGCCGGGCGGTCGCCAAGCGGGCGGCCTCGTCCGCCGATTGCGCCAGCGTGACGGACGCCGCGCCGTGCTGCCGCGCGATCTCTTCCATGCGCCGGGCTTCGTCCTCGACGACGGCAGGATGGCCGTCCGTTTCCATCAACAACAGCGCCTCGGCGTCCAGCGGCAGGCCGATGTGGGCGAAATCTTCCACGCATTTGATGGTGATCTTGTCCAGAAACTCCAGCGTGCAGGGAATAATTTTTGCGGCGATGATGGCCGAAACCGTGTCGGCGGCGGCGTCCATACGGGCGAAAGTGGCGAGCAGGGTTTTCTTCGCCGGGGGTTTGGGCACGAGCTTGAGCAGAATTTTTGTAATAATGCCGAGGGTGCCCTCCGAACCGATGAAAACATCTTTCATCGAGTAGCCGGCCACGTCCTTCACACACCGGCTGCCGAGCCAGACAATCTGGCCGTCCGACAAAACCACCTCGAGCCCCATCACGTAATCGCGGGTGACGCCATATTTCAAGCCGCGCAAACCGCCGGAGTTTTCCGCCACGTTGCCACCGATGGTGGAGATTTTCATTGAACCGGGATCGGGCGGATACAGCAACCCGGCGGCCTCGGCGAGGTCGCTGATTTTCTGGGTGACCACGCCCGGCTCGACGAGGATCGCGAGGTTTTTCTCGTCGAGTTGCAGCACGTGATCCATCAGAACCAGACACAAGACGATACAGCCCGACACGGGCACGCTGCCTCCGCTCAGGCCGGTACCGGAACCGCGTGTCACCACCGGGAGGCGGTTCGCCCGGGCGAGGCGCAGCACGGCGGAAACTTCCGCCGCCGTCTTAGGAAAAACGACGCAGCGCGGACGCTGCTTGAGCGCCGCCGTGCCGTCGAAGCCGTAGGGAATCAAATCCTCCGGCTGCGTCAGCACCCGCTCCGCGCCGAGCAAGGCAATCAAGTCATTCATGCTCAAATCGACAGACAGCCGGCTAGGCGTGAGGGTTGTCCGTTTGATTCAATTGCTGAACAACTGGAACTCCGCGAGGACCGGCTCGCCATCCGGGGCGCCGGCCGGCTTGTCCGCGGTGACGGACAGGCGAAATAACCGGGCTCGCACTGGCGCAAAGCTCAAGTCCTTGCGGACGCCGATACCGTCGCCCGTCGCGACGGTCTTCCATTCCGCGCCGATTTGCGCTTGCACCGTAAACTTGCCGCACCGCGCGTACTCCAGCCCTTCGCTGACCATCGCCCGGTTTACCTCGAGTTCCGCCCCAAGGTCGATTTGCGCCCAGCCGGCCCGCGAATTCTCCGGCCCGGCCCAGATCGTATCGGTGCTGCCATCGTTGATGTGCTCCTTCTTCAAATGCGGCCGGCCCGGCCATTCCCCGGACACCGTGACGGTTTTGCCCAAGGCCAGGTTCTTGGGGGCCGGAATCAATGCGACCGGTCCTTCCATCTCCACCACCACCACCGAGGCGATGACATCCGGCGCGACGGCGGGCAGGGCGATCCCGGTTCCCCTGGCAGTGGTCGTCACCCCCAGATTCTGATCGGGCGCGGAGAGCAGATAGGCGCGCTTCACCTTGTTTGTCATGGGCACGACCAGCCGGCCATCGCCGGGCCATTTGAATACGTGCAAATACAGCTTGCCGGGCTTTTGCGTGCAGCGGCCGTCGAACGGCAGCAACTCAAACGGACTGGCCGTCGTCCCATGGACCGCCTCCCCATTAATCTTCATCCAAACTGCGAATTTCTCCAGGCATTGCCGGGCTTGAGGGAGGATTTCGCCGTCGGCCGTCGGACCGACGTTGAGCAGCATATTGCCGCCCTTGCTGGCGACATCAATCAGTTGCCGGAGCAGATCGCTGAACGGCCGGAACCCCACCAGCCGGTTGTAGCCCCAATTGTTTGGCAACTGCATAGTCTGGCAGGTTTCCCAGTCAATGCCGGGCAACCCCGTGGACGGCACTTCACCTTCAGGAGAAATATAATCCCCCGCAAAGATGTAGCCGTAGGAGTTGGCGACCGCGATGTTGAGTTTGCGCTGGGGCGGCAGATAGCCGGAACGGTTGTCGAGGATGACGCTGGGCTGGAGCGACCGAGTGAACTCTTCGAGCTCCTTTCCATCCTGCGAAGTCCATGATTTGCGATCCCAGGTGCCGTCAAACCACACCATCCCGATCGGGCCATAACTGGCGAACAGCTCTTTGAGTTCCCCGTAAAGATACGTTTTGAACCGCGCCTTGTCCGGCTGACCTTTGGCATAGTCGTTGAAGCCGGGGCGACCCGGCCAGTCCGGGTGATGCCAGTCCATGACCGAGTGGTAGATGCAGAACTGCAGGCCTTCCTCATGGCACGCGTCGGCCAGCGGCTTGAGCAGGTCTTGCCCGCCGGGCGTAAGGCCAATGTTCCAATCGTCATTCATCTTCGTCGGCCACAGGCAGAAGCCGTCGTGATGTTTCGTGGTGATGCAGATATACTTGATGCCGGCGGCCTTCATCAGCCGCACCCATTCCCGCGCATTGAATTTTGACGGATCCCAGGTCTTGGCCAGCGGGCTGTATTGCGAACTGGGGATGTTGAGATAATTTTGAATCCACTCCGCGCCGCCGAGGACGGTCTTGTCCTGCCACTCGCCGGCCAGTTGCGAATAGAGCCCCCAATGGATGAACATCCCGAACTTCGCGTCCCGGAACCACTGCATCCGCGCATCGTGTTCCGCCGGCGTCTCGGGGAAAGGAGAGCGAAGGCCTTTCGTCGATTCATCGGCAAACAGCGCGCTTGCGCCAACCAGTGCGACGGTGGCCACGAGAAAAGAAATAAGGGGCCGATTTTTCATATTCATTTTTTTTCGTTTGTCATTCAAGATTAGAAGGTAGAACAAAATGGCGGCGGCGCATACACCCCCGTTCGGGGGTGGCCGGATGGCCGGGCTTGTATACTTAACAAACGCACAAAGTCTGGGAGACTTGGCGATAGGTTAATCGTTTGCCTTCGATCTGGCTGGCAAATGTCTCCATGCGTTTGCCGTCGGGGTCATGCCGCGTGTTCCAGCGAAATGCGAATTC
>CAIXPZ010000058.1 GCA_903921455.1 uncultured Verrucomicrobia subdivision 3 bacterium | reverse complement strand
CTCCTGCCAACACTTTTTTGCGAATCTCAGCCCAGTCTTCCATATTGCGATACATGCTTCATTGTTAATGAAGATGCCGCACTTTTGAACCGCCCCGTCACACACATGACCCCGCCGCACTTTTCAGCCGCCGTTTACATTCGGGTCGTGTTGAAGAGCGGGAAGCGTTTCCAGCAACCTGGAACAGCGCGAAAGAATAAAAAGCGTTGGCCGAATCCCAGCCTCGATGTCACCGAACCGCGACATGATTTCCGCCCAACCGTTCACGCGGTCAGTGTTCGCGCAGCGCAAATTGATCCCGTGTTTCGCATACTGCGCGGCGATGGTGGTCCCGTCGCTCTGGCGGGAGAACACATCGGCGCCGGCCACAATCCGTTTCAGATCAGTGACGACCAGCTTCCGGTCACCAATTTTGTGCCGGGCCAGCATCGCCTTGATCGCGGCGGCGTGCCGCTCGGGCAGCCAAAGACGTTCGGCGTGTTCGTCTACGACGAACATATTCCCATCGCCATCCGTGCAGCCAAGCAGCGCGACGGTGTAGTGCGCGAACCCGTAGTCCAAGGCAAGGAACCATTCGCGGGCGCGAGTTTCATCGAAATTGAAATCATTCACCACATGAACCTCCCGGCGAAGCGTGGTGAAATATTGGCCGGCGGCGATATCCCAATCACCGTCCAGCCAGGCGCGGCGCTGCCAGCCGGTGAGCCCCTGAAGAACGCGGATATACTCCGGGTTGTTCCAGCGATTGTCCGTGACCCGCGCCGCGATAAAACGTGTGTCAATTTCCTTCCCGGTCTGAAATGGCACGATGAACCGGTTCCGATACCAACCGTGGCCCACGCCACCGGGGTTGGTGGTCGAATAAATGCGTGGTCGCCAGTTCGGCTTACTCGTTCGACAGCAGGTTGTTATGTCCTGGTATTTGCGCGCCGTCAGGGTCGTGGCTTCCTCGATGCCGATGACGTCATACTCGAGCCCAAGATATGCGTCGATGTCCTTCTCGTTCTGGAAATGGCCCGCGATAATCCGCGATCCATTCTTAAAAGTCAGGATGCCACGGAACGCGGAGAATTCGTGCGGCAGTCGCGTAAACAACTTCCGCCGAAGGTCTTCGAAATGCTCCAAATTTGCTTTGCCTACCTTGCGGAGCAAAAGGCATTTCAGGCCGGGCACGCGCTGGCAATCGTCCACGCCCATCTGACCGAGCAGCCAATGCGATTTTCCACCACCGCGCGCGCCACCATAGCCGATGGCCGTCGGCCCGTCAGCGCGGTCGCACAGTCGCGCCGCGGCTGACGCCGCGAGTTGGCGTTGCTGGAAAATCACGTCGGCGGCTTGGAACCGATCCATCTGATCCTTCGGGCAACCCGCGCGCCGGCCAATCTCAAAATAACGTTCCCAGGGTGTCATGGCTTCACCTCCTCGACATCAACAATGGTGGGTGCAGGCTTCGCCTGCTGGTGCCCGTCCGGAAGGACCTCGCCGGGGATGGGCTCCCCGTAGATTTTTTCGAGCGCGACCGTGACCTCCACGCGGACGGCCGGCAGATCATCGCCCTTGCGATGCTCGCCGTCGCCCAGACCCGTCGCCAGCCGGCCAAGCTTGCTGGCGATTTCCAACATCCGGGCAATGTCGGCCAGGTT
>CAIXPZ010000057.1 GCA_903921455.1 uncultured Verrucomicrobia subdivision 3 bacterium | reverse complement strand
TTTTCTTTTCCTAAATCGCCGCTGTGATACATTCGCGGCTTGGTGGCCGGTGTGGCGGAATTGGCAGACGCGCCAGACTCAAAATCTGGTATCCGTGAGGATGTGTGGGTTCGACCCCCTCCGCCGGCACCATCTTGCAAAAACTTTGCGCCTTCACGGTTTTTATTCTGAGTTCGCTCTTCGTTCAGGACTTGATATCGCGCACTTGGAATGCCATCGCGCCGATGATGAACGCGGTCGCGCTCACGGCGAACAGGATGATTTCGGACTGGCAGATTTGCGCCCACGGCACCGGGTCGCGAAAGACCAGCAGCCAGCATTTGAAATGGTGCGTGATGAACCAGTTTTCGTAGCGGTCAAAGAACGGAATGTTTTCCATGACCATGCTCACGAACAGAAACGACAGCGCTAGGATGGTGGCTGCCGCCGGCTTCATGTTGAAACAGGAGAACATGAACGCCACCGACATCATCACGCTCGCATTCGCCGCCAGAAACAGGTGGGAGAAAATAAACCGCACCAGTCCTTCATGCGCTGACAATACGCTGAACGCCTGACCGGGTGAAAAGACAAACATTCCCTTCCATGGAAACAGCAGGCTCGCAAAGCCCAGCGCGGTTAGACCCAGCGCCACCACCAGCACGATGGCGAAGATAATGCCCGCGCTCCATTTTACGAACAGCAGTCGGACGCGCGAAATGGGCCGGGAAAGAATCATCCGCAACGTGCCGTCCTCGGCCTCCTTCGCCACCAGATCGCCGCCGACCAGCGTGGCGTAGAGCGGCATGAGCAGCATGATTTGCGGAATCAGCATCACCATCGCCACCGTCAGCACCGAAATGAATTCGGCGGCGAGATAGCCGTTGCCATTTAACATCCGCTCCAGATCGCCTTGCCAGCGCGTGTATTTGAACGCCAGCAGCATCGCCGTCTGCGCGAGCAGAAACGCGCCGAAGCCGATGTAGGTGCGCTTTTTGCCGAACAATTTCCAAAGCTCGTTTTTAAGTTGGGCGAGGAACATGGATTAATTTTTGGCGACCGGCGGTTTGATCAGGTTGAGATAAAAATCTTCCACGGTCTGCTCGTGTTGCCAGATGCCTGTCACCGCGATGCCGGCGGCAACCAAGGCTTGGGTTATCTCCGCCGTCGTCCGGTTTTCGGTCAGCGTGATGAATCGGTCTTCCGCCGTGGCGGTGATGAGGCCGCGCTCGCGGAGCAGTTTCGTCGCGCCCGCAAAATCATTGGTCTTCAGCGCCACCTTGCCGCGCGCGGCGCGGACGTCGGCCACGTTGCCTTCAAAAACTTTTTTGCCCGACTGCAACACGGCGATGCGCGTGCAGAGTTGCTCGACTTCATTCAGCAAATGCGACGACAGCAGAATGGTCAGACCGAGTTCGCGCTGCAAACGGAGAATTGTCTGGCGCATCTCGTGGATGCCTTCGGGATCCATGCCGTCGCTCGGCTCGTCGAGGATGAGCAACTCCGGGTTGGGCAGCAGCGCCTGCGCCAGCGCGAGGCGCGAGCGCATGCCGTGCGAATACGTCCGCACCTTCGACTGCTCGCGGCCGGTCAGGCCGACCCATTCGATTACCTCGCGAATCCGCGCTCGCGAAGTTGGCGCGGTGTAGGTGCTCAGGATTTCCAGATTGCGCTCGCCGCTCAAGTAATCGTAAAACACCGGCGTTTCAAAAATCGCGCCGACGCGTTGCAGCGCGGCGCGGCGGTTGGATTGGACATCGTGGCCGCAGACGTTCACCTCGCCGCTGGTCGGCCAGACCTGGCCGAGCATCATGCCGATGGCGGTGCTTTTGCCCGCGCCGTTGTGGCCGAGCAGTCCAAAAATTTCCCCGCGCGGCACGGTGAACGACAGATCGTCCACCGCCAGGCGTCCAGCGAAGTTTTTGACAACATTGCGCAGCGCGATCATTTGGAGCCTTCGATGGTCAGCAGATTTTTGATGTGGCCGTCGGCGTAAAGATAATTCACCGCCTTGGCCGCGCCGCGCGCCTTGTGAAAATCTTCCTTGTCGTAAACCACCGGAATCTCATGCGGCTCAAAGCTGATGTTGAAAACCTTGAGGTGATCCGCGTCCTCGCCGTTCAGCAGGCTGTTCCACGCGTAGCTGGAGCCGGTGCGCTCAAAATATTGCGGCAGGTCCGAGGGGCAGCGCAGCACGTTGGTGTTGCCGAGCTGCGCCGCGAGAACTTTGTTGATGGCGGGAAAAGTGTTGGTGGCCGCGACCGTCGGGTCGGTTGAAACATCACGCATCATCGGCAGCTTGTTGTTGTTGTCCGACACATAAATTTGCAGCGCGATGCCAACCTGATGCAGGTTGCTCAAACAGGCCGTGGCGCGGGCGGATTCCTTGGCGCGTCCCAGCACGGGCAGCAGCAAGCCGGCGAGAATCCCGATGATGGCCAGCACGGTCAGCAGTTCGACCAGCGTGAACGCCGGGCGGGATTTGGCATGCGGAGAAAAATTCATGGCTGTGGTCGCGGCCCGCGCATCATCCGCCCGCTTTCCATTGCGCGCTGCATTTCTTCCAGCAGCGGCGCCATCTCTGCCTTGGTTTGCGCGGAACTCTGGCTGTAAAAACTTTGCAGGCCGATCTTTGTCACCTTCTCCTGAAGCTCCGGGCTCAACCCCGCGCTGCCGGTGTTCGGCGGCGGCGACTGTCCGGCGGCGGCCAGTTGGTTATTCGCGTCCTTCAGTTGTTTGACGGCCTGATCCACGACCCGTTGCCGCTTGTCCGGCGGCAAATCCTCGAAGGCGGTGAGCATTTGTTTGAAGCCGGTGGGCAGGGTGGCTTCAAGAAATTCACCTTTCTCCGCCTCGGTCATTTTTTCGAACCAGCCCATGCGCTCCAGCCGCAGTTTTCGCCGTTCTTCAAGGGTAAGTGCATTCAGCATGGCCGCCAGTTTTTGGATGGCCGCCGCGCGTTCGGCGGCGGACAGGCGGCTGAAATCCAGCGACTCCGTGTATGCGCGGACTTTTTCCGGAGTGACTTTGGCATGTTCCGCAATTTTGTAGCCGGCAATCGCGACCACCCAGATTGCCGCGAGGACAATCACCGCCATCAGGATTGGACGCCGGCGCGGATTCAGCATGGCTTCAGTTTATGGCATCGCCCGAAATTCACCACGAAAAAGGTTTCCACACAAATCCAAATCAAGGCTAGACCAACTCGTCAGGGCGTGCGGACGCGATAGAATTGCTGGACGTTGCTGGTCGCTCCCGGATCGGTGAAGCCAAATACGCCGTTGGTGCCGGCGACGTTGGTGGCAATCGGCGTCCATGCCGGCGGCATAAGGTTCGTTGCGCCCAGCAAGATGTAAGTCTGACCCGCGCCGCCCGTGCCGCCCAGCGTGAACCCACCGCCTGTCAACGCCACCGTGCCCGCCGCGATCACCGGCACCACCGCATTGGTCACGGTGATGGTGCCGTTGGTGGCCAAGGTGATTGTTTTCCAGGCCAGGCCGTTGGTGAGCGGCGGCAAGGTTAGGTTCGTAAATGCACCTGCATAAGTTCCCGCTGTGAACAGCTTGAAGCTGTTGCCGAGCACCAGCGCATTTGTGCCGACGTTAGTGACGATGAGCGAACCGCCCTGCGTCAGCGTGCCGGTGACGGCGGCGAGGTCGTTGGTCGGCACGCCGCCGTTGCGGCTGATTTCCATCATCGTGTTGCCCGCGAGCACGAGGCTGCTGCTGAAAGTCAGTTTGCCGATGCCGTTGGTTCCCGGTGCCAACGTGCCGCCGCTCTGAATGGTGGTGGCGCCGTTGATGATGCCGGTGCCGCCCAGTGTGCCATTGGTTTGCACCGTCACCGCGCTGCCCGCCGCCAGCGAACCGCTCACCAGCAAAGCGCCGCCGCTCACCGTGGTCGCGCCGGTGTAAGAATTGACGCCGGCCAGTTTCAAGATTCCCGCTCCAGCCTTGGTGAGCGAACAGGCGCTGCCGTTCTGGCCGATGGCGTCGTTGATCTGCAAATCCACCCCGCTGCTCGTCGTGCCCGGTGCCGTGGTGATGGTGTAGTTCGTCTGACCGGAATCCGGCCGCAACAAAATGCCCTGGCTGTTGTTGATAACCGAGATGTTGGAACTGGCCAGCGAATTGATCGCGCCATTGACCGAATTGTAGCTGCCCAAATCCAGCCGCGCCGCGCCGGTGATGGTGCCGCCGGTTAAATTATAGATCACCGCGAACGCACCGAGGCCGCCGTTGCCGGTGACCGTTCCACCGTTGACATTCAAAGTTGTCAGTCCGCCGCCCCAGCCGGTCGGGTTGTTACTCAATGAAAGCGTCGCACCGCTGTTGACGAAAATCGCGCCGTGAAAAGCCGAGGAATTGAAAGCGCCGTTGTTCTGGTTCGCGACTAGCGTCCCGCCATTCACAATCGTATCGCCGGTGTAAGTGTTGGCTCCGGAAAGGATGAGTGCGCTCCCGCCGGCCTTGGTCAGCGAGCCGGTTCCCTTCACCACGGTGCTGATGGCGGCGTTGTTGCTGGCAGTGATGAGAGGCGTGCCAGACAAATTGATTCCACCGCCGCTGCCGGCAATCGTGTAACTGCCGCCGCCGGTAGGGTTAAAAATAATTCCCGTCGGAGTCACGTCATTGGTGATGGTCACGATGCAATTGGTCGTCGTGTTCACTCCAAACGCCGCCGCATTGCCATCGGCCCAGACGAGATCGCCGATTCCATACAGCCAGTTGACCGGGCCGCTGCCCCATGTGCCGCTGCCATCTTGTGCGCTGCTGGTTCCGCCATTCGCATCCCACGTCAGCAACGCGCCGATGATGGGCGTGGTGGCGCAGGCACTGGCGCTCGCCGCCGAACTGCCGCCGGTGTTGACTGCGGCCACGGTGTAGCAATACATCGTGCCACCGCTCAAACTGACATCCAAATAATTTGTGCCGATGAGGGTCGCCATCGGCGTTCCACCCCGGCTTAGGACATAAGTGGTGGAGTTGCTGACCGCTGACCAGTTCAGCATGATTTGATTCGTAGAAACCGGCGTGGCCGTCAGACCTGAGGGCGCGGATGCCGGCGGCGTGATGCCGGTGAAGGCGACGACCTTGACGACTCCATTGGTAGGAAGACTCGAAAAGTCCCACGCCAAACCGGCATTGAGAACGGGCAGGTTGATGCCGGTAAAACTTCCCGCATAACTGGTCGCGGTGAACAGCGTGAAGGTATCGGCGGCAGCGAGCGTGCCGGAAATATTGGTGACGTTCAGCGTGCCGCCGTAGGTCACGGCGCTGCTGCCCTGAACCTTGTCGCTGCTCCCGGCGGTCTTGTTGAGGTGCATCACCGCTCCGCCGGCCAGCGTCAAGGTATTGCTGATGGTCAGCGTGCCAATGTTCGTTGTGCCGGGCGACAAGGTGCCGCCGGCATTGATGGTGGTCGCACCGCTAATGATGCCCGTGCCGCCGAGTGTGCCGCTGTTGGTCACAATCATCGCGCCGGTCGCCGTCCGGCCGTTGACCCACAACGTGCCGGCATTCACCGTGGTCGAGCCAGTGTAGGTGTTGGTGGCGGCCAGTTCCAAAATACCATTGCCGTTCTTTACCACCGAACCGCTGTTCCAAATATAGGAAGCCGCCTTGAGATCGCTCATGCCGGTTCCCGGCACGACATTGAAGGTGGCCGTGTTGCCGTTCAAGTTGAGTCCGCTCGAACCGATGATAGAGTCCTGTGCGCCACCGCCGGTGACAAAAGCATTGCCGCCCATGAACACGAAATTGACTCCGGTGGAAGTATCAATTGTCCCGCCGCCGTTTGCGTCAAAAGTAAATGTCTTGCCGCCGAAGTCATAACGATACCCGCCGCCGACTTCCGTCACCTTGAAAGTCGAACCATTGTTGATATAGATGCCGCCGCCGGCATAGGATCCCCAAGCCGTGGCATTCAGGACGAGCGTGCCGCCGTTGATGAACGTGCCTCCCGTGCTGGCGTTATTGTTGTTGCCGCTGAAGGTCAGCGTGCCACTCCCGCTCTTGGTCACGCCGCCACTGCCGTTGAAATTGACGGTGATGGTGGCGTTACCATTGGCCACAATCGGCAATGGATTGCCAATCGCCCAAATGATGTTCGTGCCAGCCAGCGTGTAGGCACCGCCGCCGGTGGCATTGAAAGTCAGGCTCAACGGCGTCACGTCGTTGGTCAGCGTCACGGTGCAATTGGTCGTGGTGTTCACGCCGAAGACCGCCGTGTTGTTATCCTGCCAGATGAGATTGTTCGCGCCATCCCACCAGTTGGTGGTCGTCCCACCCCAGTTGCCGCTACCATCCTGCGCGCCAGTGGCGTTGGGTTTAGCGTCCCAAGCCAGCGGCACCACCACCGTCAGCACTGCGGGGCTGCTGGTGGCGCTGCCGTTGCTGGCGGAGAGACTGACAGTGTAGGTGCCGCTATTGGTTAGTTGGACATTATTCAAGGTCAGCGTCGCGTTCGTCGCGGCGACAAGGTTGGTTCCGTTCAGTTGCCATTGATAATTGAACGGCGGCTGACCCACCACTCCCGAACTGAACGCGACACTTTGCCCGACGCTGGCCCGCGCGCTGGATGGCGACACGGTCACGCTGGGCAAGCCCACGACGCCACCGGTGAGGCTGACATTGTCCAGCATCGCCGAAAATAAATTTCCGTTGAGCGTCTGCGGTGCATGGATAAACATCCCGGCATAGATCGTCGTGC
This sequence comes from uncultured Verrucomicrobia subdivision 3 bacterium, assembly GCA_903921455.1. Next base: position 2,895 of record CAIXPZ010000057.1, on the reverse strand, counting down.
CGATGCTGGTGAGGGTGTTAGTTCGCACGACCGTCCAACTTAATCCGTCGGTCGAAACCGAACTGGTGAACTGGTCGCCCGCGCGAACGATTTTGAACCAGCGGTTGGCGCCGCCGACATCGGACGACCACATGTTGGCGTCACCGTTGCCGCCGCGCATTGTGTCATCCTCGTAATAGGTTCCGCCGCCGACCGAGCTGAACAACTCCGTCGAGCGGGTGGTGGTGCCGTCGCCCAAGGGCTGGCCGATGGTTAGGTTGAGCGTGCCGCGCAGGATGATGCCCGCCCGCCAACTGGTGTCCGGCCCGGTGCCGTCCGGCCCGGCGACGTTGGGCGTGATGCCCGCCAGATGCGCGATGAAAGTGCAATCGCCCGTCAACTGCCGCGTGAGCAAATTCACCGAGTCGCCCGTCAGGCTGACGTTTGCGCCCGCCACTTTGGCTCCGGTGGGATAGTTGTGAAATTCCAGCGGCGTCAGTTGCCACGGCGAGACATCCATGTTGGTAGTCGCCAGTAATGTTTGGGGCAGCGTGTCCAGTGTATAACCCGAATTATAAAATAGACGGGCGCGAAATAGTCCGTTAGTTGAAGGCCCATAGAACGCGCTGGCGGCATAAGGCGCGACGGAGGACTGGCCAAGAAAATAACCGCCAACAAAGTATTGCACCTTGCTCACCGTCGCCCCGTTGGTGTTGATTGAAACATTCAGGGCAATGTTCGAGCCGCAGATCGTCGAGCCGCTGGCGGGATTCGTCAGAGTGATAACCGGCTCGCTGGCACCAGACACCCGAAACCAGCAGTTGTCCGGCACGGCCACGTTGGTGACGCCCGCGCTGAACGTGAGGCCCGGACAAATTGCCGCGCCGGACAGCACCGTGTTGGTGAGGCCCGGCCCCGAGCACGCCAGCCACACACCGTCCCAGTCCGTCGTCTGGCCGCGCTGGTCGGAGAAGGCATACTGCACGTTCACGGAATGTTTGCCCGCTGCGAGCGCGATGCCGCCGCTCTTGCTGGCCGGCTGATGCAGGCCGTTGAAATTGACGACCACCACGCCGTCAATGATCAGCTCGCTGCTGTCGAAGGAGGTCAGCGTGAAGTTGTAAAGGCCGTTGGACGGTGCCTGGAAAAACCCGGCATAGTTGAACGCATATTCCGCGCGCTGCTGGCGCGGCGTCAAATCCAGGTTGTTCACCGCCCCTTGCAACACCGGTGTGAGCGCGGAGAAATTCGGCAGGCTGGTCCAGATAGCCGTGCCGTTGGTCTGATAATAACTATACGCCAGACCATTGACCGCGCCGACCACATTGGTCGCCGGACTCAAGGTGGCCGTGGCCGGCGTGATTAGAATGGGTGTGTTGGTGTTGTTGAAGATGTCCACGATGGTCAGCCGCACATACGGCGTGCTCACGCCGGGAATGTTTAGCAGGCATTGTTGCGCTTCGGTGTCGTAGTTGAAATAGTTCACGGCGGGCGAACCGGTATAGCCGGCGTTGGTGAACACTTCGATGCGATAAGAGAATTGCGGAGAACTGGTCGCCGGCTCCGACCATTGGACGAGCAGTTGCGAACCAAACACGGCGGCGTTGGAACTGGTGACCACGATGGGATCGAACGGCGGCGTGGCCGGCTGGTTAGTCAGCGTCAACGTCAGACTGCCCAGCGGCATGTTGGTGCCCCAGTTATTCCCCAGCGGATCCAATTGTGTCGAGTTGGCAGTGTTCCACTGCCAGCCCATGGCCGCGGTGGCATTCTCAATCAGGCCCGCGTAGCCTACGCCGCCGTTCCAGGCAATGTTGATTTGATTGGCCCGCTGGATGGTGGCGGTCGGTTGCCCGTATTGATGGGCAAAGGCGTTGCGAAAATCAAATTCCCGGCAGCCGGTGCCCAGCCCCTCCATGAATCCGCCCAAACCGGTAACACCCTGCGCGGCGAACGGCGTCTGAAACGTGCCGCAGTGATACCAGATGCCGCTCGTGCCTTCGCGCATCCACTCGCCCACATAGCCGAGATGAGGCGTGCCGTCCGCCGGCTGCCACGCGCGGATGGCAAACCGATACCACACATTGGTCGCAAAGCCGAAGACCGGCAAATTGTCCATCCCGCTGGAAGTGCCTTCCGCGCCGTCCGAGCCGTGACCCGTGGTAGTGCTCCCCAAATAGGCAATGGAAATTGTGTCCGTCAGATTGATGGGATTGGAAATAGGCCACGTGGACCAATGCCAGAAGCCGCTGCCAGCCGCGCCTGAGTTTCCTAGACCGGTATAAAAATCAAAGGACGCTCCCTCACTGCTGACGACCGGATAGCCGTTGCCCTCGAATGGACTCCAATTACTCCCCTGAAAAAACGGCCGCCGCTCCTCCACCATCACCCAGTCGAGCGTGCCCGTGGTGTTGTAGCTGCGCCCATCGGCGTGGCACATGCGGGGCGACAGCAGTGAAACCAGGGTGGCGGCAAGCAGCAAGTATTTTGATTTCATATTTAAGCCAGCTACAGAGTCGAACTTCCTTTCACCGAACACACCTTGAAACGGAGCCGTGGCAAATCCACTCGGCCCAAACATGCCCACTACCATTCGTATGTGGCCGCCAACGTTCGACAAATGTTCTTCAAATGAATTCTGGCCGTTTAGAACTCGACCCGGACCATTGGCTTCTCGTCCCTTGCGGGAGCGGAACAGAAGCACTGCCTACGGCGTCGTGATACGATAGAACCTTTGTGAATTATTGGTCGCGTCCGGGTCGGTGAAATTAAAGACGCCGTTCGTCCCCGCCACGTTAGTGGCAATCGGCGTCCACACCGGCGCCACCAGATTCACTGCGCCCAGCAAGATGTAAGTCTGACCCGCGCCGCCCGTGCCGGACAACGTGAAGCCGCCGCCGGTTAGTGTGACGGTGC
>CAIXPZ010000056.1 GCA_903921455.1 uncultured Verrucomicrobia subdivision 3 bacterium | reverse complement strand
CTGATGGACACCGGCAACTTTCTGGAGAATCCCTATTCCAAGCTGGAGCAGATTGCCGCGCGCACGGTGTATGTGCAGGCCAAGACCTATCCCGGCGGCGGCGTGTGGTATACGCTCGACCTCGACTACGACCGCATCGCGCGCATTTTGGCGGATGCGAATTACACCGGCTGGGTCTCGCTGGAAATGGAAGGCAAGCAGGACGCGGACAAAGCCGTGACCGACAGCATTAAGATGCTGCGGAAAAAGTTTGCGGTGTAAGCGCTGGGGCGGAAGCTGCCGGAGACAAACCCTTTCCACTCCTAGCGGACGCTGGTCATCAAGTTCGGCGTGGCTTGGGCCGTGGTCGGGACGTTGTTGGTAAATTGGTAGGCGGGGTTAAAAGTCATTTTCCGGTCTTCCACCATGAACCACAGGCTGACGGTGCCGTGCTCGCTGTCCTTGGGATTGGCCGTGATTTGGATTTGCCGGACGACGCCGTTTTTGCCGGAGGTGGAGGTGCCGGTGATGGCGGCGGGTTTGCCGTGGTTGATCGCCGCCAGCGCCTGGTCCGGGACGTTGATGGCCAGCCGGCCCCAGTCGCTCTTGAAGTAATACGGGAAGACCTTGACCCGGAAATCGCCGACGTAGATGCCGTTGGTGCGCGTGAGGGGGCCGACGATGAGCGTGGCCCAGGCCGTGGGCAACTCCATGGTGCTCTTCTCCAGAATGAGGCTGCGGCCGGCCACGGTGTTGGTCGCCGGCGACGGCGTGGAGATCGTTTGGGCGGTCCCGCAACTGGTGGCCAGGAGCAGGAGGCAGAGAATGTTTTTAAGCATTGGCCGACGAGGATAGCGGCTGGGCGGAATTTTTCAAAGCAACATACGGGTGACATTTCAGTCATGCACTGCCCGCGTCCAGCCGTGGCTGGCGGCCGGGCGGCGGATTCGCCGGCCGCCTCAATCATTGATCCCGTAATTCATGTAGCCCTCAATCTTTTTGAGGGTGATGGTGACAGCGGTGGCGCGGCGGGCCAGCGCTGCCCTGGCCGGGTGGGCGGTTTCCCGGTGGGCGGGGGCGGAGGAAGTTTCGGTCAACAGCAAGCGGCTGGTGTAGGCCAGCATCGTGACGACGGCGGGCGGGGTGCGGTCAAGGCGGGCGGAAGCGAGGGTGTTCATAGATTTATTTGGTATTTCGTTTGTGGCCACCAGCATTCCAAAAAAATCCGATCAAGTGAATGGGGTGTTCACCCCATGCCCCGGCGTCCACCGGTTAAGGGTATTTGCCCGGCTGGTGCGGCCCGTTGATCAATTCGGGCGGCGAATTGACGGCGCCGCGCCGCTCCTCTAATCTCCGTGCGTGAACCAGCTTTACTACGGCGACAAGCTTTGTTCCGATTACGAGCCGGACTTGAATTTCAAACGCGCCAAGACCGAAGCGCAGGGCAAGCAGAAGGACTTGCTTTAAGGGCTTGCCGCCGCCGCTGAATCCCAACGGGATTCCAGCCTCCAGCCCAGGGTTGACGCGCAGCGGCTACCCTGGGAAATCCATCCCCGCAATTAATACCCTGAAAGGGTGGCAGCGCTTGGCTGTCCGACGGATTCAACCCTTGCAAGGCAGGGGAGATTTTATGGCGTTCAAACCCGGCGTAGCCCGATTTCATCGGTCAACGCCGGGCTGGATGCCGGCCATCCTTTCAGGCTGGCTGCCGTCCCGGACGGGACTTGGCCAACGCGCGGGCGGCGGCCCCAGCCATGAATGGCTGGGCGATTATCAGCCGAGCGTCCTGCCTCCGCCCGCTGTCTTGGGCTTCCCGCTCATGCGCGCGGCTTGCCCGCTCATGCGCGTGGCTTGCCCGCTCGCCATCCGCTCAAGCAGGATGATGCGCGCGGCTTAGCGGATGACGCGCGCGGCTTAGCGGATGACGCGCGGGGCTTCGAGGATGTTCATCCGCTCAAGGAAGATGGCGAGCGGATTTACCTCGCAACCCGGTGTCGCAGCCGGCTTATCCATCGTAAGCGAGTGGATTAGAAGAAGATAAAGTTATTGACATCGCGTTCATGTTAAGACTACTATGGCGAAGTATCACTTATGAAGATTTGGGATCAAAACAACCCGGCTCTCTTTTGGGATACCCCTGGCCTCAACTGGCCGGCGGAACCTGGCAACACTCAACCAAAGATACCTATGGCCAAAGACCAAACGAAACGACTCGCACCTCCAATCATCCAGCAAGACACGGACACCTTGTCCGGCATCAAGGGGCTGGCACCCGCTTATGCGCCGTCGGACGCGCAGTATGCGGTGACCCTTTTAACCGCCGCGCAAAAGGCCATGACCGACGCCCAAGAGGCCGAGGTGCAGGCGGATGGCGTAGCCAAGACGGCGCGCGACGCGGCGAATGCCGCCGAATGGGCGTTCCATAACATCATCCAAGGCGCGAAGGTTCAAGTCGGCGCCCAATACGGCAAGGACTCCGACCAACTCCAATCCATCGGCCTCAAGAAAAAATCGGAATACAAAAAGCCGTCCGCGAAGAAAACGACCACGACGCCCAAACCCTGAACGGCGCAAATAAATTGAGCCGTGAACCGTGGCCGCGTGGCTCCGGTTCACGGTTCGCGCGACCAAACTTTAACCAATTACCTCGTTATGATTTTTGACCCCTCCAAGCCGGCCAGCGGCACGCAGATGCTCGCTTCCGAAGTGCGAAATAATCTCAACGCCTTGAACGATGTCATCACCGCGCAGGCGGCGCAGATTGCCAGTTTGACGACCCAACTGGCGGCGGTGCAGGCGCAGCTCGCCACCCGCGCCCCGCGCGTGGATGGCGTGGCGCTGTTTGATACGAACATCCCGTATCATACGCCGATCGAGCCGGGGGATTTCGACCCCATCTACAACAAGGTCAATGAAATGATTAGCGGACTCCAGCAGTCGTAACGCAGGTCCAACCGCTTTCAAAGCCCTTTCACTTCCCAACCCTTGCGGTAATCGCGGCGGACGTATTGGTTGGCCTCGGCGAGATTGAATTTCATCTTCCGATGATTCCATTCCAGCGTGGTGTGCGGGAAGCGCGCGGCGAGATTGCCCAGCAGAATGGTCTCGGTCAGCGGCCCGGCGAAGGCGAAGTCGGCGCT
>CAIXPZ010000055.1 GCA_903921455.1 uncultured Verrucomicrobia subdivision 3 bacterium | reverse complement strand
TTTATCAACGCCTGGACGGCATCGCGGGCGACGCCTTCAGGTTTCCAGCCGCCGACATTAAGAGGAGCGATGGCGGCTTCAGATCTGTCCATTCGCTGAAATGAATATGACTTTCATTAATTATCCGCCAGACGGGTATAGGTTTCAATCGATAATCCGAGCAATTTCAAAATACGAACCTGCAAATCTGTCAAAGGCGTGACATGGCGGATGACCTGGTCGGGTAAATGAACAATGGAGAGGAAGATATTGTCAAATTGCTTCAATAGGCGCTCGGTGGTGGGGTTGTCTATGCCCTTTTTTGGATTGTTTTCGATCAAGCCGGTAAGTTTTTCCTGGTTACGCTTGAGGTTTCGGCGGACGACAAACTCAATCAGGGTCAGAAGGCGGACGGCTAGACTTAACAAGTTAGTCAGGCCAGCGACCTGGTCATCGCGCTGGACGAACAGCGGGTTGAGCGACAGCGGGACACCTTTTAGCCGATGAAAACCATGTTCGACCAGCCATTCATTGCGATAAGTCAGCACAGCCTGCTCCAAAGTCAGTTGTTGGGCTGGAGCATCACTGACGTACGCCCGCCAACCGAGGGTCTTGCGCAGTTCCGTTATGGCTTGTTCCTGACGAAGGACGGCAGTCATTTGGTAACGAACGGTGATGATCTCGTGTTTAGGGCGTTCGACGCTGCCGCGGCCTCGTCCAATCTGCCGGGTTTGGTGCTTTTCCTGACGTGCAAAGGTGTAGGTCAGCAAGCCTTCCACGTCCTGGGCTTTCAGAATAGCTTCAGCGACCAATACCAGTTTAGCTTCATCCTGGAACTGGCGTTTGCCGCGCGCCGGGGGTGGGGTCAAGGCCAACAGTTTGTCCGTGGCGCGCTGCAAACGTTCTTCCAAGCCCTTTTGCAGTGTCTGGCGGTAACTTTCTGCGCGGACCACGAAGACCCGCTCCACCCATTCTTGCACTTCAGTGGGGTGTTCAGCCTCTCCCGCGACTTCGATACAGATCGTCCGCTCGAACGCATACCCTTCCGCAAACATGCGCCGTTCGCCCTTCTCGTTCTCAACATCGATCGGTTGCAGGACATGCGTCCCATCCTGGGCGGAGGCGATCCATCCTACCATGTCTTTGGCCGTCTCACCTTTCTGCGCCAACGGACACAGATAATGCTGCCCCAAGCGGTGAATATGGGCCCGAGTGGCCAGCGCACTCATCTTACTGTCCCCCACAAACAACAATCCGACCCCATCGATGATTTTCAACACGCGATCCACGGCGGGGATGTACAAGGGATCATCAGCAATATCACCTGCTACCACCTGGCTCACCAAAGGCAGACCCAAGGGGTCCAATGCGGCTACCATTACTTTCACCTGCTTCAGCGTCGGGTCATCTTTGCTGTAGCCAAACTGAAACAGGCTGTCCTCCCCACCCGCATGATAGCCCGACACGGTCGTGGTATCCAAGCGCACCCGTTTGGGTTCCAATTCGTACACCCTCAGCACGTTCCGTCCCAATTCCGTCTCAATCGCCTCCCAAGTTTCTGTTTTACTCAACCGGCGCAGCAGAAGCATCAATCGGTCATCGGTGAAGTCCAGTTCCCCGACTGCCTGCCCGCTGATCCGCTTGATCGTTTCGCTGGCTTGCCGGACCCAGGCCTGGACGGGTTGTTTACGGTGGTCACCCTCCGAGAGCATGTGCGCCAGCCAGATGACGGTGATCCAGCCCCAACTCAGCCCTTGTTGCAGCCCATGCCGCTTCAAATGCCGATCAATGATCCCTGGCAGCCCCAGGCGAATCATGATTCCAAGCAACAACGGAAAATCATCCAACGTTTCGGTCGTTATTTTGATCTCAGGGTTCATCCCCTGAGCTTACCAGATAATTCGCGATTTCACTTTATTTTTCAGCGAATGGTCTGTCATTATTCTCCTATTTTGAAAGATAATTATTGGATGATTAAAATCTAAAAAAGTGACAGGCTGGGATCAGCATTTGAGACCTAAAAAGTCCGCTTTGGATTGACAATGTTGGAGGCCATTAGATTTTCAATAAAAAAACACACAAGCTGAAGTATTGTGTAAATCAAGTTAAAATGATTCCATGATATATTATGTCAGAATTGAGTGTACTCTATCT
>CAIXPZ010000054.1 GCA_903921455.1 uncultured Verrucomicrobia subdivision 3 bacterium | reverse complement strand
TCAAACCCGCCACGGCGTGGCGGGTCACTGTGGAAGCCTGGCTCCGCTGCCAGAACTTGATCGCCGTCCGCCAAAACCAAAAAACAAATGTGTCAACCAATTATCAGAAAATATGGTCTCACAATTAACTTGGACGCACAAGGAGGCTGAATTTAAGGTGTGGCAATTATCCAAAGGGCAAATCGTTTTCAAGCAATGAAAAGCCATCGCAAACGTAAGGAAGGTCAAAACCAGCCAAAACTATTCGAGATCGCCCCAGCACCAATAAACAAATCACCTTTCAAGCCAATTAAATTTATGGAGATAAAAAAGAGAATTGAATTGGATGAGGAAGAAGAATTTAAAATTCAAAGCGCATTGGCAGACGCGATTGGTAAAATCGAAATAGGGAGAATTATAACATTCTGGACAACTGTCAAAAATGTAATTTCCTTATTTCAAGCCTATGGAAAGGTGACACGCAGGTCTGCTTCCCACCTGATTTGCCCGACATTTACAGTTAGCTTCGATCCAGATGAGTTCGAGCGATATAAAGCCAATGTTTATCGTTGTGAAATATGGACCCAAAACTGTCTTGTAGAAGACGCAAACAGTATTGATGAAACCAACCAACAAATCGAAGGTTTGGATGAACGACTAGAAGCTATTATTTTCATAGACGAAAACGCCGAAACAGCTATCTGTTTAGAAAATAGAACTATCTTAACCATCGATGAACTCCGAGACATGCTGGTAAATAAAATCAATTAACAGGGGGTATTGGGTCTTCTTGCATTTCAATTCCCCGTCGCAATTTCATTTTCTTCCGGCTCTACCTCGACAGGTTCATTCAGTTCAGCAGGTTTCGCCCGCTTCATATTGGCGGCTAGTTCATTCAGCTTCGTTGCCGCCAGCGGTGGGATGCCCAGCATCGGCGTTCCACTTCGTGCGGTTGAACTGCTCCAGTAAGTTTAGAAATTACCAAAAACTACAATCTGATTAAAACCGGAGTCCCATCGAATCGTGTGCCACCCGAAATCCCCCCTCCACCCGGCACACCGCCCCCACGGTCGAGCGCAAAAATAAGAGAGTCCTCATTTGCAAGATGCTTGCCAGAATGCCCGCTGCCGTGCGCCAGCCTCGATTACAGCCGCTTTGATTCCATCCGCGTCGGCTTTTGTCTGCCCGCCCCTGCCCGGCTCAAAATCCCCCAATTTCGGATTGATTGCATTTTGATTGCACTTTGGCAGGTCAACGCAGGGACAGGCAAGAGAACATAAGCGAAGTGCAAAAGCGGCCTATTCTATTGCATTTAATGGCGATAATCACGCTTTGCCCGTCGTTATTAGCGGAAGTCCAAACCGGCAAAAACAGGTGTTATTCAAAGTGAAGATTTGACCTCGGGCTCCGGCTATTTCGCCGCCTCGATCCGCGCCCACGCGTCAGCCGCCAGAATCTGTTCCAATTTCGGATGCTCCACGACCCGGTGGGCATCCATCGTGCGCCGGACCGTTTCCGTGATTTGCGGGAAATTGATTTTTCGATTCACAAACGCGTCCACTGCCACCTCATTCGCGGCGTTGAAGACTGCCGGCATGGTCCCGCACGTCTCCCCCGCCCGGCGGGCGAGCAGAATCGCGGGAAACCGTTCCGTGTCCGGCTCCTCGAAGGTCAGCGTGCCCAGCTTCGGAAAATTCGTCTGCACGCGCTCGTTCGGGGCACGGTCGGGATAGGTCAGCGCGTATTGAATCGGCAGGCACATGTCCGGCGTGGACAACTGTGCGATGAGCGAGCCGTCCACAAACTCCACCATCGAATGCACGATGCTCTGCGGGTGCACTACCACGCCGACCCGCGCCATCTCGATGTCGAACAGCCAGCGCGCCTCGATCATCTCCAGTCCCTTGTTGAACAGCGTCGCGGAATCAATCGTGATCTTGCGCCCCATGACCCACGACGGGTGCTTGAGGGCGCGCTCGACGGTGATCTCGGAAAATTTCTCCTTCGGCCAGAGGGCTTTATCGCGGAACGGGCCGCCGCTCGCCGTCAATAATAGCTGGCGGACGGAACTCGCGGGCTTGCCGTCGAGGCATTGAAAGATGGCGGAATGCTCGCTGTCCACGGCGAGGACTTTCACGCCGTATTTGCGCGCCTCGGTCATCACAATCTCGCCCGCCATCACGAGAATTTCCTTGGAGGCGACCGCAATATCCTTGCCCGCCCGGATCGCCGCCAGCGCCGGCTGCAATCCCGCGGTGCCCACGATGGCGATGAGGACAATATCGGCGGCGGGCAGGGTGGCCAGCTTGAGCAAGCCTTCATTCCCGCATAAAACTTGCGTGGAGGCGCCGAGCGCAGCTTGCAATTCCTTGGCCTTCGCCGGTTCGCTGATGGAAATGACGGCCGGCTGGTGCTTGCGGGTTTGGGCCAGGAGCAGATCCGCATTGCCGCCCGCGGCCAGCCCGATCAGCCGGATCTGGTCGGGCAGATCCTCCGCGACCTTGACGGTGCTGGTGCCAATGGAGCCGGTGCTGCCGAGGAGGACGACGTTTTTCATGGATGCGTGAGGATATGCCGCAAATACAGATACATGATCGGGGCGTTGAACAACAGGCTGTCGAGCAGGTCGAGGATGCCGCCGATGCCGGGAAATAACGCGCCCGAATCTTTCACGCCGGCTTCGCGCTTGAAGAGCGATTCGATCAAGTCGCCGATGACCGCCGCGCCGCTCAGCATCACGCCCAGAATCACGGCGTGGAAATAATTCATGCCGACCATTTTCGCGCCGAAGCAATGAACGAACGCCAGGCTCGCGCCGGTGGACACCACAATCGCGCCGCCGAATCCCTCCCACGTTTTGCCGGGGCTGATGCGCGGAATCATCTTGTGCCGGCCGATCAGCGAGCCGACCGCATAGGCGCCCGTGTCGCTGAACTTGGTGATGAGGATGAAGTAGAGCAGGAAATATTTCCCCGCATCCGCCGGACTGCCGGGCGCGAAGGGAAAGAAGTTGATTTTCTGGATGAAATTGAGCAGCCACGGAACATACATCAGGCCGAACAGCGTCGTGGCGATGGTGGCGATGCCCGCGGAATTGTTTTTCGCCACGAATTGGCGCACGCACAAGCCCAGCACAAAAATGATCAGGAAGCTGGTTTCAAAATCATTCACCCGCGCCGGCGATCCGGAGGTGCCGAGATGGCCGGTGACATTCAGAAAAGTTCCCACCATCAGGAGCAAGCCGCCGATGACGCCGCAAATCTTAAAGGTGACCAGACCGCGTTTCTCCGCGATCCCGTAAAACTCCACCAGTCCCGACAAGGCGAGAAACGCCACCAACAGCACAAACACCCCGTCGGAGATCAAGCGGTTGCCCGAAAACATCGAGGCGAGGATCACCGTCCAAAGCACCACGGTGGACAACAGGCGCCGCAGAAAAATCTGCGCCTTGGATGGCGGGGGGGTGACGCTGATTGGCTCGGACATGAGTGCGGAAATTAACAGGGCGCCGGAGAAAAGCCAACGGCGTTTTCCCTTAAAAGGCGATCAGGCAAAAGAAAGCGGCCGGCCACGACCTTGCCTTGTATGTTGAGCTTGAAAATCAAGCCACCCCTCAAAACCCCATAAAAAGATGGTCGGAGCGACAGGATTCGAACCTGCGACTTCGTGGACCCAAACCACGCGCTCTAGCCAGGCTGAGCTACGCTCCGAACCAAAAATGGGACTAAATTCCTGACGGATCTGTCAGCGTTTGCCTTTGCCTACAGGCGAACCTGTTTCAGACAAACTGCCGACGAAAGATTCTGCCCGGTTCCGATTCAAGGGCAAGCGGATTCGCCGCGCCGGCAAATCATTTCCCCACCGTCACCTGCAACGGCTGGTCGCGCCGCGCCGCGAACTCTTTCACATAATTCTCCCATTGCACGTGGTTCGTAAAGTCGCCGCTGCGATCCCAGCACGCGCCGAAGTAGTAGGTGAAGGGCTGGCCCACTTCCGCCGTCGTGATGGCCAGCTGGTTGCGGATCGCCGGATAACCCTCGTGCGTCGGTTGTGGCACGGCGGCGTGTTTCACGCTGTCAGGCATGGCCGAATTGTCGTTTACAAATTCCTTCACCGCCCCCTTCGGTAGCAGGATCGCGGTGGCCGTGGTGCCTTTCGGTTGATCTTCCGGCTGCCAGTAAGTCATCCAGCCCTCGGCCAGGTCCTGCGCGATGAACTCCGAGCGGTTCGCGGGACACGCACGCTCGGCGAGGCCCACGCCGAGCGTCAGCGGCGCTGGGTCGGCGCTGGCAAACGTGCTTTGCGCCTTGGTGAACCACGAGCCGGCGTCAATGCTGTAACGTTTCGTCTCGGAAACCATGCGGCCGTTGCCCGCGTCCCACGCGTCGTAGGTCAACTCGAATTCCGAGCGGATGGGGCCGGTGGTGATGAGCTTCCAGTTCCGGTAATTGCTGGAGGTGTAAAGTTTCGTGCCGTCCCAGATGCCGAGGCCACCACAGCCCCGGCTTTTGCCGACGCGATAATCGTCCATGAAGGAGCCGTTGTCCTCGTGGTAATGTTTGGTGCGATACATCGTGTCCACGGTGAGGCCGCGATCCTTCTTGATCCACACATCGGGGCCGCTGCTGATGGTGTGTTCCGCCGGAATCAACGCCAGGCCGTAGGTGCGATGCGCAATGCGGTCGCTCTCCCACGCAAAATCGTCGTAGCGTTCCGGCACAAAACGGGCAAATGTTTTTACAATCGGCGGCGGCGTGGCAGTCAACTCTGTTGCATCCAAAATGTAGAATGTCCGCGTATCGTGCGGCGCGAGGTCTACTTGAAAAAGCAGCTTCCCTGACACGGAATTCTTTTGCGAGGCATAAGCTTGCGAATCAATAATACGGGAAGTAAGACCATCCATTACGACCCACCACTTATCAATCGGGCGTGATTCAAAAGTGTTTGGGTATGAACAGACATATTCAACTGTTTCACAGTGTCGGTTTAATGAAGATGGATTTGTAACTTTAATAATAATCGGCTTATTGAGTTTTGCATTTTCCAACACACTCATCCGGTAAAGCTCACTACCCGCCAGTAGGAACGCGCCGACGCCGTAAATCTCCGTGGTCTCTTCCGCAAACTTCTTCGGATCCGCGCCGATGGGCTGGACGTGCGTCAGCTTGCCGTCGGCAGCCACGCAGGCGACCAGCGCCGCCCAAGCCTTGCGCACGGCGGGTTCAAATTGCGCGCGGTCGAGCAGGCCCTGATTCACGCCCCACGCCAGCGCGTAGGTGTAGAAGCCGGAACCGCTGGTTTCCTTGAGCGGATAGCTGTCCGGATCGAGCAGGCTCGCGCGCCAGAGTCCGTCGGGTTGCTGGCAGGTCAGGATCTTGGCGGTCATGTCCTTGAACAATTGTTCGAAGCGCGGCCGGTCGGGATGATTCGTCGGGAGATATTGCAGCACGCGGACGAGGCCGCCCATCACCCAGCCGTTGCCGCGACCCCAGAACACCTTCTTGCCGTTGGCTTCTCGCTTCGGAAAATACGTGCTGTCGCGGAAATACAGATGCTCGTCTTTGTCGTAGAGATAGTCCGTCGTGCGCCACCATTCCTTCACCGCAAAGTCCAGATACTTCGCCTCGCCCGTGGCCGTAGCCAGCCGCACCCAGGAGGGCGGGCCCATGAAGAGCGAATCGCACCAGGACCACAGCTCCTGCGATTTGCCTTTGGGCAGCTTGAAATCCAAACTCGGCGCGTCGGATGGATGCGCCAGAATCCAATCAAACCGCGCCTGCGTCGGCGCGATCATCTTCGGATCGCGGTACAGGAAATACAATTCGCAATACGTCTGCCCGACGCAATGGTCGTCCGCATGATACTGGCGTGGGCCGAGTTTCCATTCGTTGGTCTCGCCCATTGCGAACATGGCGTTTCGATATTTGGCGTCGCCGGAAATCCCGGCCAGCGCCATGATGCCGTCGTAGCCCGCGCCCTGGGTCCAGTCGGTGGTTTTGTGCTTGGACGGATTGGCCAGCTGCCAGTCCGCCACGCGCTGCATCACGTCGAGCACCGCTTGGGGCGAAAGTTCCGGCGCGGCCGCCCGCGCCGCCGGGGTAATGCTGTTGCAAAATAAAACCGCCGCGAGGCAGCCGAGGAAACGAGCCAGTGTTTTGTTCATGGTGAAAGGAAATTCAATAACAGATGCGGTTATAGATGTCGAAAAAATTGATAAGTTACCAAATTATTTCGCCGACCGCCGACCGCCGGTCGCCCCAAGCGAAACGCCCGGCAATCGGCTTGCCGGGCGTTGGCTTAAGTCCTGATTGAAGGTTCAGCGCGCCAGCCAGCCGCCGTCCACGTTCATGATGGTGCCGTTCAGGTAGTCGGCGTCCTTGGACGCGAGGAACTTCGCGGCGCCGGCGATGTCTTCCGCCGTGCCCCAGCGGCTTTCCGGGATGCGGGCGAGGATGGATTCATTGCGCTTCTCATCGTCGCGGAGCGGCTTGGTGTTGTCCGTGGCGATGTAACCGGGGGCGATGGCGTTGAAATTCATCCGCTCCTTGGCCAACTCGTTGGCGAAGGCCTTGGTGATGCCGGCAATGCCGCTCTTGCTCGCGGTGTAGCCGGGCACGAAGATGCCGCCCTGGAACGACAGCATCGAGGCGATGTTCACCACCTTGAGCCGCGCGTCCGCCGGGGAACTCTCGCGTCCGCCGGTGAGCCACCATTTGCCCACGGCCTGCGAGAGGAAGAACGGCGCGGACAGATTGATCTGCAGCACCAGATTCCAATCCGCTTCCGGATGATCCACGATGGGCGCCCGCTTGATGATGCCGGCGTTGTTCACCAGCACGTCCACGCGGCCGCAATCCTTGACGACCTGGGCGATGACTTCGGCTGCGCGCTTCTGGGTGAGCTTGCCGAAATCCTCCGTGTAGGCGGTGAACTTCGCGCCGAGCGCTTTCATTTTGGCGGTGATGTCCGCCGGATCGCCCACGCAGATGCTCACGGCGTGCGCACCTTCGCGGGCAAACGCCAGCGCGATGGCCTCGCCGATGCCCCGGCAGGCGCCGGTGACGATGACTACTTTGTTCTCGAATCGTTTCATAATTTATTAAATGGTTGAATGGTTAAATGGTTGCATCGTTGAATTGTCTGAGCCGTGAACCGCCGACCGGTTCAACGATTTAACAATTCAACCATGGCCGCCTTATTTCAAATCCCACGGCTTCACCGCGTCCATGTCGTCGAACACCTGGTTCTCGCCGGCCATGCCCCAGATGAACTTGTAATTCCCCGTGCCCACGCCGAAATGCATGGACCAGTTCGGCGACAGCGCCACCTCGTCGTTGTGCAGAAACACGTGGCGCGTCTCCGACGGTTCGCCGAAGAAATGCGACAGCACCTTGTCGCCGAGGTCGAAGTAGAAATAGATCTCCGTGCGGCGCCAGTGCGTGTGCGGCGGGAAGGAATTCCACACGCTGCCCGGATCCAGCGCCGTCAGGCCCATCACGAGCTGGCAGCTCTGGATGCCGCCCTGATGAATGAATTTATAGATCGTCCGCTGATTGGCCGTCTCCACCGCGCCGAGCTTCACCGGCGTGGCCTCGGCGGACTTCATCACGCGCGCCGGATGCGCGGCGTGCGCCGGACAGGAGAGAAAATAAAACTTGGCCGGATTTTTCGCGTCATCGCTGGTGAAAGCCACTGACTTGGTGCCTAGCGGCAGATAGACGCAATCCAGTTTATCGAGCGCAAAGGTCTGACCGTCCGCCAGGACTTTGCCGGGGCCACCCACGTTGATGGCGCCCAGCTCGCGGCGTTCGAGGAAAAAGGCGCGGCCGGTCTCCTTGTGGTTCGGCAGTTCCACCGGCTTGGCCGTGGGCATCACGCCGCCAACCACCAGACGGTCGAGGTCGGTGAAGTGGCCGGTGATTTCGCCCGGAACGAAAAGGTTGCCGATGTGAAACGTGTCGCGCAATTGCTGCGTGGACATCCCGATGAGATCCTGGGGCCGCGGCGTGCGGCGGATGGAATTTTCAAGCATGACCGGAGTCTGCCAGAAGGCATTAGCCACGACAAGCCGTCGCCACCGGGAATTTAGTTTACCTGTTAAACCGTCGCCCCGCCGGACGGCGGCACGAACCCGCCTGAAGGCGTAACGCCAAACTTGTGGTGCCCGCCTGGAAAGAATAACCCCGCCTCCCGCCTCCGCTTCTTTCGCCGCTGGACGTTTTCAGGATAACGATGCTGGTTTTGCTGGCGCGGCCCGGTGTTTTTCCCGAAAATTCCGCCATGAATTCTTTCGTCGTCCGCCACATCAAGAGCATCGAGCTGGTTGGCGTGTTAATGCGCATTTTCAGCTTCAGCCTCGTGAGTTGGCTCGGACCGCACAGCCCGTTTCTGTTCGTCTGGATCTTCAATACCACCGACGCCGTGATGCTCACTTGGTGCTCCACGCTCAAGCGCGACGCCGCCTATGTGCTGCTCAACGCGTTTTGGATCCTTATCGGCCTCATCGGCATCCTGCGGGCGGGCAACCTCCTGCATTGAGCGGGTCCGGAAAGCCAATGGCATCGCGACCAGTTAATTCCCTGGCCACATTCACCAGACGTCCAGTTTCAATTTTTTTAATGACGTAACTTCAATTGTCAGTGAAAATGCCTGCGTCACAATTACATGACTGTCACCCTTTTTATCCCGTGCTTCATTGACGCGCTGTTTCCACGCGCGGGCATCAGCATGGTGGAAATCCTCGAACGCCTCGGTCACCAGGTCGTATGCCCCGACGAAATCGCCTGCTGCGGTCAGCCGCCGTTCAACTCCGGCTACTGGGCGGAGGCGCGCAGCATCGCCGCACCGGTGCTGGAGAAACTCAAGGACGCCGAAGTAGTTGTCATCGGTTCCGGCTCCTGCGGCGCGATGATCAAAAAGTTTTATCCCGAACTATTCAAAGACACCGCGCAAGCGGAACTCGCGAAGCAAGTCGCCGCGCGCACCTGGGAGTTTTCGGATTTCCTTGTCAGCAAACTGGGCGTGACCGAGCTCGGCGCCAAGTTTCCGCACAAGGTCACGTTCCACGATGGCTGCCACGGTTTGCGCGAACTCGGCATCAAGACCGCCCCGCGTGCGCTGCTCGGCAAGGTGCGCGGTCTTGAACTGGTTGAGATGAAAGAGGAATCCTGCTGCGGCTTCGGCGGCACTTTCTCCGCGAAGTTCCCGATGATTTCCACCGCGATGGGCGAAGTGAAATGTGCCGCCGCCGCCGAGACGGGCGCGGATTACATCGTCTCCAACGATTCGAGTTGCCTGATGCATATCCAAGGCCTACTCTCGCGCCAGGGCAGCCCGCTCAAAACCATCCACCTTGCCGAGGTGCTGAACCAGCAATGAGCGTCGTCTCCCAATTCAAATCCCTTGCCCGCGCGAAAACGCGCGACCTGCGGCATCGGCAGGTGATTCGCACCGCCCTGCGCAGCTACGAAGTTGTGCGCGACAAGCGCAAAGCCGCGTTCCAAAGCTGGGAATCCGCCCGCCAGGCCGCCGCTGAAACCAAGTGGGACGCCATCAACCACCTCGACACGCATCTCGCCGCGCTGACCGCCAAGCTGGAAGCGCGCGGAACCAAAGTGCATTGGGCCAGCACCGCCGCGCAGGCGCGCGAAATCATCGCCCAAATTCTCCGCGACAAAAAAGCCCGTTCCATCATCAAATCCAAGGCGATGACGAGCGAGGAAATCCACCTGAACCACGCGCTCGAAAAAGAAGGCTTCACCGTGGTTGAATCGGATCTCGGCGAATTCATCGTCCAACTCCGCCACGAGCCGCCCTATCACATCGTTTTCCCTTCGATGCACCTGACCCGCGGCGAGATCAAGGACTTGTTCCAGAAAGAACTCGGCGACGCTCCCTCCGATTCGCCGGAAGAACTGACCATGGTTGCCCGCCGCGTGATGCGCCAGAAATACATCGCCGCCGACGTCGGCTTCACCGGGGCAAACTTCGCCATCGCCGAGACCGGCATGATTTCCATCACGGAGAATGAGGGCAACGCGCGCCTCACCGCCGCGCTGCCCAAAACGATGATCACGTTGCTTGGCATCGAAAAGGTGCTGCCGCGATTCGCCGACCTGGCCTTGTTTCTCCCGATGCTCGCGACGGCCGGCGCCGGCCAGCCGATGACGTGCTACAACACGATGTATTCCGGCCCGCGCCAGCCCGGCGAAGTGGACGGCCCGGAGGAATGGCACGTCGTCCTGCTCGATAACCGCCGCACCGAACTCCTTGCCGACGCCGAGCAGCGCGACGCGCTTCACTGCATCCGTTGCGGCGCCTGCCTGAACGTGTGCCCCATCTTCCGCAACGTCGGCGGCCACACCTACGGCACGACTTACAGCGGGCCCGTCGGCGCGGTCATCACGCCGCATCTGCGCGGATTGCAGGAATGGAAACATCTGTCCAACGCCTCGTCGCTCTGCGGCGCGTGCACCGAGGCGTGTCCGGTGAAAATCGATCTGCACCATCACCTGCTGCAAAACCGGCGCAATGCTTCCGCCGGCCAGCCGGCATTCTTCGAGCGGCTCGCGTATCAAGTCTTCGGCATCGTGGCGAACGAACCGGCGTTCTGGTCGCTGGCCAAGAAAATCGGCTGGCTCACGCAGCCGCTGCAACGCGCCGTGAAAGGCTCCGTGCTCGATCCCGCCCGGGCGTGGACGAAAACCCGCGACCTGCCGCCGATCCCGCAGGAAACTTTCAAAGACTGGTGGAGGAACCGAAAATGAGCGAACGCGAAAACATCCTGGGCCGCATCCGCGAAGCGTTAACAGTTCCCGCCCCCCTGCCCGGCTCGCATGGCGACACGACGGCCCGCGTTTCAATCGAACCGCCGGCCCGCCATGCGCGCGAATGGCTCCCGTCCGTCGGGGCGAGCGTGGAGGAGCAATTCGCCCTGTTCGCCAAGAACGCCGCCGACTTGAAGGCGGAGTTTCAGTTGCTCGCCAGCCGCGATGAATTGAAAGCCGCGCTCACCAAGATTTCTGCGACGGAGAAATGGTCGCGCGTCGCCAGCCACGGCGGCGAATTGACCCACTTCGCGTGCCAGGCGCTCGGCCTGCCGGTGACGCTCACCGACCGGGGCTATGATGTTCAGGAAATGGAAAAATGCGACGCCGGCATCACCGAATGCGATGCGCTCATCGCCCAAACCGGCGGCGTGGCGGTGACCAGCCGCAGTGCGGGCGGACGCGCCCTGTCCGTGCTGCCGCCGCATCACGTTGTTATCGCGCGGCGCGAACAGCTCGTGGCCGACCTGCCCGCCGCGTTCGCCCTGTTGCAGACGAAATACGCGCCGGATTTCCCGAGCATGATCTCGTTCATCACCGGCCCCAGCCGCACCGGCGACATCGAGCGGATCCTCGTCCTCGGCGCCCACGGGCCGAAGAAGCTGACGATTCTTTGCGTTTGAATTTACCGTTGGTTTGTTTTATTTACTGATAAACAACAAAAGCCAGTCACCTCAAAGCCTATGGAAACCAAAGCTCCCGCGCCCGGCGCCAAGAAAATCCTCGTCATTGATGACAACCAGATTGTTCTTAAAGCCATGACTTTCATGCTCACCGCCAAGGGCTATGCGGTGCTGCTGGCAGAAACGGGCGCGGACGCCATCAGCATTCTGCGCAAAGAAAAGCCCGACCTCATCCTGCTCGACCTGGATTTCCCGCCGGATTCCGGGAATATCGGCGGCGGCTTGCGGGACGGCTTTCTGATCATTGATTGGGCGCGCCGGATGTGCGACGCGGAAAAGATTCCCGTCATCATCGTCTCTTCGCTGGATCCCGAACAATACAAAAAACGCGCCGAGGCGGCCGGCATTCCGATTTTCTTTCGCAAGCCGGTGGACCGTCCCCAGCTGCTGGCCGCCATTCACACCTGTCTGGGCGAACCAACGACCGCCAATTAATCTCCCCCGCCCGGCCAGCCCCGCTCCCGGGCGGTATCCCGGCATTTGCCTTCTGGATTTGCCGGCGCATTCTGATATTTTTCCCGCATGAAGGTTGATTCCGCCAAAACTCCGCTCGGCAAAATCCTGGTGATCGACGACAACCCGATTATCCAGCGCGCCGTTTATTTCTCGCTGCGCGATCGGGGCTACAAAGTCTTCATGTCCGGCGAAATCGCCGACGCCCTCAACCTGATCCGCAAGGAAAAGCCCGACCTCATCCTGCTCGACATCAACTTCCCGGCCGACGGATCGGTCATCGGCAGCGGCGGCCGCGATGGGTTTTGGGCGCTCGACTGGATGAAACGCATGGACGAGGTGAAAGGCGTCCCCATCGCGATCATTTCGAGCGATGCCCCCGAGAAATCCGAAGCCCGCGCCTTGGCCGCCGGGGCGGTCGCCTATTTTCACAAGCCCGTGGACCGGGAAATCCTGGCCAATGCTATCCTCAAACTGCTGGCCCAAAAAACGCCCGCCACTCCGCCGCCCGTTGCGTGAGCCGGGCCCGGACCATTTCCTGATTTGAAACCGCCGTCGTTCCCGCTAAAATTTCCCGCGTGAAAGGCAAGCTCCTCCTCCCCGTGATTTTCGTGGCGACGTTCGCGTTGTCGCGCATTCCCGGCTGGCTGCCGCCGAACTTCAGCGTGGCGTATGCCTTCGCCTTTTGCGCCGGCGTCTATTTTCGCGGCGCGCTCGCGTGGTGGCTGCCGCTCGGCGTCATGTTCGCCACCGACCTCGGCCTGAATCTCTATTACGCCAGCCACGGCATCCGCGTCTGGGATCTGCCCGACGTCGAAAATCTCCTCTTCAACTACGCCGCCTACCTCGTCCTGATCTGGCTCGGCCGGCGGTTCAAACCGCAAGCCTCCCTCGTCGGCCTGCTCGGCGGCGGCTTGCTGGGCGCGATCCTCTTTTACCTCATCACCAACACCGCGTCGTGGCTGTTCAATCCCTTTCACAATCCCGAATACACCCGGACCCTCGCCGGCTGGATCATCGCCTTGACCAAGGGCACCGGCGGCTATCCCTCCACCTGGGAATTCTTCCGCAACACCCTCCTGAGCGGCGGCCTCTTCACCGCCCTCTTCGCCGCCGCCCAAAAGCTCACCGCCGAATCCCCGGCCGACAAATCCGCCGGCGCCCGCGCCCCGCAGGCCGATGATTCATCCGACGACGAAACCGAACCCGAGGAATCCAAAGCATGAAGATCGGCGTCCTGTCCGACACCCACGGCTGGCTCGACCCCCGCCTGGAAACCTTTTTCGCCGGCGTGGACCACCTCCTCCATGCGGGTGATATCGGCGACCCCGTGATTGAATTGGAATTGAAATTCATCGCCCCCGTCACCGTCGTGCAGGGCAACGTGGATATCGGCCTGCCTTTCAAACTCACCGAGGTGGTGACCCTGGCCGAACAGAAATTCCTCGTCCATCACATCGTCAACCCCCGGGCCCTCGACGACTCCGCCGCCGCGGCCATCCGGAAACACCGGCCCCACGCCGTGATCTTCGGCCACACCCACAAGGCCTTTGCGGAAACGGTGGACGGCATTTTCTATTTCAATCCCGGCTATGCCGGCAAACCCAAGTTCGGCCAGCCCCGCAGCGTGGCCATCCTCGAGGTCACCGGCCAGGAAATCCGGCACGAATTCATCCCCCTCTGAGGCTGCCTCCGGTGCCGGCGCACTCCCACCAGACAGAGTCAACGTTCGAAGTTCCGCCCTGAGGCAGGTCCTTGGTAAAACCTTCAATGCCCTCCCTTCAACCTTCACCTTGGAACCGGAAAGCAACGTCCCGCTTTGGAAGCTGACCATGGCAGAAAACATTGCAATCAACCTTGAAGAAAACCCGAATCACCCTTTTAAACTTAAAAACGACCCAAATGTCCAAAAATTCAACACTGATTTAAGAAAAATCACGCCTGATTTTCCATTTTTCAAGCGTGATAAAACATTTATCACGCGTCATTTTTGATTTATCACGCGTGAAAAAAGATTTATCACGCGTGATTGAGAAAAAATTGGCACGGATTAGGGAAAAACTCGTCGTGATTTTCGGAAAATTCATACGGATTAAGAAAAAACTCGTCGTGATTTTTGTTAAATTCGTACGGATTTTGGAAAAACTCGTCGGATTTTTTGGTAAATTCGTACGGATTTTGGAAAAACTCGTCGGATTTTTTGGTAAATCCGCACGGATTTTTCGACCTCTGAGGCCGTTTTTCAGGGGTTTTTGCAAATTCCGCTTTAATAGCCACCCTTAAGCCCGGTCCATTGGCTTGATTGGGGGCGGAAGCTCCCCGCTGTTCGCCGCATCCTCGCCCCTGACTCTTTGTTCGGGTTTGCCGGTGGCGTCTGGACGCGGGAAATCCGGTCGGGGTAATCCTAGGCTGAGGGATGGAATCCCGTCGGGATTCGGAGCGCGGCGTTCACGCCGCTTCAAGGCACGCTGTTTCGTGCGCGTAGAATATTCCAAAGCCTCACAAGGTAGCACGGTGAAGCGGCCGGAAGGCCGCGCTCCGGAAAAGTGCCGACGGCGCTAAAATACACCCGACACGGCGGACGAGACGTGTTTGATAAAGGCAATG
>CAIXPZ010000053.1 GCA_903921455.1 uncultured Verrucomicrobia subdivision 3 bacterium | reverse complement strand
GTTCTGAGCCTCAATCAGTTTATTTTTCCCGATAAGATTTGCATTGGCTTGTTCACGGCAGCCACGATGACGATGGTTTCGCCCATCTGGACGGTCACGGCGCCGTCAGCCTGCTTGGCCAACTTGCCGGATTCGATGATGATCTGCTTGTCGCCGATAGCGGCGGTAATTTTCTCTGACATAACTAACTTTCTTTCACCGCCTCCCGAGGAACTTCAGTGAACCCCGAAAGATTTCGGAGCTGAATGAAATTTCCCGAAGGCGGATTTTTTACGCGAGGTTTTGGTGGTGGAATCGGGACGTTCGCGCGGACAGCCAAATTCCAAAAACGGAAGGCGGGCTTGAAGTAGAAAAAAGCCGCGCCTTCCGCAAATTAATAACTTACTTGCGCAGCTTGAGCTTCTTGGTGACCGCCTGATAGCGGCTCACGTCGGTGGTCTGCAGGTAATCGAGCAGGCGGCGGCGCTGGCCAACCATGAGCAGGAGGCCACGGCGGGAGCTGTGATCCTTCTTGGCCGTCTGCAGGTGCTCGGTCAAATGGTTAATGCGGTGCGTGAGCAGCGCGATTTGCACATCAGCGGAACCTGTGTCCTTGGCGTGCGTCTTGAATTGTTCGATCGTCTTCGTCTTTGCTTCCATAAGTAAATGAGTTCGGGAAGATAATTATTCGCATTTAAGGTGTAAAGCGAATTAAGCCGCGATTTTCAACCAGTTGAAGCGCAACTGCCGTTCCGTCGCCGGCGTCAGCTTGAATTTTTCGCCAATCCGCAGGCCTTCCACCCAGAAAATCTCGCCCGCCGCCGTGGCGGCCAGAACCAGTTCGCGGCGCCGTGCCGCAGGAATCCGGGCGTTTACGAATAAATCCTGCAGTTTCACCGCCGACTTCATCCCGATGGGCTGGAACCGATCACCCGCGCGCCAGTGGCGCAGAATGATTTCGCCGCCAACCTTGTCCGCATCAAAAAACTCGGTCGAGCGGGATGAGCACCCCCGCACGCCGGTGAATTTTTTCGCGGCCCAGGACATTATCCGGCCGCCAAAATCCCCTCGCCCAGCCCGGACCGACACTTTCAGCATATCCGTTTTGAACTCGCAACCACAATTTTCCCGCGAGCTTACTTTCCCCGGCACATCCCGCGCGACGGATAAATTGGAACAGACGCTCACCCATTTCCCCGGCGCTTGGCGCAATCGCTCAATCAGTTCAAAATCCGGGACGACACCAAGCTCCGTCAGTTGCCGCTGCAAAACTTTTCGCTGAACCGCCACCGCGAGCTTGGCAAACGCGGGCCCGGGCGGTATCTGCCAATGGCGAGCGGCCGCGGCCGCAAATTCAGATTCGGCGCCGGTGAGTTCCATCAGCCGCAAGACCGCCTTCGTCAGACCCGGCTGGTATTGGTTTCGCAGCAGCGGCAATAATTCGTTCCGAACCCGGTTACGGAGAAAATCGGTGGAAAAATTCGTGGCATCATCGCGGAAATGAATTTTTTTCGCACGGGCGAACGCGAGCAGCTCGGCTTTTGAAAAACCAAGCAGCGGGCGGACGAGCGAAAGCGACCGGTCGGCGGGGGAAGGTGAACGCCATTTCATGCCGGCCAAACCTTCGCCGCCGGCCCCGCGCAGCAGGCGCAGAAAAAAATGCTCCACCTGATCATCCGCATGATGCGCCAGCGCAACGAAGGGAATCTTCTGCTCACGGGCAATCCTGGCCAGAAATTCGTGGCGCAGTTTGCGCGCGGCCATCTCGACGGAAACCTTCGACTGCGCGGCAAAACCTTTCACGTCCGCACCGCCGGCAAAATATTCCAAACGCAGTTTTAACGCCGTCAGCCGAACGAGTTTTTCATCCGCGGTGCTGGCCCGACCGCGAAGCTGATGATTGAAGTGCGCGACGGAGATTTTCCAGCGGTGCTTTTCGGCGAGCGCACGCAAAACGTGAAGCAAAACGAGCGAATCCACGCCGCCGGAAACAGCGACGAGGATTTTTTGCCCGCGCGCGAGCAAACGGCGTTTTTCGATTTCGCTTTCGGCGCGCTGGAGGAATTCGCTCACGCGGCCAGCTTGCATTTTTTTTGTCCGCTCGGCAAGCGGCTCCCGAAGATGTCCGCCCAGCCAAGCAGGTTACGGCAACAGCCGGAGGCGATAAAATTGCTGCGGGAAGTTGGTGACCGACGCGTCAATGAACGACCAGACGCCGTTCGTGCCGAGCGTGTTGGTAGCAACGGGCAGCCAGTTTCCGGGCGGGAAAATATTCGTCGTCGCTTCCAGAACGTAGGTATAGCCGGGCGCGGCGGTCAGGTTCAAATGAATGCTCTTATCCGGACTGGGGGCGACGGCGGTGATGGCAGGGAACGCGACGGCGAGGTTCACGGTCTGGAAATTAGTGCCACCGAAACCGTCGCTAATATCGCAGAGAAACTGGTCGGCGACATTGTTGGAATTAAAATATACCAGCGTGCCATTGTCGTTGGTCACCGTCACCCCGCCGGTGCTGAGGCCGATGGCGGCAAGCGAAACCGGGTCGCCGTCGGGGTCGCTCCAGTTAGTTGCGAGGTCAGCGACGGCGATGTTCAAAACCGTGCCGGCACCACGCGTGTAGAAAACCGACGACAACGACGGCGGGTGGTTGGTGACGATTTGCGGCAACTGATTGGTCGAAGGCAGATCATTCGCGTCGCCGGAATAGATGGCGGTGATGAAATTCGTGCCACGCGGCAGCGCCGCCGTGTTGGTGCTGCCAGCCTGACCCCCAACGAGCGGTTCAACATCAAAGGCGACATCGTTGGTCAAAAACTGAATCGAGCCCGCCACATTGGTCGGGGTAACGACGGCGGTGAAATTCAAATCTTGCTTGAAGCCGGATGGATTAATCAACGCCGAAAGCGCAAGGGAGGTTGGCCGCAGATTTACCGTCAAAGTGGCCACGGCACCGGTGCTGGAGCCGCCGGACGCGGTGACGATGGCAAAATAATTTCCCGCCGCTGCCGTGGTAAGGTTGGACAGCGTGAGCGTGCTGTTGGTCCGCGCGGCAAGCGGAGCGCTAATGAAATACCACTGCCAGGCTAGCGGGGTGCATGCGGTTGCCGCGGCGCTGAAAACCGCGGTGGCGCCGACGAGGTTGGTCTGGCTGGGCGGCTGGCTTATAAACACCGGCGCAGTTTGATCCTGCACGATGACGAAGTTCGTGGAATATGCCGTGTTACCGAAGGCGTCGGCCACCGCAATCACAACCTCGTTGGTTCCGAGCGGCAAACTTAAAATATTTGGCGGGCTTTGGGAAACCGTCAACGGGCCGGACAAATCCGCAGCGAGAATGGAATTAGTCCCAGTCACGTCCGGCATCACGGCGCTGCAATTCGTATCCGCCGCCAAAACCAGATTCGTAAAGCTCCACGAAATCACGGGCGGCATGGTGTCGCGCACGATGACCGTGCGCGTGGCGGTGTTGGTGTTGCCGCTGCTGTCGCCGGCGGTGTAGGTGAGCGTGTTGGTGCCAATGGCATTCGGATTCACGGAACCGCTGGTAACCACCGCAACTGTTCCGGCGCAAGCATCGCTGGCAATCGCGCCGGGATTGGTGAAGGCATAACCCAACTCACAGAAAAGCGGGTTGCCGCCGTTCAACGTGATGACCGGCGGGGTTTGATCACGCACGATAATTTTATTGGTGGAATTGGCGGCATTGCCGGACGCGTCTTTGACGGTGATAACCACCGGGTTGGTGCCGAGGAACAAAACGGCATTGTTGGTCGGACTTTGCAAAATCGTGAGCGCGCCAGACAAGTCCGTGGCGAGAAGGTAATTTGTGCCGGTCACATTCGGCATCCGGGCGCTGCAATTGTTGTCCGCCACCAACACCAGATTCGTAAAGCTCCAGGCAATCGCCGGCGGCGTGGTGTCGCGGACGATGACCGAGCGCGTGTTGGTCTTGACGTTGCCGTTGCCGTCGCTGGCGGTGTAAGTCAGCGTGTTGGTGCCGACCAGACCGGGGTTGACGCTGCCGCTGACGGCGACGGCAACGGCGCCAGCGCAGGTGTCGCTGGCGGTTGCACCGGGGTCGGTGAACGTGGAACCCAGTTCATTCATAAGCGGGTTCGGGCCAAGCAGAGTGATGACCGGCACAAGCGTGTCGCGAACCGTCAACAAGGCATTGCTGGTCACGCTGCCGTAAAGATTGGTGACAGTGACGGAAACCGTGTGGCTGGGCAGGTTCAGGTTGGTGAGCGCAAAGCTGTTGTTGGTGGCGCCGGTCACGGCCACGCTGTCGAAGCTCCACTGGATGGCGAGCGGCGGGGTGCCAACGGTGGTGAAGGAAAAGGAGTTGGTGTTCCTGCCGCATTCAAGGGTGCGGTTGGTCAGCGTGGAGGTGACAAGGGACGGCGGCAGCACCACGGTCAGGGAGGCGACGCTGCTGGTGACCACACCGAAAAGGTTGGTCGTGAAGAGCGAGTAGCTGCCGGTGCTATTGGTGGTGACGGCGGTGAGCGTCAGCAGGTTGTTCGTCACGCCAGAAATACCGGTGCCGTTGGACAGGTTGGTGCCATTTTTACGCCATTGGTAAACAAGCGGAGTCGAACCGGCAACCCCCGAACTGAAAATCGCACTGCCGCCAGCGAGAATGGTCAGGTTCGTCGGCTGCGTGACCACAACCGGCGCTATGCCGACATTCAAAACCGCGACGCTGCTGGTATTGATACCCGTGGCGTTGGTAACCACCAGCTGATAACTGCCCAGGTTATTGGTCGTGGCCGAGGTGATGGACAACACATTGCTGGCCGAGCCAGAGATGTTTCCGCCGTCCGACAGATTGGTGCCGTTGAACAGCCAGACGTAAGCAAATGGCGGCGTCCCTCCGACCGTGGCGCTGATCGCCACGCTGACACCGTTGGTCACATTCCGGCCGACCGGCTGCGCCAGAAAAATCGGCGGCGGCCAGACGAGGGCGGTTATCAGATTCGTGCCACCGGGTGTGCCGAGCCCAGTGCAAAGGTCGTAGCCAGCGAGGGCATTGAACAGGCCGGCGGTATTGGTGCCAACATTATTGCCAGTGGTGATGTCATGAAAACAATTCGCATAGCAGCTCGAACTGGCGATGGCATAAAACGCCGGATTCAGAAACCCGAGGGTCGTGCCATTTGTCGCGACGGAAAACTGGTTGGCCAGCGCGCAGAACCCCGCCCAGAGCGGGGCGGCGCAACTCGTGCCCGCCATGCCACCAGAGCCGCCGTTATTGTAGGCCACATAAACGCCATCGGCGGTCAACGCCACATCGGGCACATTACGCCAGACTGACGATCCCAGATTGGAGCTCATGTCCAGCCCGGACTGCCAAGAGGGCGTCTTGTAATAGGAACTGATGCCACCGCCGGACCCGACATTGGCATTGGCACCGCCATAGATGTGGTAGTTCCAAACCGTTTCGGACGACCACGAATTGCCGGTGCCGCTCATCGTCAAAGTGGTCCCCCCGACGGCGGTGATGTTGGTGCTGCCCACCGGGGAATTAACCTGGAGGGAATTATCCAAAATCTGCGCGCCGGTATAGGCATCGCTGTCGCCGGAAGCCTGAAAAAATGACTGACCCTGTGCCGCCATCTGCTTGAAGGCGTTTTCCACCGTCGTGCTTGGCCCGCCGCTCCACGTCCAAGATGAACTCAATTGCTTGGCCAGATTGTCGCTGGCCATGCGACTCACGATGGAACTGGGATTGATCGATTTAATTTCATAAACGATCACCTGCGACAATGCCGGGGCCATCGCGATCGCCACTTCGATATCCAGCGCCACTTCAGAATTATTAGCGGTGCCAGGGGTTCCGCCCGGCAGCACCACATTGTTCACCGGCACATAATTGGTCAGGCCAATGGTGTTTTCGTAGCTGGTGATATCCGTCGAAAAATAACTGGAAAACTCCAGCAAACCGACGGATTGACCTGCGCCGTCCAGCGTGGTGCCCGGCGCATAGGCGTTGCGAAAATCATTGCCGGCGTAATAACCACCAGGGCCAGAACCGCCCAGCGGACGGATCTGCAACGGATCAAGCTTATGCGACTGCGGCTTCGCCCGACCGTAATCGCTCAAGCCCCACATGTCCGCCACCGGCAGGTTCGTTGGCACGGAAGGCTCGGTGTCCGGCGCAAAAAAATCGCGTGCCTCAGACGGATGCCGGAACTTTCGCAAGGTGACATGAAATGCCTGCTCGACGTTCCCCGCGTCGGCCTGCACGTCCAGCACCAGCCGATTGCTCTGCGTGCCAGCAATCACAAAACCATGACTGCGCGCAAATGCCTTCACCGCCTGATACTCCTTTTCCGTCGGCCCGAAACGCGCGGTAAATTCCGGCGAGGTGAGAAACCGGTGATAGTTAGTGCTGGCGGAGTCATACAGCTGACTAAGCAGTTCATCCAGTTGAGTTTGATTCCGCAGCGGCAGGCCAATGGCGAGTTGGAGCCGGTTCGTCGCCGGCAACTGTCCCAGCGGAGTCAGACCAGCAACCACTCTCGGCACATGTTCGCGCAAAGCAACCCGATCTGGTTCCCCGCTGAAAGCCGTCATTCCAGCCACGCAAAAAACGAGCGCGATCGAATCAATTTTTTTGGGAGGAAATACGACCTTCAAAAAATACCTAACAAAAGCCAGCCAAGTCGGCGGCGTCAGCAAGGCGTCGGTTTGGGGCTGCTGTAGAAACATGCTTGATCCAAATCAGCGAACGGGAATCAACCGGTAAAACTTCTGCGGAAAATCCGCAATATTTGTGTCGGCAAACTTCAGCGTATCCGTTCCCGACAAGACGGGGCCGCCCAAATCAGCCCAGTCGGTTTGCGCTAGGTTGGTCTTGTATTGCGCTTGATACACCGTGCCGGGCGTGGTGGCGAAGGTGAAATTAAAGGCGGCGGGACTTTGGACAATTGTGCGGAGGTGCGGCACCGCCACCGGCTTCACGCTGATGTCGTCCAGGCCGAGATAATACGGGTCATCGCGAAAACCGATCTGTAGGAGCGAGCCGGACGTCGTAGCGGTGACAGTGAATAGCAGATTGGTCCACGCGCCTAACGGCCGATCCACCTGATCAAAAATCGTAGATCCCTCCCATTGGACCAAGAACTCATTCGGCGATGCCCCATAAGTATTATTAGGGTTAACGGTCCACAGTGACAGCTGATAGGTTTGACCGGCAATCGTGGGCAAGGTCTGGGAAAGATAACCAAGCGTGGCGGCTTGCCCCAACAGCGCGCCATAATGGCCGCCGTGAACAAGTCCGGTGCGGTTGCCGACCGTGGTGGTGCTGGCATTCAACGTCCAGCCGGTAAAATCACCGGATTCAAAACCGCCGTTGGCCACAATGTTCTGAGCAACGCTCAACGTCAAAGGCAGGCTTTGCAGAGTTTTATTTTTACTGTTTCGCACCGAAACCGATTCCTTGTAAACACCGGCTTTAAGTTTGTTGGCTGCGGAATTGAGGCTGACCGTGAAATTGGCCTGGCTGCGAGGCCCCACGGTGCCGCTCGTCTGGCTGACGGTGAACCAGGTTCCGGATTTTACCAGTTTCCAGGGAAACGCCGTGCCGCCGAGGTTGGTGATGCTAAAAACCTGGGCCGTAGGGACAAACGCCCCGCCCAACGGCCCGACGGCGTTGAAGCCGGCGGCCGGCTGCACAGAGATTAAGGGCAACACTTGAAGCTGGACAGGAACCAACAACAGCGCCGTTGAAGTCGGGTTGCTAAATTGGAACGTGGCGGAATAATTCCCCGCCGCCAGATTGGTGACCGCCGAGGTGAAGCTGACCGTCAGATTGGTCGTCGCCTGCGGATCAAGCGTGCCGCTTGTCGGAGAAATTTTCAACCAAGTCACGGCGGTCGGATTGGCCAGCGACCAGGTAAGCGGCGATGCGCCGGAGTTGGTCAGCGTGATGATGGTGTTTGATGATTCAAACGGCCCACCAACCGGCCCCACGGCCGTGATTTGGGGGTTAGAGATAATTTCCAACGAGTTCGACACCGAACTGCCTTGCCCCACCAAGGCATCAATCAGGCCCTGCCCTGCCGGGGTGCCCCACCCCGTGCACAAATCGTAGCCGCTTACGGCATAAAATTGCGCTGAACTGCTGCTCCAAGTATTGTCGCCTTTGGTAATGTCGTGAAATGCCTGGGCATAATCCGCCCCCGCGCCGATGGCATAAACCGCCTGGTTGATCAAGCCAACGGACGGCTTGCCGTTCGCCGCCGCTTGCTGATTGGCCAAAGCCATCAACCCCGCCCAGAGCGGAGCCGCACAGCTGGTGCCGCCCACGGAGCCCGAAGCGCCGTTGTCTGAATAGGAATAAACATTGTCCGCCGCGAGCGCCACGTCGGGGATGTTGCGCTTGGTGGTGGAACCTTGATTTAACGACATATTGAGGCCAACCTGCCAGTCGGGAATCGCATAGTAACTGCTGATGCCACCGCTACTGCCGCTGCCACCGCCCCAATTCCAGACGGATTCCGACTGCCACGCACTGCCCGATCCGCTCATCGTCAAGGTGGTGCCGCCCACTTGCGTGATGTAGGGCGAACTGGACGGCGCATTGGCGGTTGCAGTGCTGTCCACACCATTGACCGAGTTGGCACCCGTAGTGAAAGCATCGCTGTCGCCCGACGCGTTGAAGAACGACTGTCCCTGCGCCGCCATCTGCTGAAAAATCGCATCGGTGGTCGTGCGCGGCCCGCCGCCCCACCCCCAGGAACAGCTTAAATTTTTAACCGAATTGCTCGCCGCCATCACGTTCAGAATGTCATTCTGCGAACCGTTCGGCCCGCCGGTGAAAATAATTATCTTAGACAATCCCGGCGCCATCGCCATCGCCATTTGAATATCCAACGCCACTTCGCCATTACCGCTGTTGGCTCCCGTGGTCGGCACACCGTTGTAGCCGTCCAACAAAACCGTCTGGATGGGAATGCTGGACCGGCCGCCACCCGCCGCCGACGCATACGCCGCCACATCGCGCGAGTAATACCCATCGAACTGTAGCAATCCAACCATCTGCCCCGCGCCCGTCAAGGTCGTGCCCGGCACATACGCCGCGCGAAAATCATCGCCCAGAAAATCACCGTTTGGCGCGGAACCGGACTTGGCCACGGCGCTGCCCGTCACGGCCTTTTTTTTCACCAACTTTGGATGAGGTAATTTGTAATTACTCAAGCCGCTCACATCGGCAATCGGCAGCATTACGTCCACCTTCGGCTCCACATCCGGGGCGAAGAAGTCGCGCGTTTTGTCCGGATGTTTGAACTTCCGTAAATTCAAATGAAACGCCCGCTGGATGTCGGCCACCTTCGCCCGCACATCCAGCAGCAGGCGGTTTTCATGGGTGCCAGTGATTTGAAAACCATTGGCAAGGGCAAATGCCTTGACCGCCGCGTAATCCTGTTCCGAAGGGCCAAACTGCGTGGTGAATTCCTGCGGCGACAGGTAATGGCGAAAGCTGGGACTGGCCGGGTCGTAAACTTCCATGAGAAAACGGTTCAAACCCGCCGGGTCGCGCAGCGGCAATCCAATCGCCAACCAAAGCTCATTGGTCGGCGGCAGATCGCCAACGGATTGGAGTTTGCTGATGATGGGCGGCACATGATCATTCAAGGCTTTCAACCCGCCACCAAAAACAGGACACACCCCAACTGCCCAAACTAGAAGGAAGGCAGCCAAGGCTTTAAAACTACTGGTTTTGCAAAACATGATTCGCCGGATATAAAATAAAGCACTTTGCGTTCCCAATCTCGCAAAATGCCTTAACCAAAGGCTACCCCATCCAGCAGCCTTGTCAATTTGCACAGTCATAATCCTAATCGTCAGGATAAATGGCATCTAAAAAACAGCGATCTCGATTAAGAACCGGATTTAGATTATACCATTGCCGGCGTGGTTTCCGCTTTCCGCCTACCGGTTTCCGCACTAATTTCCCTGCGTGTCCGTCCAATTCACCATCCTCGGCAGCGGCTCGTCCGGCAACTGCGCCTACGTCGAGACCGCCGAAGCCCGCATCCTCGTAGATGCCGGCTTCTCGCCGCTGCAAATCCGCAAGCGACTCGCCACCATCGGCAAGGCACCGGAAAATCTTTCCGCCATTCTCCTCACCCACGAACACAGCGACCACATCAGCGGACTGCTAGGGCTGGCTGATAAATTTCATATCCCGGTCTTCTGCAATCGCGGCACACAGGACGGCACCGTCTGGGCATTCAAAAGCAAATGGGACTCAAAAAAGAAACCCGCCTTCGCCGGGACGGAAGGCACCGAACATCTGAAGGCGAAAATCGACTGGCGGCTGTTCGACACCGGCGGCGGTTTTGAGATCGGCGATGTCGGCATCGAAACTTTTTCCATTCCGCATGACGCGCAGGATCCGGTTGGATTTATATTACGCACCGCCTCCGCCAACATAGGTTTCGCCACGGATCTTGGCCATGTCACCAAACTCGTGCTCGACCGCATTCGAATCGCGAACGTCCTGGTTCTTGAATCCAATCATGACGTAAAGATGCTGCAGGATTGTCCGCGGCGCTCCTGGGCACTGAAGCAGCGCATCCTGGGGCGCCACGGCCATATCTCCAACCCCACCGCGGCGGAGACCATCGCACAAATCATGTCCGCCGGGCTAAAGCAACTTTACCTCGCGCATTTGAGCCGCGAATGCAACAAGCCCGAACTCGCGCAGCACGTCATGGCCGAGCAACTCCATCACATCGGCGCTACCCACGTTCAACTGCAAGTCGCCGCGCAGGACGTGCCCTGCGCGACACTGACGGTGTAAACAAATCATGCTCCGTATCGAAAGAATCACCTCGCTCGACCTGCCGGAGCTGGCGCCGTATCGCACCCTCAAGCGCTCCGCCGCGCACGCCAAGCTCGGCATCTTCGTGGTGGAAGGCGACAAGGTTTTGGACCGGATGTTGGAAAGTGACTTTCCCGTCGTCTCCGTGCTGCTGATCCAAGAGTGCCTGGCCGAATACGAACCGCGCCTGCGCGCACGACTGGAAAAAGACATCACGATTTACGTCTGTGACAAGCCGTTGATGGCGGAGATGGTCGGCTTTGAGGTTTATCAAGGCGTGCTGGCAATCGGAAAAATTCCGACGACATATACGCTGGAAAAAATTCTTGCCCTCAGCCCGCGCCCCCGCCTGTTCGTCGCGATGGACGGCCTTTCCAACGCGGAAAATGTCGGCACGCTCATGCGCAACTGCGTGGCGTTCGGCGTCTCAGCGCTGATCGCCGGCGAGACCTGCAGCAGCCTGTATCTGCGCCGCACGGTGCGCAACTCGATGGGCGCCATCTTTAAATTGCCCGCGCTGGAATCTTACAATCTACCCGAAACCTTACGCGCGTTGCAGGCGAACGGCGTTCGCTGCGTCGCTGCGCATCCGCACACCGATAGAAAGATTTTGTCGCAGGCCGACTTCACCGGCGACTGCTGCGTGGTTTTCGGCAGCGAAGGCCAGGGCATTTCGCCGCCCGTGCTCGCCGCGTGCGACGAGGCGGTGGTAATTCCGATGGCGAACGAGGTGGATTCGCTCAACGTCAGCGCGGCAGCGGCGGTGTTTCTCTACGAGGTGAACCGGCAAAGATTCGGCAAACTGTGGTCGGCGCAATAGATAATACACTTTCACACAATAGACACAGCACATATATCAATTGTCTCGCCTTCGGTTCAGACCGATTCAAACCGATTCACACTTGATTAAAAAACCCATTAGTGGCAACATGTGGCAACAATGAAGACCACAGTTTCCCTCTCCAGATGCCGGGTTCGCGGCCAACGTTTCTGGCGCGTTCGCTGGCATGATCAGGGCAAGGTGAAGCGCAAATTCTTCACCGGTCGGGAGGCAGCCGAGGCTCACGCCTCGAAATTGCGCGAGGAAGCCGTTGGCGTCCGCCAGTTGCTCGCGGCCATTCCGCAGCCGGATCAGGAAAAGCTCGTGATGCTTTACAACGAGGCTCAAAGGCGCGGCGTGGACCTCCTGGCCTTGCTGGCCGCGCCGACGGAAGCGCCCTCCCTCGCCCCGTCCCTCCAGAACGTGCTGAATGAGATGGTCGTGGCCAAACGTAATTCCGGCCGATCGGCGCGCTATCTTTACGGATTGCAAAACGTCTTGGAAAAATTCATTCGCGGCCGCGAGGAGCTGCCCGTGGATAAAATCAGCTTGCACGACGTGGAAGCCTTTCTGGACGCTCGGAAACTCTGCAGCCGCTCCACATTGCGCGCGCGGATCGCCTCGCTGATGAATTTTGCCGTCCGGCGCGGCTATCGCATGGACAACCCCACCGCCCGGCTTGAAGCGTCCATTTTCCACCACAAAACACCCGCAGTGTTCACCGTCAAAGAAGTTGAGAAATGTCTGAAATGGCTGCGAAAAAATCCCCACGGCTTGGGCTGGTTCGTGCTATCCACCTTCGCCGGCCTGCGGCCCGAAGAGGCTCAGTTGACGACCTGGCAGGATGTTCATTTCAAAGAAGGCTGGATTCGCGTTGAGGCGCAGACCTCCAAGGTGCGCCAGCGGCGCGTGGTTTATCCCCTGCCGATGGTGATGGCGTGGCTCAAACTGGCGAAGAAACTCAACTGCCTGATGCCGCTAGGCGAACAGGGGCGACGTTATTGCCTGTTGCAACTGCGCGCCCAGCTCGGCTGGTCCGAATGGAAACAGGACTGCACCCGCCACACCGCCGCCAGCATGTGGCTGGCGCACACCGGCTCGGCGGAAAAGGTCGCCACCGCCCTCGGCCATTCCGAAAGCGTCCTGCGCAAACACTACATGGCCCTCGTCACCAAGGCCGACGCCGAAAAATTCTGGAATCTCCTGCCCTCCGCCAAACCGGCGTGACGGTCGGCCGGGCAAAATTTTTCTCCCCCCTGTCCACGGATGACATACCCTACATGGCACAATCGACGCCAATGAAACTAGATTCTGATCGTAATAACTTGGACGCCCTTCTGGATGCGGCGGCGGCATTTGCCGAATCTTACCTGCAGCAACATAGCCGCCTGCCCGTTGCTTTCTTTCTGGCCGGCCCCGATGGCGCGCATTTTTTTTACACCCACGATCACAAAACCGATGCCAAACTGGCTAAGTTCCAGAAGGATGCCCGGCTCCTGACGATGGCGCACGCTCCCACCGCCGCCGTCATGGCCTTCCCCGGCGGTTATCAGGAGAATGCCCCGGACGGGGATCTGGCCGCTCCGGTCCCGGAGGAATGTTTCTTGTTGATGGGCCAGGACCGGCAGGGG
The DNA here is from genome assembly GCA_903921455.1 of uncultured Verrucomicrobia subdivision 3 bacterium. The sequence continues at coordinate 6,204 of CAIXPZ010000053.1, read as the reverse complement.
CATAAAGCCAAGGCCGTGACCATTATCCGTAGTGACAACGGCAAGTTCTTCGCCCTGGGTGAAATCACCGACCTTATCGTGGATCCAGAGGGACCGACTGGCATCCAGATTTTGCCGGAACCCGAACCCGACGCCGAGGCGCGCCAATGGGCCAAAGGCGAACTGCAAGCCGAAGGCGTCAAAACCATCCCGCTCATCCGCAAAGAATTAACCCCGACGCCCACCGCCGTTCCTTGGCACGCCGGCACCCGCGCCGCCTTCGACCAGGTGAAAGCGGCCATCGCCGCGCACATCGATGAAACCCGGACCGAAGATCCCGAGACGGCTGATTATCTCGCGGCTCACTTTGTTTTCGACGAACAGAATCTGACCGTATGTTACACCGGCATCGGTATCGCCGACCCGGCTGGATTTGATTCCAGCCAAAACTAAAACGCCACCCACTGAATCCGAAAATCCTTGCGCCGCCTTTTTTGAGCCGGCGTCAAAACCAGCCGCCTGATAAGCGTGGCGTGTCACGCACCACTTTTGCTTTCCGCCGGCGCCCGGGGTTTGTTACTGTCCGCCCCATGCCGACCGACGCCACCTTTGAGTCTTTTGAAAAAGAACTTAACCGTCTCGTCGAATCCTTTGGCCAGCGCCTCGAGGAACTGAAAAAGCCCGGTTACGCCGAAGCGCAGTTGCGCGATGATTTCCTGAATCCTTGCCACCGCCAAAATGCCCGTGCTGCGGCCAGACCATGCAATTACTCGGAACTCGGCCGCGCGCGCCGACGGGCTGGCGGGTGGAGGTGAAAGTTTGAGGGCCAACCAAGTGCGATCACCTCGCGCTGCCGGCGGAGCCTGTTCGCGGGACAGAGTAAGCGGGAGTTAGCCGCGATTTGAGCCTCGCCATAGCGCGGATAAGCCGACCGACACGAGATAAATGGCGGCCCTCGCAACGGAAGGCTGGCGATAAGTGCCGGTAAGTGTCAGGGGAGCCAAGAATTGCAGGGGACGGGGGCAAAAGCAAAAGGCAGGAGCGACGGCTTCAGTAACTTCGACGGGCTGGTTCAACCACGGATTGAATCGGCGCTCCGCTGCGCTCAGGCCAATTCAATCCTTTGGGGATTAGGCGGCAAATCTTCTACCATACCCAAAATATTTCAGGCTTCGGACGTGCAAATGAAATCTCACACGGTGCAAACCAAAACCAAACAAGCGGCCCGCAAAGTGACGAATCTAAACGGCGATAATATGTCAGTGAATAGCCAAAGCCGACATAACTACTCGTCCCGCCGTCGGTCATCGCCGATGTCCGCTTGCTAAACAACGTGTCTCTGTGCGAACTGCTGGCAACTATGCAATCGCAAATCGCCAAAATAATCGAGAGATAAATCGCGCGACAAATCCACGGCAATATGCGCCGCAATTTGCTCGGTTTCTGACGCTCTGTGCTCATGGACGCTCTTGCCGCCTAACGATCAAGCTCACGCACAGCCGGGTGAGCGCCGGCAACGAAAGCGAAAGGAGCAACCGAAAAACCGGACGCGTTAGAACTGAGGCGTCCACGGCTGTTGCGTGCAGCGATCTTGTTCGGCCAGTCAATCATGCTCAATCCTTAAAATCTCTCTGCCTCCACCGCCAAATCTCACTGACGGGCCTGCGATACACAGAACCCACGTGTTGGTGGGATGCCCCACACGCATCAAAAAATACTCCTCCGGCTTCTCCGCTCGGTAAATATCAACCGAAAAGTTGGCCATAACATCTATGTGGTGCGGATGCAAAGCTCGAATAACCTCTGGAACTCGCGGGTCTTCCGGCTTGATGGGGTCAACGTCGTTCGTCAGGGATGAGTGCAGCATGGCAAAACAAGCGTCGGCAATCTGCCGCCTCTCAGCCGGTGTGCGGCCATCATCAGGTGGCTGACAAATGAAAACGACACCAATGACGATGAATAAAACAACCCCACCGAAAGCAATCAATAGAAACTTGCGAACGCGTTTCACGGTGATAGTCGAGTGGCCGAACGAAAAAAGCTGAGCCACCGCCGACTCGCGGCGTGAACCGCGATAGCGGAACTGACAGCGCCAACGGCGGTTGGCTCCGGCGACTGGTTAGGCCACTGGTCAATCATATCAATCATCGCACTCACAAAAAGCTACCTGACCTCCGCAAACTGGACAACGCTCAACATCGCAACCAAAAACATGAAACTGACCTTTGATAACTCCGCAGTCATGGCATGGCTGCCGGTCTGCTCCCCAATCTTCTGCTTCCTCGCCGTAGCGGATGCGCTGACGTTCGACGCCTCCGATTAAAACCGTGGGCTGCAACTGTGCTGTCTCAATCTCTCGGCTCATGGTGCGCGAAGTGGCCTAACGAAAAAAGCTGAGCCACCGCCGACTCGTGACGTGAACCGCGATAGCGGAACTGCAAGCGCCAACGGCGGTTGGCTCCGGCGACTTGTTAGGCGCATGGTCGAGGAATTGAAGGCTCACTTTTTTTTCTTGTATGCTTTGTAACCAAAATAAATGATGCTACCTATCACCGCGTCAGTAATGCTATCCCAACATTCTTTTTTACGAAGCTCCGCGCTGGGTTTTTCGGTGGTAGTGAATGAGCCATACGGCCCTTTTGTAGTAACATCCTGCTCGCAGCCAAATAATCCTTGGCAAAACATGAAGAAACAACAAACAAGATAAATGCTGATGATAATCTTTGAGGCTGTCCATTTTTTCGGAGTGGGTTCTGTGTCCATATTATATGTCCTTGGTTGTAGTGATGCCGCCTGAAAGACCAAGCTGAATAGCCTGCATCAACTTCTGGTCTGCATTTGGATCGGCTCTATCAATCCAAATGACTGGGCCGGGTCGAGTATATTCTGTCTGGCCGGGCTTTTGGATGAGTTGGTAAACGCAATATGCGTTGTCGCTTGGTTCGGTAACTGTGACTTGGACTCCGTATTTATTCATATTTTGTGGTGTGGCTAATGCGCCTAACGAAAAAAGCTGAGCCACCGCCGACTCGCGGCGTGAACCGCGATAGCGGAACTGACAGCGCCAACGGCGGTTGGCTCCGGCGACTTGTTAGGCCACATGGCAAAACTCACTTTCTTTTTGGGACGGGTTTTGTTTCTGGAACGGGATTAGCCTTCAACTCTGCCGCCTTAAGTTCGTCTGGTGTCATTGATACTGCCGAGGACACCAAATTACAGTCCATGTCTCTCGGAGATAAAGTGAACATCGCTCCTGTTGCCGGATCAACAATTAGAATCCCCAAAAGTCCGCCAAAAACAATATTCCCAAAATACCAACCGTTGACTGTAGATTTGATATGCGTTTCGTATGGGTAATAACCGGGCGTATCAAAAACCAATTTGTAGTCTTCTGCGCTAAAAAATCCATGGGCGCGTTTCAGAGAGACGGTGGCTGGAGTCGTAATGACTGAAATCTCTTTGCCGTCTTTATTTGAGATGGTGACTTTTGCTCCTTTTGGATTCGAGCTGATTTGGACGGTTTTCGGGCCGCCATCAACGATTGAGGCACAGCCAGAGAATAGTAACGGTGCGACGAGTAGTGTGGTGAGGAGTGTGTGTTTCATTGTTTTGGTGTTGATATGTTTTGTGGTGTGAATGTGGCCTAACAGATTTTCGGCAGCCAAAACGCCGGATATTGCCGACCGGCCATGGTCAGGTTTTTGTTGCGTTTCTGCCGGTGGTTGTTACAGATTGTTAAATTATGACCCCGAAAGCGTTCCCGGCAAAGGCTGCGTTCGTGATTGCCAACCCGAAGTCCAAGCTGCTGGATCAGTTGCGGGAGGTCATGCGGGTTAAACACTACAGCCTGCGGACGGAGGAGGCGTATGGGCAGTGGGTGCGCCGGTATCTGAAATTTCATCGGGACGCAGTAGGAACGTGGCGGCATCCGCGTGACCTTGGCCCGGCTGATGTTGTGGCGTTCCTCAATCATCTGGCTAACGTCGAAAATGTGGCAGCGGGAACCCAGAATCAAGCGTTAAATGCCATCTCGTTTCTTTACACGCAGGTGTTGGCGGTGGACTTGGGCGACTTGGGTGAATTCCTACTGGCGAGCAAGCGCCGTCGCGTGCCGGTGGTGTTAAGCAAGGCGGAGACGCAGCGGTTGCTTTCCGCATTGACGGGGACGTGGCGGTTGATGGCGCAGACGCTTTACGGAACGGGGCTGCGGTTGATGGAGGGGCTGCGGCTGCGGGTGCAGGACATTGATTTTGAGCGGAATCAAATTGTGGTGCGCGGGGGAAAAGGTGACAAGGATCGCGTAACGGTATTGCCCGAGTCGCTGCGTGACGGCCTCCAAGCGCATTTGCAGCGTGTCAGGTTGTTGTGGGAGGAGGATGTTCGGGATGGATTTGGCGAGGTGTATTTGCCGGAGGGTTTGGCAAAAAAATATCCCAAGGCGGCGCGTGAATGGGGCTGGCAGTGGGTGTTTCCTTCGCGGTCGCGTTCGCGTGATCCGCGTTCGGGAAAAATTCGCCGGCATCATGTGCAGGAGACGGGTTTGCAGCGGGCGGTGAAGGTGGGCTTGCGGTTGAGCAGTATCACCAAGGCGGCGTCTTGCCATACGTTGCGCCATTCGTTTGCTACGCATTTGCTGGAGGCGGGTTATGACATTCGCACGGTGCAAGATTTACTGGGTCACAAGGATGTTTCCACGACCCAGATTTATACGCACGTCATGCAGAAGCCGGGGCTGGGGGTCAAAAGTCCGCTGGATGGCTGAGTCGTCTTGCTCCCGCCCCCTCTTCCTGCTCATCCATCCGTTTTATCCCCGCCGGTAACCGCCGGAACAATCTTGTTCGCCCGCCCACAATTCCTGCAAACCGCCTCTCGCCGATTTATCTTGGTCGTTTTGGCCGAACGGGTGTATAAGCGAAAGATGTCTGTGGGCGTGTTCGAAATGTGATGGCCTAATCGCAGTTGCCGCCACGGGAAAGCAAAGGTTCGTTATGAATAAACTGGGTGGATTGGTTCTGGGTGGAATGTTAATCATCGGCGCGGTCGGTTTAGGCTCGCTCGTCCTGCTCCACGCGCAGGACAACAGCGCCCCGCCGGACACCATCGTCAGTCTCGTGGCCGGGGAAAAAGGCCTGCCCCTGGCCGACCCGCTCGACTTCATCGACGGCGGCACCTTCTGGCTGATGACCCCGGACGGTTTGGGCGCGCCCATGCCCTGTCCGCCTCGCGACCCGGCCCAGACCGTGTTCCAGATCAGCTCCGGACAATTCGTTGTGGACGCCACCGGCGGACAGGTGATAACGAACGGCGAACCGGCCACCACCATCGAGGCGGCGCTGGCCGCCCAAGCCGACGCCATGGTCAAGCTGGTGGATTGGCTGCAGGGATTGGAGGAAGTTAAAAGCATGAAACTGCTGGCGCAGGCAATGGGCCTGAGCCTACCCGACTTCGACGATGACGGCGGCGGCGGCGGAGAATACACCAACAACTTTACGCCCTACGTCATCGATACGAATCAACTCTGGCTCGAAATCACCAATGTGACCGGCGGCTACGCCAATTTGAGCCTGCACAGCGGCACCAACCCGTTCACCACCGATCAGGTTTACGCCGTCCTGACCAAGACCAACCTGACGGCCGCAAGCTGGGACATCGAAGCCGAATTATTTCCCACGACGGAACAAACCAACGTCATCCCCTTCACGCTCCCGCAGTGGGATCGGAACATTTTATTTGTCCGCGCACAGGACTGGACCGGCGTAGACAGCAACGGCGACGGCGTGCCGGATTGGTGGCTGTGGAAATATTTTGGCACGCTGAATTTGAACGCGACCAACTTGGACAGCACCGGATTGCACAATCTCGGTGAGGATTTCACCAACGGGGTGGATCCGAACGTCATTACGTTCTCCGTTGATTCGGCCAATGATTACGTCAACACCACCACGACCAGCGCGCAACTCAAAATCACCGCGGGCACGCCAAGTTATTACGCGATTCTGGTCAACCATCAGACGACAACCAACTGGCAGACGTTCGTTTCCACCAATCTTGCGGTTGATCTCGGCTCCGCCGATGGGGTTTATGCCGTGACGTTCGGATTGCGCGGTTTGCCGACCGATGCCACCCAGACGTGGATTGATTACGACTTCACCCTCGACCGCCTGGCTCCGGCAATCAGTTTCACCAATCCCATTCTGGCCAGCGGCACAGCCACCGTGATCAAGC
>CAIXPZ010000052.1 GCA_903921455.1 uncultured Verrucomicrobia subdivision 3 bacterium | reverse complement strand
CCCACATGAAAAAAATTGCTCTTCTCATCACCTTCAGCCTGCTGCTGGTTTCGCCGCTGCGGGCGGAACTTAAAATGCCCGGCATCTTCGGTGATCACATGGTTCTCCAACAAAAGCAGTCCAATACCGTCTGGGGCTGGGACACGCCCGGCACGGAAGTCACCGTATCCTTCGCGGGTCAAACTCTGTCCACGAAAGCCGGCAGCGACGGTAAGTGGACGGTGAAACTCGCACCGTTGTCCGCCAACGCCACGCCGCAGACGCTCACCATCGTCGGCTCAAGCAAGCGCGAGATCCGCGATGTGCTAATTGGCGAAGTGTGGGTTTGCTCCGGCCAGTCGAACATGGGCTTCAAGCTCAATCAGAGTTATGACGGCGATTTGGAAGCCGTCGCCGCCAATCTTCCCGACATCCGGCTCATCAACATGCCGCTCATGGGCACACAGGAAATTCAGGACGATTTCAAAGGTTGGTGGCAGGCGTCCACGCCCGAAACCGCGCGCAATTTCAGCGCCGTCGGTTTCCTGTTTGGCCGTCGCCTGCACGAGATTCTCCACGTGCCGGTGGGATTGATCAACAATGCCTGGGGCGGTTCGGCGGCGGAAGCGTGGGTCCGGCGTTCGGCGCTGGAAAACGATCCGCGCTTTAAGCAACTCATCGCCGGCGCCGCAAAGCGCGAGGCGGAGTTGCTGCCGGATCAAGGCAAAGCGGAGTTGGATCGGTTGATGGCCCAGTGGCAGGCCGATTGCATCAAAGCCGGAACCACCAATCCGCCGTGGCAGCCGCAAAACTATCTCACCGCCAATCAACGTCCCGGTAATATTTTTGCCGGTGTGCTGCATCCCATCATCGGGTTTGGCATCAAGGGCGTCATTTGGTATCAGGGTGAAGCCAATGCTGGGCGCGGGTATGAATACGCCAGTCTCTTTCCGTTTCTGATCGAGCAATGGCGCAATGAATGGGGACAGGGCGACTTCCCGTTCTATTGGGTGCAACTCGCCAATTTCAGCGCGCAATCTGCGACCCCCAAGGACAGCGCGTGGGCCGAACTGCGCGAGGCGCAGACCAAGGCGCTGCAACTGACCAATACCGGCCAGGCCGTCATCATTGATCTCGGCGAGGGAAAGGACATTCACCCACGCAACAAACATGATGTTGCCGCCCGGCTAGTGCGCTGGGCGTTGGTCAAAGATTACGGAATGAAACTGCCGTTCCGCAGCCCTCAATTTCAGAGTCTCACCATTAACAGCAACCAAGCCACCGTGACCATTGATTGTTTTGGCAGCAAGCTGCGACCGTTTGGAGTCGAGGAAGCGAAAGGCTTTGCGGTCTGCGGCGCGGACAAAATCTGGCACTGGGCCACGGGAAAAATTGTCAGCGTTAACAAAGTCGAAGTGTGGAGCGATGCCGTCGCGTCGCCTATCGCCGTCCGTTACGCTTGGGGCGACAACCCGGTGTGCAACCTCTACTCCAACGATGGCCTGCCGGTGACGCCCTTTCGCACGGACGACTTTGGAATGATCACCAAACCGAAGCCGACGATGCAGGCCCCGGAAAAGCAGAAATGAATAAAATACTCGCCACATTTGCGCTGGCGATTGGTCTGTGCGGCATGACAACCGCTGTCGCTCAGGTTGCAACTACTGCGGCTCCTTTGGCCGGATTAACCAACTCGGGAAACCCGGCATTGTTCGCACTGACCACGGTGCAGCAGGTGAACAAGTTAAGCCCGGAGGAAGCGGCGCGGGGCTATCCGGTGCGGCTTCAGGGCGTGCTCACCTTCCATGATTGGGATCTCAGTTTCTTTCAAGACGCCACCGGGGCAATTTACCTAGATAACTTGGATCGGAGCTTGCATGCTGGGGCGTTTGTTTTGGTGGAAGGATTCACGGCGTTGGGGCGAAACGGTTCGATGGTTGTCGGACGCGACGGGGCGAAAGCGGTGATTCGCGCGGTTGGCCAAGGTCAATGGCCGCAACCCAAGAACGTATCCGCAGCTTCGCTTGACGAGGATCGTTATGGCGGCCAGTGGGTCAGCGTGAGTGGGAAGGTGACGAAGGTGGCGAGAGCGCATGACGGAATCATTGTCGACTTGCTTTCAGATGGAGTCGCGGTGCAGGCAGCCATTCCGCGCTGGCCGCAAAACTGGGTGTTGCCAGGATACCTGCGTGACCTGCCGGTGAGGGTGCGCGGTGCGGTTTCGCGCAGGCAGTCACGGACAGATGGTATGATCCAAAATGTGGGAACGGTTCTTTGCACACCTTCCTTGGAAATGGTCGAGGTGGCACCGGATGCATTGGACGATTTGTTCAAGCTGCCTCGTGAGAATTATCTCCAGCTTTTCCGATTCACGACTTGGGAGAATCCAGTGGTGCGGATCTACGGCCAGGTGCTGTTTGTCCGGCCCGGGCTGGGTTTCTTTGTGCTCATGGAGGATAAAGCCATTATTTGGGTGCAAACGAGCCTCCACGGAAAGCTGGCCCCGGGCGGTTTTGTGGATGTGGTTGGCCGGTTCGATACTTTCGATGGGCGGGCTTTGCTCACAGATGCCTACTTCCGCGCGGAAAAAACGGGAACGCTTCCTCCGTCATGGAAACAAACAGTCCGTGAAGTGAATGAGTTTTCCCACGGCGGAACAATACGGGTCGAAGGCAGGCTAGTGGGCCAGCAAACGAGTATTTCCGAAGACTCGCTGGTTATGGAAAATCAGGGAGTGACTTTCCTGGCGCGCTTGTTTCATGACGGCGGAGTGCAATTGCCCAAACTGGAACGTGGCACGCTTCTCCGACTGAGGGGCCTCTGCGTGATCAAACGAATGCCGCTGCCAGAAAACTTGCCGCAGCCATTCGCCTTTCAACTCTGGCTGCCTTCACCTGACGATGTGGAAATTCTCCAACGACCACCAAGGTGGACGGTGGAACGCGTCTTTATTTTGTGCGGTGTCATCCTGCTTCTGTGTTTGCTGGCGGTTGGTTGGGCGGCGTTGCTGCGTCGTCAAGTGGCGCGTCAATCCACTTTGATCGCCAGTCAACGGGAGAAGCACGCCGTGGCACAGGAGCGTTCCCGCATCGCGCGGGAATTTCACGATACCGTCCAGCAGCAGCTCGCAGGCATCAATCTGGAACTGGAGACCACCGAGTTGAATCTGGAACAGTCGCCAGCGGAGGCGCGCAAATCCGTCGGGCTTTCCCGCCAGATGATTCGGCACACCCTGGCCGAAACACGCCAGACAATTTGGGATTTGCGTTCACCCGCGCTGGAGCGTGGCGGACTCGTGGCAGCACTCAAGGATCTTGTGTCCTCGTTGCAGAAATCAAGTTTGACGCGGGTCGGGCTGCAAGTGAGCGGCGCGCCCCGTCGTCTGTCCGGTGTTTTGGAACATGGCTTGTTTCGCATTGCCCAGGAGGCCGTGACAAACTCTCTCAAGCACAGCCGCGCGCGGCATTGCAATGTGACGCTTGATTTTGAGGCCCGCAGCGTGCGCCTGCGTGTGCAGGACGACGGCTGCGGGTTCCAAGGGAGTTCTTTTTTGGGCGATGGAGAAATGCATTTTGGCCTGCTGGGAATGCGGGAGCGGGCAAATAAGTTGGTGGCCACATTTGATCTTAACAGCCAACCTGGGCAGGGCACCAAGATCGAAGTCACCGTTGAAATTGCATGAAATCTGCAACTTCCAAAATCCGCGTCTTGCTGGTGGACGATCACTTCTTCGTCCGGCTTGGATTGGCCCGCGCGCTAAACCGCGAGCCGGATTTCAAAGTGGTGGGCGAGGCTGGCAACGGCACTGAGGCGATTGAGGTATTCCGGCGGGTCATGCCTGACCTCGTGCTCATGGATTATCACATGCCCGGTCGCGACGGCGTGGCTGTGACCCGGGCCCTGCTCAAGGAATTTCCCCCAGCCCGCGTGCTGATGCTTTCCATTGAAGAGAAGGAGGAGGATGTTCACCGCGCCCTCGCGGCAGGAGCCGCCGGCTACCTGCCAAAGGCGACGCAACGCGAAGAATTGTTACGCGCCATGCGCACGGTGCATGGCGGCGAGCGTTTTCTGCCGCCAGAGTTGGCGGCGCTCCTGACGGCGCGCGTGCCCGCCAACGAGTTGACGGCACGCGAACTGGAGGTGCTAGAGTTGGTGAGCAAAGGATTGAGCACGCGCGAGATTGCTAACGTGCTGGGGTGCGCGAAAACCACGGTGAAATGGCATTTTAAGAATATAATGCAAAAGCTGGAAGTGAGCGGTCGCACCGAAGCCACCCGTGCGGCGTTGGAGCGCGGCATCTTGCACGTCGAATAGGGGCGAATAGCTTTTCCCCCTCCTTTGGTAGGGGTGTGCTTCGGGCGGGATGAGTTTAGTGTTTCTCGAAATCGCATGAGCAGCACGAAGTTTATGAGCCGGCACAAACTTGATAATCGAAATGCTTTTACCCTGATCGAGTTGTTGGTCGTCATCGCCATCATCGCCATTCTCGCCGCCATGCTGTTGCCGGCGCTGGCCTCAGCCAAGCGAAAGGCAACCATGGCCGGATGTCAGTCCAATTTTCGTCAGACAAATCTGGGCCTGACGATGTATCTCAACGACAACGCCGACATGCTGCCGCCGGGACGGAATTTGCAAGGATTGTGGAATATCCAACAATGGAGTTACCACAAATGGTGGTGGAACGAATTGGTGAATTTTCTCACCCCCTATCTTGGTTATCCCGAGCCTGACCTTACCTGGCGTCCGGCCAAAGTCATGTTGTGTCCGGGCTTTGAGCGGAATGTTTCCAGTGGAAATATGACCAATTGCTATACCTATTTGATTTACGGGAAATACAATAATTATACGAATGTCATCAACTTTTTGCCTTTTGGTGACCCCAACACCACGACTGGCTCGCATAAAATAGCTGAGGTGCAGTCGCAGGCATCATCTTCGGATGTTTGGTATATCACTGATTCTGACGCGCTGGCCTGGCCGGCTGCCTGGCAGAACGGGATGCCAACGCCAGCCCAGCCGGTTCACGGCAGCGTGCGTAACGCCGCCTATTTTGACGGTCATGTGTCAACCATCAAAGTGAACCCCAAAGGCGGGTTCCTAGCGCCGTAAGTCTGATTGAATGGAAGAAACCCGCGCTCTCTTTCCGGAAAATTACAAACAAATTTAGACCCGCAAAAACGAAATCACGTTAAATCAATAAACCTATGAAAATAATAATGAATCAAAATCCAAAACGCTGGCTTCATTCATCCCTGATGGGGCTGGGGTTGATAGGCTTCGTGGCCAACGGCCAAGCAGCCACTCTTGACCTAGGCACGTTTGACACAACTGCCCAGGTTAATGGTGCCGGAGGAGGTTACCAGCCTCATATTACCTGGAGCGCCATGAATCCCACTGTTAGTGGAACCTTATATACCATCAACACGCTTGGTTGGGATTCAACCCAAGATAATACAGGCAACGGCGGTGGCTCCTGCAAAATCTCTGTAAACTTTGCAAATGGTGATCCCTATGGAGATGCCGTGAGGCTTTACGGGCTTGTCCAAGGAACTCCGTATTACGATAGCACTCCTTGCGCGGTAACGAACTTCATAGCGACCAACTATGTCAGCGTGGATTTTGATATTTTGTGGGATACCAACAACTCCACCCTGTCACTCCACGACTTCAATTATCCGCCAAACGGCGGCAGTCCCGGATTACAAATCAACCTGATAACGACTAATTACCGTAATAATTACACTTGGTATCAACTAGGACCCATGGTTGTGCTTCCTAACGCCGCCTCAAACGGTTGGGTGCATGTCAGCATGCCGATTACAAATACTGCGGCGGTCATTTCCACACGGGCTCAAGGCATTGGCTTTTACAAGTATAACTCAGCCGCAACCATCGCTGCGGGCGGCACCGCTGATTTCTGGATTGATAATGTCACCTTTAAAAGCGCCGGGGCGCCTCCCGCAATCTTGGATTCCGACAACTTCGAATCGTATCCGCTGGCGCAGGATATGACCACTGGCGGTTATGGCTGGAGTCTCGGATGGAATTCCGGTCCACCGGTGGTTTGGTCGAATCCAACCATTGCCAACAGCACCGGCACCAACCAATACTTGACTGTTGCGGTGGACTCCAGCGCAAATGGCGGCGGTTGGTTTGGCGGCGAGATCAAATCCAAAGTGCGGCCGATGCCGGCTGGAATTTCAGCAAATTTGGCAAACATCAACTTCACCCTGGATGTTTTGGAAACCGGCTTGCTTGGCTATATTACCACGGCCACAGTGCGGATTGAATTGCAAAGCATAGCCGCTGACGGCTACACGGTAACCGGGGATTCGGACTTGAATGTGGCGTTGGCAAACAACGGCCATTTGACCACTATCGGTGGTGTCCTGACTAATTTTTCGGCCATCACTTCACCGTCAGGCCCGCTCTTCAATCCGGCTTCTCCGAATTATCGCTATGTTTTGTGGGTGGATGAGGGCTGGAAGTTCGCCGGCACCGACGCCATCCAGATTGACAATATGATTATGTCGAATCCCAACGCGCAGTCGGCGGGACTCCCGCCGAAATTTACGGCCGGCGGAATCAGTCTCCTGCCCGGCGGCACTGTTTCCCTTACCGCCACGGGCGCTGTAGGTGTGGCATACAGCCTGTGGGCGGGCACCAATCTGGTCGCAACCCCCATCACGAATACCTGGTCGAAGTTGACCAACGGAACCATCGGCACCAGTCCATTTACCCTTCAACTTCCGGGAGCGGGCAATCATCCGCAACAATTCTTTCTTTTCACCAGCCCCTGAGAACCTAGACCGCTCGGCAGGGTTGCGCTGCGCAAGTGCAACCCTGCCTTGTATTTTCGGAGCCCTATCTACTTTCCTGAGCCTTCACCAATCGTTTCCAGAGACGCAAGCTGATTGCCCCTCCATTCGGTGGGTTGTCAGGCAGAAAATGGAGAGGCACATTGTAAATATTTGAATACCTTGATTGCCAGAATTAGGCGGAGAGCGGAGGATTTGACGGTGCTTTTCTCGCCCGTCAGGTTGGCTTTCGCATGCGTGGCACTGCTCGTTCCAATTGGGTCGCAGGCGGCGGCGGTCTATTATGTTTCTCCCAGCGGCAGCGACGCCAACGCGGGAACAAATCTGTCCGCTCCGTGGAAAACCGTCGGCAAGGCCGTTACCAATCTCGTCGCTGGCCAGACGGCCTACCTTCGCGTCGGAACCTACAGCGAGAAAAATTTGGCGGTTCAGCACTCCGGATCTCCGGGCAACTATATCACTCTGGCCGCCTATCCGGGTGAGCAGCCAATCATGGATGCCGGCGGAGCCGCTTCGGGCGGAATTTTGGATCTAAATGCTCAAAGCTACGTTCAGGTGTCAGGCATAAGATTTCAAAACGGTTTTCAAGGAATCATCAATGGCTATGGCAGCGGCAATCCGTCGATGAGCAGCCAGATGCTGATCCAAAGTAACGCGTTTTACAATCTGGCCAGTGTCGCCATCGGGCTGAATTATATCTCGTCTTCGGCGATCATTGGAAATCTTGCCAGCAATACCGTCAGCAGCAGCTATGGCGAATGCATTTCCATTGCCTTCAGCGAGTATGTGGACATTGCTTACAATGAAGTCAAGAACAGCACGACCAGCACTGCGGGTGGCGAAGGATTGGGCATCCGGGGGAAACACCTGCGAATCTATGGCAATGTCATCCACGACCTGAATCCAACGCAGCGACCGGGAATCTATATCGATGCCTACGGCAGCATTAACAATGATGTTCAGGTTTTCAATAACCTCGTTTACAACTGTCACGAGGGCATCATCCTGTCATCTGAACTCGGCAACCGCGCCGATAATCTGTCGGTTTATAACAATCTGGTTTACGACTGTGCCGGCTACAACATGGGAGTCATGGACTGGGTTTCCGGAACCTACTTGTTAAATAATGTCATCTTCGAAAACAACACGCTGGCCCAAACCGTGATGACCAACGGTCCGTCATTCTATCCGCAGGCGCTCGACCTATATGCACCGCAGGGAACAAATATTGTCATTAGGAACAACATATTTTACAACTATCTCAGTGGAAATCTGATCACCGCTGCTCACGGGACGCCGACCGCCCAAGTGTTCAAGTATAGCAATCTGTCCAGCAACGGAACAACTGCCACCATTGGCACCAATTCTGTTTTAGCGGATCCCAAATTCGTTAACCCTGCGATAAGAAATTACCGCCTCCAAAGCTCGTCTCCTGCGATTAACGCCGGAGCTACCAACAACCTTGCCTTTGATCTGGATTTCCTGAATCGTCCGGCCAGCAACCGATGCGACATTGGCGCTTACGAGTATGGTGCCTCGACCGTGGCAACCCTTCCGGCCCTAATTAAACCGTCCTTCACCGCCATCACCAATGTAATCAGTGTCTCTGGCAGTGACGGCTACGAGTCGAACGGTGTGGTGAACCTCACCAGCACCGGCGTTGTGATTAGTTACACCAACGCCGCCTCGATCACGAATCAGACTATCGCCGCCGTGCGCTTTACAAATGTCGCCGTGCCGCCGGGCGCCACCATCATCAATGCTTGGATTGGATTTAAGCTCTATCAAAACCGGTCGGAAAACAACGCGTCACCCATCACGATTCAAATTAACGCCGAGAACGCCGGTAATTCACCGCCGCTGGCCACGAGCGCCAATAATATTTCTTCGCGAAGCCCGACCTTTAACACGGCTTATTGGCTGCCCAATTGGGGGAATGCCGGGGACACAAAGGTGACGCCCTCCTTGGACAATCTCATCACTGAAGTTATTGCCCGTTCCGACTGGACGAATGGCGACTCGATGACCTTTCTGTTCAAGTATAACAATACCAACTCTTTTGTTTTCAAGTCCTACGACAGCGGCGCGGCCAATGCGCCGCAGCTTTATGTTGAGCTGATCAAGCCCAATTCGACGATTACTCTGGCCAGCGTCACAAACTTCATTTACGACGGAACCGCAAAGACACCGACTTTTAGCTTCACTGGTTCAGCGGGAGCGCAAAGTTATAGTTACAGCGGAAGCGGCTATGGCCCCAGTGCCAATGCGCCAACCAACTCTGGAAACTACACCGTGGCAGCAATGTTAGCGGCCGATGCCAACTTCAACGGTGCGACCAACAGGCAATCATTCAACATCAATCCCGCCACGGCGACGGTGACTTTGGGGAATTTGAATCAAACCTACGACGGCAACGCCAAGAGCATGACCAGCACGACTTTACCGACTGGTCTGCCGGTGAACTTGAGCTATGCCGGTTCGCCGAATCCCCCGACCAACGCTGACAGCTATCAAGTCATAGGCACCGTGGCGAATAATAATTATGTCGGCAGCGCGACCAACACTTTGGTGATCAGTTCGGCCGTGCTGACGATTTTTGCCAACAATGACACCAAAATCTACGGACAGACAAAAGCTTATGGCGCTGGTTCAACCAATTTTACCAGCAGCGGTCTTGCGTCGAGCCAGACGATTGGCAGCGTGACCATTGCGGCGAGCGGCGGCACCGCCGCCAATGCAACCGTTGGCGGGTATAACCTGACACCAAGTGCTGCGACCGGCGGCACTTTCAATCCGACAAACTACAGCCTCATTTACAGCAACGGAACCTTGACCGTCATCGCAGCACCCAAGCCGATCGCGCAAAGCATCAATTCTAGTAATGGAGTTGTGTCCGTCACTTTCTCCGGTATTTCTGGGGTGACGTATGTCAGTCAATTCACCACAAACGTGACGGGTTCGTGGACGCCCTTCAGCACCAACACCGCTCCGGTTGGCGGTATATGGCTGATTACCGATCCGGCAATCAACAGTGGTCAGAAGTTCTATCGCACCACGATTCCTTGAGGGGATCAACCTCTTAAATCCGATCGGGCCAATTCAAAGTGTCAAACAGGATGAGTTTCCATGAAATCTAATAGTGTGCTTATAACCTTCAAGTGCCACTTTGTGCGGGCGAGACTGCTGCTTGTCTCGCTTTGCCTGTTTGGCTGGGGCATATTGCCGCCAAAACGGGCGTAATGTTGGGAGGAACATCCATCAGTCCGTAGGGAAACTGGAAGGGCAAATGGAATAAGGTCAATGTCGGTGACCGCAGCAACCCCACAGTTCGGGTGGAACCGGCCTCGGCAACCATTCTGCGGTTTACTGCGAAATGATCCGTGGGCAGTGTTGGATGGTTGATAATCGGACGAGTTGATCCAGCTTGGCTTTAACGCTTACAGTTTAATTTTCTGGCGGCGCCATTCACCCGGGGGCAAACCAAATTGCTTGCGAAACATGGTGGCGAAATACTGGCTCGATTGGAAACCGCAGGCGAACGCCACATCGGTGACGCTGCGGGCGGGTTCGCGGCGCAATAACTCGCGCGCTTTTTCCACGCGGCAGAAAGTCAGATGGCTTATTGGCGTGCGATTGGTCAGGCTCTTGCAATGATGACTGAAATGACTGCGGCCCAGACCACATTCCCGGGACATGGTCTCCAGCGTCCACGGTTCCTCGGCCCTGCTCGGCAGTTCATCGAGGAACAATTTCACCGCGCGTTCGGCTGAGGATAATTTTACATCCAAACGCGGCCGACGCGCATCCAGCAAATCCGCCAGTGCAACCAGAAAAGCATTGATGTGAATTTTTAGCCGGGTCAGTGCGTTGGCGTCGGGCGGTTGTCCGACGGCCTCACCCATTGCGGCGAAGCAACGGGCGATCTCCGGGTCGGCCCGCCAGGAAATCTGTTCGTTGTGCCGGAGTTGGTGGGTCAGTTGTTGCAATTTTGCGGGCGGCAGCAGGAGCCATTTCGGCCAGCGCCAAAGCTGGTTGGGCCGCCGCACGCCGACATCAAGTATCAGCCAGACCAGCCGTGACGCCGGAACAGCGGGATCGCCGACACGGTGCTTTTGCCACGGACGCGTGATGGTCAAGTCGCCAGCCCGCAACTCTGTCGCTCGACGGTCCAGCGCGAACGGAAGCCGTCCGGCGGCCAGATAAGTGAACTCAATGCCCTCGTTGCGGTGCCAGTCCAGCCCCCAGCCCTGCTGACCCCGTGCATCCCAAAAGCCGACCGAGCGCACCTCGCGCAGATCCCGCGCCGGCATCGGCTGACCGGGATAGGAGCCGCGCCCCAGTGCGACCACGCGGACTTCACCCCGCCGGGCGGCGGCTTCAAGCGGTGCGCAGGTGTCCGCATGATACAGCTCCGCGGCGGAGCGGAAGGTGGCGGAGCGACGTTGGCGGGCCATGTTCAATATTTACCAGTCGTTAATTTGGAACGACGCTAATCGAGGGTTCAGCTAAAGTCAATTTATGCTCACGAGCCAAATCCAAACTCTGGTCATCATTGCGTGCTTGCTGATGGCGGGCGACAGCTGGGCCACGCCGCTGCGGGTTTTGATCTTGTCCGGAGCCAACAATCACGACTGGCGCGTGACGACCCCGGTATTGAAGCGAATTCTGGAGGCGGACGGACATTTTGCGGTGGATGTGGAAACGAACGTGCCGGCGATGAAACCGGACGCATTCCGAAATTATGACGCGGTGTTGAGCAACTTCAACACGTTCAGCCTGACAAATCCCGGCGCAATCTGGAATATCGAAATACGGACGGCATTCGTGGATTACATTCGCAGCGGGCACGGGCTGGTGGTGGTTCACGCCGGTAGCGCGGTGTTTTACGACTGGCCGGAGTTTCAGCAAATCGCCGGGGCGACGTGGGGCAAAGCCACGCATCATGGCAAAATGCACACGAACGAAATTCATGTGGTCGCCACCAGTCATCCGATCACCGGCGGGTTGAAGGATTTCACGACGTTCGATGAATTTTGGCAGTCTGCGCAAGTCGCGTCCGGCGCGCAGCCGCTGGCGGTGGTGACGCCCAAAAGGGAATTCGGCGGCAGCGGCCAGCCGGAGCCGATTGCCTTCGCAACGGAATTGGGGAAGGGACGCGGTTTTACGCTCTTGCTTGGGCACAATGCCGCCGCGATGG
>CAIXPZ010000051.1 GCA_903921455.1 uncultured Verrucomicrobia subdivision 3 bacterium | reverse complement strand
TCAAACCCGCCACGGCGTGGCGGGTCACTGTGGAAGCCTGGCTCCGCTGCCAGAACTTGATCGCCGTCCGCCAAAACCAAAAAACAAATGTGTCAACCAATTATCAGAAAATATGGTCTCACAATTAACTTGGACGCACAATGTGGGTCAACGCTGTTTTCGACCGCCCACGTCCGAGCCTCATCAACCGTAGGAATGCTAGCCGAGGGAGAGTTCACTCTTGGTTCTTCTCTATTATTCCCTTGTTCACTCTCTCTTGATGATTTTGTCCCGGCAGATTCCTGCTCCGGGCCGCTTTTTGTTTTTCCTGACGGTTCGCCGGGAGATTCTCCCGGCATTTCGACAAATTCCAGCCAATCCACCTCTGGCAGGCAAAAGAAAACAAGTGCCCGTTCAAAATGCTCCGGCTTCACCCGTGTTAGCGCGGCCATCCGCGCCGGCGTCAAGGCCGTTCCGTTACGCACCAACCATCCGCGCTGGCCATGTGGTGCGGTACTCGCCAATGATTCGATGAGCACCCACGTCCCCAGCAAGGCCGCGTTGTCTTCTTGTGCGAGCGTCGCCCCGATACCCTCGCCAACTAATTTGTTGGGTTTCGCGTAAAAGGTCAGCGTCCGAATTTTCCGCGTCACCGCCGTTTCGTATAGGGAGTCCCACTGCTTGATGTGATACGCTTTCATTAAATAATATCTTCGTCATTAACGTTTACGCGCCAAACATTACCTTCCATATGCCCCTTGCTAAGGTCTACGAACTGATAACCTTCCATGTGCTCGCTGCCGATTTCTCCGTAAAGCTGCGTCACGTATTCTTTCGTAATCGTGCCGTCGTCAATGAGTCCCTGCCTATCCGTTTCACTTAAAGATACTAAGTTATGTGAATGAATTAGACCTCCTAGTTGCCCAGCTGTTGCCACAATAGTCTTCATATGCTCGCCAAAAGAACGAAGGTTGCTGTATTTTAAATATTTTCCGTCGAATTCCATCATGACTTCCCATCGCACCTTCCCTGTCCAGGGTGGAAGGTCTTCAAATTTCATTTTTTCCTCACGCCGAAGTTCTGCTAGTCGACTCGAGGCAATGCGACAAACATTGCGGAGAACCAGCACGCCTTGTTCAAAAACTCCTGTGCCTTCCAGATAATTTGAATGTTCAATTTGAATTGTGTTTGCCCAGTGGATGGTCTCATTGCCCATATCGGTGAATAGCAATGTGCCAAACCGATATTTTTTAGCATTTTGTTTAATTGTTTCCATATTTGTGTTTTGTGTAGCCGGTTTAACGGCCGTTTTGTTATTTTGTTAACTGCATTTTGTTCTGTTTAGTTGGGTCGTTTCACTGTTCATGACCGACATACTCATGCTCCCCGGGGAGGCCCACTGGCAAAATATTTGCTCCCACCAAACCGATTGAACTAGAAGGCAAGCATGCACTGCTGTACCCCCCCCGCCTTTTCTGACCTGACCGGCTTTTCTGGAGCCATGGCTCCGCGACGTTGCCACTTGTCAGCAAAAGAATTCTGTTCAGTGAAAATGTTTTCGGTAATGGGGTGGTTCTGTTCAAACCAGCGAGCGATGCAGCTAACGGTCCCCGCCCTGGGAAGAATATGTGGCTGGGAGGAAATCATTCAGCGCCCCCCTCCATTCCATTGGTAGGAACCACACGAGCCGGAGGTTTGACGCCACCGGCAAATTCCCCGCGCATGGCACGGTCCAAGAAGCGCTGGACCATTACGGATGTAAGATACTGCCGACCGCCCACATTGAGAGGCTGGTCTAACCAGCCGCGCTGAATCCACCTCCAGGCAGTGCTGGGAACAATGTCCAATTCGTCGCGAAAGCGGCGCAGGCTGATCAACCGGGGCTCCGGTTGCTCTGGTCCGCAAATCGCGGTGACTAAATTATCAAGGTTTTCCATAGGCAACGTTGCATTTCGTAACGTTGCCTAGTTCTACCATGATTCACGTTGCCGAGGGTTCACGGACAAAGAAGATTTTGTCCGTTAACTCTGAAAAGCGTTAAAAAGCGTTTGATTCGCAATGGTTTTAATGCGCGCCCTGGTTCGCGACCAGTCGCTTTTGTGATCTGAAACTATGGGTTCGCCAGCGATGTTCTGAGTGTAATAAACGATTTGCGTGGGCAACATCCCGGATCGCTCAAGGCGCCAAAACCCCAACGCACGCAAATCCGCGCGTTTAATTTTTGTTTCAGCCGCGGCCCCTCGGCGCTGCACCATTTCAACACCGCGGTTTTCGCAATGCTTCTTATACCAATTGCGCGCCATGTCCATGAATTCCGTTTCCGTGCAATATACGTCAATCCGGAATGGGACAATCTCGTGGTAGAGATCAATGAGCGTATCCCCGATCGGTTTGAAATCATAATTCACAGGTGGCAATTCTTGGCCGTTGATTTTGGCTTTGAGTCGCGCGATTTCAGCGAGATAGGGCGCAAGGATTTCCTTGAAACTAACCGGAATCAATGTCTCCGGTCCGTTGAAACGCAACCAGTCCCGAAGTCGGGCCCGGCGTTCGTTGATCGGGACTGATAGATAAGGACGTTCGGGCCATTCAGGCCACAATGAATAGAACCTGTCCCTGACACCCATTGTCTGGCGCGTGGCGTCGTCATTGGTCACGAGTTTGGCGTATGCCGTCTTGTAGGCATTGTAGCTTTGCTGGGGGCAGCCTTGCCGAAATCGGTTCACAATACCGCTCCAAAGCGGGAGCATGATCATCCGTCCAAACTCGTATTCATGACACGTTTGGACTTCCTGTTCCGACAGCGCGTCGGCCGAGTAATCCCATTCGGCCTGGGCACGAGGGTTGGCTGTCGGCCAAGGTAATCCCGACATTCGCTTGGTATTTTTGTCTTTATCATCGGCCATAGAAATTATCCGGTCGCGGTGGCAGTGGCGGTCTTAGTTTGGCTGGTGGCAATGGTGGTGGTCGGATTGGTCTCCGGTGCTGCGTCGAAGGAAACTCGCGCCGCCTGCGCCTTCTTATGCCCAGCGGCAAGGTGCCCGTAAACACTTCCGATCAGCACGCCGCCATCTTTATGGCCGCACCAACTGGCTATGGTCATGAAGTCCACGCCCGACATGACCGCGTAGCTGATGAAATGGTGGCGCAGGTCGTGAAACCCAAATTTCTGCAATTTAGCCGGCAATAGCTGCGGCTTTTGCTCCACTCGTTCGCTTTGGCAGTGTGGGCAGCGTTCGACCGCAGCCTTGATCGTAACCCGCCCACAGGCCCGGCAAACGCCGCCGCCGGCCTTCCGCGTCAGCCGGAGCGCCTCCATGAACGTTTTGGTCGAAACGTCCTTGTCGCCTCGCTGTGGGCTGGGAAACAGCCATTCCGAATCCGGCTGCCGGCGCGACTTCATGGCCGTTAAGAGAGCCTTGAGCTGCGGGTTAAAATCCACATGGCGCGGTTCGCGGTTCTTGGCATCACCCTCGGCCCCGATGGTGAGGTGACCGTTGTGGAAATTAACGTCCTTCCACTTGATGCGCAGCGCCTCGCTGCGGCGGGCTCCGCTGAACTGCAGCAGGCGGAGATAATCGGTGAATGCCTGCCCGTTTTTGCTGGCCTGCTTGGCTACCTCGCACAGCAGATCAATTTCGGCGGGCGTGTAAAGCTGGCGCGATTTCGTGTCCACGCGGTGCCAGGTCAGGCCATCGAATGGCATGGGAGGTTTCAGGTGACCGTCGCGCAGGGCCGCTTTCAGCGCGGCGCGGATGGCGATCAGGAACAAGTTGATGGTTCGGCCGGAATACTTGTTCTTGGCCAGTTCGGTGAGAAACTTATTAAGGTGGTGGGGCCGGATTTTGTTCAGGCGCAGGTGGCCGATCTTTTCCGACCAGCGCCGCAAGTAGCTTTTTTCCTTTGCGATGGAGGAGTCTCGGTTGCCCGAGACGGCAAGTTGGGGCTGGTAGACGTCACGGATGAAATCGCGCAAGGTGGGCGTCAAACCCATTGGACGCAGCCGATCATCGAACCGCTCCACCCGCAAGCGATCGTAATCGGCCTTGGCATCGGTGAGGGAAGCGCCGCCCAACGGCACCCAGCGGGAGGATTTGCTGCCTAGGTCGTCGGTGACGGTCAGATTGGCGAATTAATTGCCGTTGCGCTGGCACAATCCCAACACGCGACGCTTGCGTGAATCAAACACTTTCTGGTAAACAGAAGCCGGCGGTTTGCTGCGTGTTGCAGAGGCTTGCATAGCCACGATCCTTAGCAAATACCTTAGCAGTGACAAGTTGGGGCCGTCTGAATTGACACAAATAGTTGTCATTTAACGGTTGCCGGTGTGGCGAAATGGCAGACGCACAGGACTTAAAATCCTGGGACCTTTAAAAGTCGTGTGGGTTCGAGTCCCACCACCGGCACCAATCTGACTACCATCAATCAAAAATGGTTTTGTGCAATTAAAAGTTACACACGGACTTCAGGATAGCGGTAGCGAGAAACGCGCCTACCGGTATGTAAATCAGTTTTAGACTCCGGGACGCTCAATTCTCACCGAAAATTGTTCAACAGGCTGCGACCACCATGGCGAATCGAATAGGGGCGGAAAACCATCACGCCGGCGGCGGCGGGAGGCTACCGGCGGCGGCGATCATTTCCCCCAGCGCCTGATGCAATTCTTCCAGACCGGTGCTAGGGATGATGATGGTGGTGTGCCGGTCACCGGCTTCCTCGGTCAACCGCAGGAAACGGCCCCGTTCATTCTGCTTGAGGGCAAGCACGAAAAGCTTGCGCTCGACCTGAACGAAAAGCTCTTTCAGCATCACTTCTGGGACACGCGGCCGATCCAGTGGCGGATTTTGAGGGTAATTCCGGTGGGAGTGCGGAGGCTGATAGCCATACGCTGAGGGATGGTTACTGGAGTTCATACCAATGGTTCTTACTTTGATTGATTGCGGCGTTCACCCGCGCACCACTATCTACAGAGTAATAAAGCGGGGCGCCACCGTCAATTCTGACGCTAGCGTTCACCATGCCAACACCTGCAATTCGACCCGCCCGGGTTCGCCGAGGATCTGGATGCAAGAGGCGGGCCGAGGTGGGCTGCTCCGAATG
The DNA here is from genome assembly GCA_903921455.1 of uncultured Verrucomicrobia subdivision 3 bacterium. The sequence goes on along the minus strand of CAIXPZ010000051.1, from coordinate 33,546 downwards.
GTTCAGCGCCCAGGCGTAGGGGCGGGCGACATTAGTGGTCGCCGCGCGGCCGGCAAACGGCAGCACGAGCCTGGCTAATAGCAGTGATTTGATCTTCATGGGCAAAACTTTGAACGGCGGCGTTGCCAACTTCGGAAACAGCTTTCAACCTTACTTGGAATAGCGGCTCAGGATGTCGGCGATGACGGTATCGGTGAGTTCGTAGCCTTCCTGAAACGGAAAGCCCTCCCAGCGGACGTAGCCCTGCGGATCAATGAGGACGACGTGCGGAATGCCCGTGACGCCGATGGCCCTCATCGTGTTGCCGTGCGTGTCAATAGCAACGGCGTATTCGATGTGCGGATTCGTGAGTTTGCGGACGGCATCTTCGGTCTCGTCGGACAGCCCGATGACGACGAGCTGATTGCCGAACTTCTTCTGGAATGCGTTCAATTCCGGAATCGCCTTGCGGCAGGGCGGACACCACGTCGCCCAGAAATCGACCAGCACGAATTTGCCGTTGAGATCGGGCGGCGCCGTGAGCCATTTCTCCACGGCGATGATGGGGCATTTCTGGTTGAGGAAGGATTTGGCCGAGATCTTTTTGCCCGTGGCGGCCATCGGCGGGGTCGGCGGGCGGCGCGTCATGTCCTCGGCGGCGGGCTGCTTGAGCAACTGCTCATGATATTGCACCTGGTCGGCGGCGTGCTTCTTTTCCACCGCGCCGGCCTTGGCGGGGTCGTAGTTGAAATGTTTCTGGAGCGCGGGGGAAAGGCTTTTCAACTTGGCATTGGCCATCCCCTGAGCGTAGATGAAATAAACATCCGTGGCGGAAACGCTGGTGATGGTGACGTTGCTGTAAGTGATGCCGCCGGCCTGGAGCACGGGCAGTTGCTCGTCGGCGCGGCCGCTGGCTGTCATCAACGCCAGTCCCAGAACCATGGCAAAGCCGATACGCATGGTATGTTTATGGAAGGAGCCGCCGCCCGTGTCAAGCCGCGGAATAGTAGCGGACCGCGCGGCGGGCTTGGCAGGGGTTGGCTTTTCGTCCAGAATCGCCGCATGGAATCGATCCGCTTTGGCACCGATGGCTGGCGCGCAGTCATCGCCGAGGACTTTACTTTCGCCAACGTCGCCCGCGTCGCGCAGGCCACGGCGAACTATTGGCAGGCGGAAGTCCGCCGGCAGAATTCTGAAATCTTCGGACGCGAACTGAAAGTCGTCGTCGGCTACGACCGCCGGTTTCTCTCCGACCGCTTCGCGCAGATCACCGCCGGTGTCTTTGCCGGCAACGGTTACCAGGTCATCCTCACGCCCGCGCCCACGCCCACGCCGTCCGTCTCCTTCGCGGTGAAACATTTAAAGGCCGTCGGCGGCGTGATGATCACCGCCAGCCATAATCCGCCCATCTTCAACGGCTTCAAACTCAAGTCGCACTTCGGCGGCAGCAGCGGACCGGAGGAATGCCAGGCCGTGGAAAAGCAATTGAAGCAGATTGGAGATGGCAGATGGCAGATGGGGAGTGAACACCAACTTCGAACTCCCAACTCCCAACTGCAAATTCACGATATCCGCCCCGCGCACTTCGCCGCCATCAAGCGGCTTGTGGATTTCAAGCTCATCGCCAAGTCCAAACTCCGCGTCGCGCACGACGCGCTCTTCGGCGTCGGCGCGGGCGTGTTTGAAACCCTGCTGGCCAAAACCAATTGCCACGTCACCACGCTGAACGGCGCGCACGACATCCTGTTCGGCGGCATCAGCCCCGAGCCGCTGCCGAAGAACTACGCGCTCGGCGGCGCGCAGCTCCGCAAAAACCCCCACGACATCTGCCTCGTCACCGACGGCGACTCCGACCGCATCGGCGCCATGGACGGACGCGGCGGGCCGATGACGAATCAGCAGGTCATCGCCCTCCTGCTGCATCATCTCGTCCGCAACCGCGGCGACCGCGGCGTGGTGACCAAGACCTACAACACCACCGCGATGGTGGACAAGATGTGCGCCGCGTGGAACCTGCCGCTCACCGAAGTGGGTATCGGGTTCCGCTTCATCGCGCCGGAGCTGATGAAGCCCGGCGCCCTGTTCGGCGCGGAAGAGAGCGGGTCGGTCGGCTTTGCCCACCACATCCCCGAGCGCGACGGCCTGGCCGCCGGCTTGTTCCTGCTCGAAATGCTGGCGATGGAGAAGATTTCCGTGAACCGGATCTACGCGCGGCTGGAAAAGGAATTCGGCCCGCACCGCTATGGCCGGTTCGACGCGCATTATCCCCTGGAGCAACGCGCCGCGCTCATGGCCGCGCTGCAGGCGAACCCGCCCGGGAAACTGCTGCGGTCGCCGCTGGTGAAAGTGGATGCGCGCGACGGCGTGAAATTTGTGGCCGCCGATTCCACGTGGCTGATGCTGCGCGGTTCCGGCACCGAACCCGTGCTGCGCATCTACGCCGAGGCGAAGTCCGACGCCGACATGGAGAAACTCCTGCGGGTGGGCCGGTCATTGCTTCGGGGCTGATTTGGCCGAAACGGCAACAATCCCCAGTTCTGTTGATGGCCGTCGGGCAGTTATTGGTTTAGAGTGTTCCATTCCGTGGAACAAATAAATCTGCAACAAACCGGTTCGCATCCTTTGAACCGAGCCCGATGTGCCGGCGAGGCAACCGGCCTGGCCCGTTCAATCCGGGTTCTCGGATTCATGATTGCCTGCATTGCCGGCTTGGCAATGCCAAGAGTTTGTTCCGCTGCTTTCGGCCTGACCACCAACTCGGATAATTACGCCGTGGACACCGGTGCCGGGCTTGTCTTCAAGGTTCGGCGCACCGACAACGGCGTGAGCACCCAGTCGTCCGGCGACCTGATGAGACTGGTATACAACGGGGTGGAATATCAGGACCAGTCACGCGGTTCCCAGCTCAACTCCGGTTTTGATTTCCTTTATAGCTATACCAATTTGGTTTCCGTCAGCGCCACTGTTTATGGAACCAATTATGTCAAAATCACCGTCATCGGGGGCGATCCGGCGAGCGGGCGGGGAGTGCTGACACATTACTACCTGGCGCGAAACGGCTATCCGCACATCTACATGGCCACCAGCTTTAACACCGAGCCGGATACGCTGGGACTGTGCCGCTACATTGTCCGGATTCCGTCCAGCTTGTTATCCAACGGTCCAACCCCGTCCGATATCCGCAACAACACCGGGGCGATTGAGTCCGCCGACATTTTCGGGATGGCCGATGGCACCACGCGCTCAAAACATTACTCGAATCATCGGCTCATCGATTGGGCATACATCGGCGCGACCGGCACCAACGTGGGCGTGTATATCGTGCGCGACAATCACGAAGGTGATTCCGGCGGCCCGTTCTATCGCAGCCTGCTGAACCAATGCGGCAGCGATCAGGAGATCACCTACATTGTGAACTACGGCGAGGCGCAGACCGAAGCGTTCCGCACCAATATCCTGAACGGTCCTTACACTTTGGTTTTCAATGGTGGGGGCCAGCCGGCCACGAACATTGATTATTCATGGATTGACAGCGCCGGGCTGAATTTGACGAACTGGGTCAGCAACACCAATCGCGGTGCCGTCACCGGCACGGTCGCGGGCGTGCCGCCCGGCTTTCAGCCGGTCGTCGGATTTGCCAATGGTCAGGCGCAATACTGGACCGTGGCCGCGACCAATGGCAGCTATACCACGCCGTTGATGATCCCCGGCACTTATACCGCCACGCTTTACAAGCAGGAACTCGCCGTAGCCACCGCTTCCGTCGGGGTGACGGCGAACACGACCAACACCCTGAACCTCACTTCGACCGAAGCGACGCCTGCGTTCATTTGGAAAATCGGCGATTGGGATGGCACCCCGGCTGGCATGCTGAACGCCGACAAGCTGACCACCATGCATCCTGCGGACGTGCGGATGAGCAATTGGGCGCCGGGCGCCTTCGTCGTGGAAAGCAACAATATCAGCCAGTTTCCCTGCGTGCAGTTCCGCGGCACCAACACCCCGAGCGTGATCAAATTCAACCTCACCGCCAGCCAGATCACCGGGCTGACGCTGCGCATCGGCCAGACTTCGGCCTACATCGGCGCGCGGCCGCAGGTCGCCGTGAATAGTTGGAATTCGTCCTATTCTTCGGCCCCCAGCGAGCCAAGCACCCGGACGACCACCATCGGCAGCTACCGGGGGAACAATTATCTGACCACCTTCAGCATCCCGTCCAGCGCGCTGGTCGTGGGTCAAAACACCTTGTATGTCAACGTCGTCAGCGGTTCGTCTGATTCCGGCGCTTGGCTCAGCGCCAATTGGCCTTACGACTGCATCGAACTGGACGGGCCGGTCGCCAGTGCCCCCGCCGCGCCGACCGGTTTGGCGGCAACCGCGGGCAATGCGCAACTGGTCTTGAATTGGAACGGCTCGCCTGGCGCCGTCAGCTACAACGTCAAGCGCGCCTCCGTCGGCGGCGGAACTTATTCGACCATCGCCACCGGCGTGAAAGCCTCCACCTACACGGACGCCGGTCTCGTGAACGGCACGGCTTACTTCTATGTCGTTTCGGCCGTCAACTCGGCGGGCGAAAGCGCCGGGTCCCTCTCCGCCAGCGCCGCGCCGCTGGATCGCTGCGCTGATTGGAAATTCGACGAAGCCAGCGGCACGAATGCGGCCGACTCCGCCGGCACCAACAACGGCACGCTGGCTTCCACCGCCGCCACCTGGGTGGCTGGCAAGACCAACAATGCCGTGCATCTCAACGGCACGACCAACAGCTACGTCAGCCTGCCCGCCGGCCTCGTCAGCACGTTAAGCGACTTCACCATCGCGACGTGGGTGAAGGTGGATACCAATGCGACGTGGGCGCGCGTGTTTGATTTCGGCACCGGCACCGGCAATTACATGTTTCTTGCCCCAGCCTCCGGCTTCAACACCATCCGTTACGCTATCACCACCAGCTCCGGCGGCGGCGAACAAGGGATCACCAACAACGCCGTCCTCTCGCCCGGCGTCTGGCATCATGTGGCGGTGACTTTGGCCGGCACGAACGGCGTGCTTTACCTGGATGGCGCGGCGGTCGGCACCAACAGCGCCATGACGCTGCATCCCGCAAACTTGGGCGGCACGACGCAGAATTATATCGGCAAATCGCAATGGGCTGACCCCAACTGGATCGGCAGCGTGGATGATTTCCGCATCTACAACCGCGCGTTGAGCCCGGCCGAGATCGGTTCGTTATTCAATCCGCCCGCACTGCCCGCGGCGCCCACCAACGTGACCGCAACCGCCGGCTCCTCAGCGCTCCAGGTCAACTTGAGCTGGAACGCCTTGGCGGGGGCCGCGAGCTATCAGGTGAAACGATCCACCGTGAGCGGCGGGCCTTACGCGCTCGTCGCCGCCGGGTTGACCGCCACCAACTTTGCCGACCCCGGCGTGACCAGCGGCACCACGTATTATTATGTCGTCTCCGCCATGAACGTCAGCGGCGAAGGCGCCATCAGCCAGCCGGCCAGCGCCACGCCTTTCGATTTGTATGCGTATTGGAAGTTTGACGAGGGCGGCGGCACCACGGCGGCCGATGTGGCCGGCGCACACAATGCCACGCTCGCCGCCAGCGCCACCTGGACCAACGCCGGCAAATTCAACAACGCCGTCCACTTCAACGCCACCGCCGGCAGCTACGCCAGTTTCCCCGCCGGCCTCGTCAGCGGGCTGAATGATTTCAGCCTCGCGACCTGGGCAAAAGTGGATGCCAACGCCACTTGGGCGCGCATCTTTGATTTCGGCAGCGGCACCAACAATTACATGTTCCTGGCGCCCGCCAGCGGCGGCGGCACTGTGCGCTTCGCCATCACCACCAACTCCACCGCCGGCGAGCAGTCGATCAATAATGCCGCCGGCGTCCTCACCACCGGCGTCTGGCATCATCTCGCCGTCACCTTGTCCGGCATCACCGGCGTGCTTTACCTGGATGGCGTTGCGGTTGGGACCAACAACAACCTGACCCTCCATCCCTCCAGCCTGGGCAACACCGTCTCCAATTATCTGGGCAAGTCCCAATGGCCCGACCCCGTTCTGGCCGGCAGCGTGGATGATTTCCGCATCTACAACCGCGCGTTGAGCGCCGCGGAGATCGTTTCGCTGGCCGTCCTTCCCGCCGCCCCGGCGGGCTTGAGCGCCATCGCCGGCGATGCGCAGGTCAGTTTGAATTGGAACCTCGCCGCCGGTGCGGCCGCCTACAACCTCAAGCGCGCCACTGCCAGCGGCGGTCCTTATGCGACCCTCACCAATCTGGCCGGCACCAGTCTTGTCAGCGGCGGCCTGACCAACGGCACGCTGTATTACTTTGTCGTCTCCGCCACGAACTCCGCCGGGGAGAGCTCCAATTCGCTGCCCGTCAGCGCCCGCCCCGTTTCATCCGTTCCCCAGCCGCTGAGCTCCGCCCTTGTCAGCGGGCAGCTCCAATTGAACTGGCCCGCCGACCACACCGGCTGGCGTTTGGAGACGCAGACCAACAACCTCGGCACCAATTGGGTCACCGTCGCGAATTCCAGCCTCACCAATCAATGGCTGCTGCCCGTGAATACCACCAACGGCAGTGTGTTCTTCCGGCTCGTCTATCCCTGAGCCAATCATGGTCCGGCCAATGACGAAATCCGCCACCGCCGTGAAGAAACGCTTGAAGCCCGGCCGCTCACTGCTCCGCGCTTAAGCGGTCCGACCCTCCGCCGCGCGCCGGGGGGAACCCGCCACGCCAGACACGGATAGCCCAAAACGGCATGGGGTAAACACCCCTCTCAATATTATTCGAATTAGGTATCTATTACCACGAAGTGAGCCTAGGGTGATTATGCAATGAAAACCAATCATCCTCAGGGCCACCCGGCGGATGATTCAGGTCGGGAACCGACGCCCGGCGTCGGCGAGATCAAAGAAAAAGAGCCCGCTGCGCTCCCCGCTAAAGGCACGCTGATGGAGCGGGCGGAGAGTCGGATCGATCAAGCCAATCTGCGGACGGTGCAAGCCAACACCCGAACGGACGAGGCCAACCTCCGGACGGATCAGGCGAATTCGCGAACGGCGGAAGCCAACACCCGAACCGAACAGGCGGACTTGCGGACCATCAAAGCCGAGAGGCTGAGCGTCGCGTTCCGCGCCTCCGAATTAAGTTATCGGCGGCTCTTCGAATCGGCGCGCGATGGCATCCTGATTCTGGATGCGGACACGGGCTGCATCACGGATGTGAATCCGTTCCTGATCGAACTGCTGGGATTTTCCCACGACGAAATGTTCGGCAAAACCGTCGGCGAATTGAGTCCGTTCCGGGACATCCTGTCCAATCAAGCCATGCTGGAGCGCCTGCAAAAGGATGGCTATATCCGCTATGACGACCTGCCGCTGGAAACCCGCGATGGCCGCAACATCTCCGTGGAATTTGTCAGCAACGTCTATCAGGCCGGCGACAAAAAGGTGATCCAGTGCAACGTCCGCGACGTCAGCGAGCGCAAGCGGGCGGAGACTCAGCTAAAATTGTTTCGCACGCTGGTTGACCAGTCCAACGATTCTTTTATCGTCGTGGACCCGGAAACCGCCCGGTTGCTCGATGTCAACGAACTGGGCTGCCTGGCGCGGGGCTACAGCCGGGCGGAATTTCTGGCGCTGAGCGTGTTTGATATTGATCCCATGGTCGCGCCTGACGAATTCAGCAAGCACGTGGCGCAACTCCGGGCGAAAGGCGTTCTCGTTTGGCAAGGACTGAACCGGCGCAAGGATGGCTCAACCTTCCCGGTGGAAGTGAACTTGAAATATGTCCGGCTGGAGCGCGACTACATCGTGGCGACCGTGCGCGACATCACCGCGCGCAAGGAGGCGCAAGCGGCGCTGCACGAGATCGAGCGGTTCAACCGCGCCACGCTGGACGCGCTGGGCGCCCATGTGGCGGTGCTGGATGAAAACGGGAACATCATCGCCACCAACGAGGCGTGGCGCGCGTTCGCGCGGGCGAACACGCAGGACTGGAAGGCGGTCTGCGAGGGCGCCAATTACCTGACGACCTGCGATGACGCCGCCAAGGCCGACCCGGAAGCGTCCCAAGCTGCGAAGGGAATCCGCGCTGTGATGGCCGACGCGACGAAGACCTGGTCTCATGAATATCCCTGCCATTCGCCCACGGAGGAGCGCTGGTTCTATTGCCGGGTCACGCGCTTTCCCGGTGACGGCCCGGTGCGGGCGGTCGTGACGCACGAGAACATCACCGCGCGCAAGCGCGTGGAGGAATCCCATGCCCGATTAGCCACGGCGGTCGAACAGTCGGCGGAAACCATTGTCATCACGGATACCGACGGCAAAATTCTCTACGCCAACCCGGCGTTTGAGAAAACCTCCGGCTACACCCGCGCCGAGGTGCTCGGCCAGAATCCGCGCCTCCTTAAAAGCGGCAAGCAGGACGCCGCGTTTTATCGCGAGATGTGGAACGTGCTCGCGCGCGGGGAAGTCTGGCACGGCCATTTTTTCAACAAGCGCAAGGATGGGACAATATACGAGGAGGACGCCACCATCTCGCCGATGCGGGACGCCGCGGGCCAGATCATCAACTTTGTGGCCGTCAAGCGCGACGTCACCCACGAGCTGCAGGTGGAATCCCAATTCCGCCAGCTGCAGAAGATGGAAGCCATCGGCACGCTCGCCGGCGGCGTGGCGCATGATTTCAACAACATGCTCATGGTCATCTCCATGGAGGCGGGCTTGCTGAAAAGCAGCGGCGGCCTTTCGCCGGAGCAGAAAAAATATGCGGATGACATCAACCTCACCGTGGACCGCGCCGCCGCGCTGACCCGCCAGCTGCTGCTCTTTAGCCGGCGCGAAGTGCTCCAGCCGCGCAATCTGGACTTGAGCGAAACCGTCACCCACACCACCAAGATGCTGCGGCGCATCCTCGGCGAACACATCGAGGTGCAATTGAAGCTCGCCCCGCAGCCGATGTTCATCCACGCCGACGCCGGCATGATGGAACAGGTGCTGATGAATCTCTCGGTCAATGCCCGCGACGCCATGCCCGGCGGCGGCCAGCTCATCATCACCACCGCCGGCGTGGAATTGGATGAGTGCGCCGCCACGCAATCCGTCCAGGCGCGCCACGGCGCGTTCGTCTGCCTGAGCGTGGCCGACACCGGCAGCGGCATCCCGCCGGAAGTGCTGCCCAGGATCTTTGAACCGTTCTTCACCACCAAGGGCATCGGCCAGGGCACCGGGCTGGGGCTGGCCACCGTGTTCGGCATCGTCCAGCAACATCAGGGCTGGATCAACGTCCAGAGCGAAGTGGGCCGCGGGACCACGTTCACCGTGTATCTGCCCCGGCTCGTCGGCATGAGCGACCAAATCAACGCGCAAACAATGCTGGCCGCCATCCCTTCCGGCAAAGAAACCATCCTGCTGGTGGAAGACGAGCCGGCGCTGCTCAACATGATGCGGCTCACGCTCACCCAACTCGGCTACCAGGTGTTGACCGCCTCCACGGGCAATGAAGCCTTGAAAGTCTGGAAGCAGCATGGCCCCAAAATCCGCCTCTTGCTGACCGATATGCTGATGCCCGATGGCATGACCGGCCGGGAACTCGCGGAACGGCTCATCCAGAAAAAACCCCGATTGAAAGTGATCTACATGAGCGGCTACAGCCCCGACCTGGTGGCCAGGGATTTTGAAGTGCAGACGGGCGTCAATTTCCTCGCCAAACCCTTTCAAGCGCGGCAGCTCGCCCAAGTCATCCGCGACTCCCTGGATAAACCCGCCTAGTTCTGGCCGCGTGCGGCCATGGCGGCGGCGCCGGTTGCTCCCTCGCCTTGGGGAGAGAGCCGGGGTGAGGGAGGACGTCTCGGACAAATTAGTTTTAACACTCGCCCTCACCTGTTTCCACTCCCACCGGGGAGAGCACCTGCGTTCCCTGCTCCGGCTGGGATCCAGGGTCGCGCGGCGCACTTTCCGGTTCCGTCGGCCTGGGTAGAAGCCCCCATGGTCAAGGTGCCCCCGCATCTGTCAGACTGCGGGTATGAATCTGATCATCATCTTGCTCGTGCTGCTCCTGTTGGGCGGCGGCGGCGGCTTTTACTACGGCGGACCGGCCTACGGCGGCGGCGGCTTGGGGCTCGTCCTCATCATCTGCCTCGTCATTTATATGCTGGGCGGCTTTCGCGGCAAGAAGATCTGACCGCTAGTCCCGAGTCGGGTTAAAGCCCATGGCTCGAACTAAACCAAACCGCTAAAAAGATTCCTGTAAATCAAACATCCCTCATCCACCCCCAAAAATCCTTATGAAAAAAAATCATCGTTTCCTGCCTCGCCGTCGCGGCCCTGGCGTTCATCAACGGTTGCGCTTCGGATGCCACCCATAGCACCACGACTACGTCGCAACAGATAACCACGCCCGGTCCCACGACCACCACCACCACCGACACCCAGACCAAGTAAGGTCGGTGGCGGGACCATGCGGCGGCGAGGGCAGGCAATGTCACGCTGAAACCGGGTCACCCCGGGGCGCGGGCGGCGTTGACGGCGAGCCGGGCTGACCTTACCGGCCGCCCCAACGGGCTGGCGACGGCAACGTCCCGCGAAACCCGCAGCGCCCGTTCGGCAGCCGATGCCGGCAGCGCGCCCCGTCCGGATCCCCTGCCCTCGTCAATGGGGATTTCCCGCCCGTCATCCTTCGGCCAGCGCCGGTTTTCAAGAGCGACTCCATCTCCGCCTTGATCTGATTCCAGCACCGGCGCACGAAGGACGGCAATTCCGTCCGCCGCACGAACCGCCCGCCTCGCTGCCGACAAAGCCAGTCCAGCAGCGCGTCGCCGCCCGGCAGTTGTGCCAATTGCGCCACGCGGTCCAGCGGATTGGCCGCCTCGCTATGGCCCTGCTGGCCGCGCGACCACTGATAGATGAGCGAGAGGGAGAGATTCAGTTCCCGCGCCACCTGTTTGCAGCCCGGCTGTTTCAGCACCTGCCGCAATACTACGTATGATTCCATAGCCCGATCCTTTCAATTGAAGTTTGATTGGATGCACCCGCGAACCGGCCCGATGAAGGGAAAACCACTGGCCCACGGACGACCGAAAGATAATTCTCCCAACCGACCGGTTATGGCAAGCGGGAAATTGGGGGACAAGCCAACTGCCATCGCCGATTTGCCCCCGGCCAAATTCCGCTTTTCTTTTCCGCCGTCGGGCGTAGCATCGGCGGAATATCTTAAAGGGCACCGTGGCAATGATATCAGAACATCAGGTCGGCAAAACAGAACCGGCTTCAATTGTATTGAACTGGATTTTTGACTTTGGTAAATCAATTTAAACCGCACAAAACGCGTCCAAATTAATTTGATTTGTTTTGGAATTGGACATCGTTACCAATATTTTATCATCTTACCATGGCAACTGTGCTTGGCTTGAAAACTTTGCAGGAAACAAGACTCTGGCAAAGATTGGAAAAGAGAATTGCTACTGATGGCGATTTGGCGAGGCTTTTAGCCGCCAACCTGCCACAGATTTGTGACGAGGCTTCCAGCAGAGCTAAACGGTTTGCAGGGCTTCATTCACAATACACTCTCCACGATGAAGTCCACTTCCTACGTGTCACTGAACTCATGGGAGTTTTGATTCCAGATGACGTTGAATTAAATTCAGTCGAGTTGGCGTTGCTGATTCTTTCCGCTCACTTTCATGACCAAGGGATGATTCTCGAAGATTCTGAACTGACCGCCCTTGAAAGTGACCTTCAATTTCAGTTATTCAAGAATAATTGGATCATTGACCATCCAAATTTTCGAGAGATTTCCCAGCGATCAATTGACAGCAGACTTTCCGACGAGGAACGCAAGCATTGTCGCGAACTAGAAAACGAACTGAATGCAGCACTTTTCACCGATGACATCCGCACCACGCACGGTAAACGGTCTTCACAATTTGTTGGACAGCGATATGGTCAAGATAAACGGCTTGAGGCAGCAGGCGTAAATTTTGCGAACCATTTAGCGCGGCTGTGTGTTTCCCACACCATTCCTGTTGACGAGTTGTTTCCACGGTTAAAACTCGCTTACGACGAATCTATTGGGCCATTGACGGTGAACATGGTCTATCTTGCACTCGCACTCCGACTTGCCGACTTGCTCGATTTCGACCGGGAACGCACGCCTGATGAACTGTTTAGAACAATTCACTTTACGAGCAACATAAGTTTGCTGGAATGGGCAAAACACAGGGCTGTCGAGGGCTGGGTCATCTCTCCAAAACAAATTCGATTCACCGTTAATTGCACACACCCCGCTTATCACAGGGCAATTCTTCGTTTCATGGATTACATTGATACCGAATTATCAAGCATTCATTCGGCCTTGCGATTATTTCCTGCAGCAACTTCAAAATACATTCTACCGCTACCGGAAAAAGTTGACCGTAGCCGAGTTCAGGCGAAAGACGGTGCGTATGAATATCACGACCTTGAATTCACATTGAGTCGCGACGAAATCGTCAAGCTCTTGATGACTGAAAACCTCTATCAATCAACTTCACTTTGCGTCCGTGAACTTTTGCAAAATTCACTTGATGCACTGCGGCACCGCCGCGCTCTGCTCAAAAGAGACGAAAAAGCAGATTGGACTGAGGGAAAGGTTATCATGGAACACGCTGTGGATGCGTCTGGGCGAGAAGTGTTGCGGTGCATGGATAATGGTATCGGTATGGACGAAGAAATCATTACGCGCTTCTTGGTTCGGGCTGGCAGGAGTTATTATCGTTCGCCAGAATTTGAACTTGAACGCGCGAGCCTTGTTGTTTCTAAAGCAGATTTTGATCCGTGCGCTCGTTTTGGAATTGGCTTCATGAGTTGTTTCATGTTGGGAGATGAGATCAAGATATTCACACGCCGTTACTATGGCGCTCACAAACAACTTGGGAAGCCTCTTGAAGTTGAAATTCACGGTTTGAGCGGTTTGGTTGTAATCAGGCGCGGGAAAGACGACCAGCCAATCGGAACAACAGTTGAGATTAAGGGTAGAGTGAAACCTGGATTTTTTGACGAATGGGATGACAAGGTGCGATTGCTTGATGTGCTTGATGGATATGCGTTGGCTACAGAATTTCCAATTGAAGCAAAATGCCTCGTCCCTGAAATTGCTGGCGAGCTGCATGTGCCGATTACAATTAAAAAACCAAAGACGTTTCTTGAACGAATTGGCGCTTCGCTAGTGCGTAATTACGAACAGGATATTTCTGTGATTGATTCTCGAATGAGAGGAACAATCAAAACGAGCCTGTTGATAGATGAAAATGGAAAACTGGTCATCTCAAATGCCGAAGCTGAATGGTTTCAAAGTGAGAAGCAGGGCATAGGTTTAATCCAGCGAATAGCACATAAAAATAATACATGGCATGGAAGTCAGGATAGCGCCACGTGTCTTGACGGAATATTGGTTTGCGGCCGTCCCGGACGAGTTCGCGATGGCGAAGGAAAACTCGGCCATATGGCAAATTGGATCAATGCCGGGCGAGACGAATTCATCCTAGATGTTCGCGGCAAGATAAAGCCAAATCTTAATCCCGCTCGGCATCCGCTTGGCTCAAGTCAGATGGACGCTGACGAAACGTGGATATATTTACAAAGTTTGGCTGACGACGCCCATGGCCTGCTTTGGGAACAAATCTTGGCTGATTATGGTGATTTAGCAGCGATAGAAATGTTCTGGCAGAATTTAATTTTTTATGGAATTAGCCCGGCAATGATGAGGGCTCGGTTATTTGGGAGAAATTGCTTTTTCCTGTATGCGGTGCAAATGGTTCAAAAGAATGGAAGCGGTTGGACGAATTGAGAAAAGTTTGGTTTGAGAATGATGTCGCAGATGGATTTCAAATGGCTGATGGTGGGATCGTCAAAGGCTTCAACCCACTTTCTTCTTGGCTGGGTCAGCAGAAGAAAGAGCTTTGTGGCAACCTAATTGCAAGTGCGCTTGTTCCGATGGGGACTTTGTGCCTGAATGGAAAACGACTGGCTATCGAATTCTCAACGCCTGCAAATCCGAGCATTCATCCGTGGAAACAAATTTGGCGGCAGCGGTATGGTGGCTGGACATTCTGTTTGCCTTATGCTGGAGAACTAAGTGAAGTTCTTAGTGCTCACGGGCCAGTTGAAACCTTAAATTGGAATCATCCCCTGACTAAAATTGCTCTTGAACTGGCATTTGTGAATAAAAAATCTGACTTCCAAAAATTCATTGGTTCGCTTGCGCGTTGTATAAGCAGTAAAGATACGTTAGATATGGTTGCATAATACTCTGCTAACTGACCTATGTCCTTAATACACCACGCCAAAACTAACCGTTAATATTTTGCTATGGGCGATGAGGTTTATGTTGTGAACGCTGGGTTTGGCCGGCCCGGGCCTGAAAACTATGCGTTTGGCCTGTATTAATTGCGGTTCGGTGGCCGACCCGTTTGGGGGATTAATGGAATCATTGTTGAATGAACGGCCCGCGCCTGCCGCCAGGCTGCCTTAAAGCCTCCGCCGTGGGGGGCCGTCGTTCGGAGTTCCGCCTTTAGGCGGGGGCGGGTGGGGCAAGTTGCGCTGCGACTTGACCTGACCGCGCCGCGGTCATTTTTGGGGATGAACATTCAGGAGTTAAAACCTTCCCTCGCCTGACGCTGCGCTCGGCATCGGCCAAGGTCGCCGCGCAACCTTGGCCACCAGCGGATCACAGCCGGTGCGGGGAACGCAGGTCCTCTCCGGGTGAGAGGAAACAGGCGAGGGCGAGCGTTAAAACTATTTTGACCGAAACGTCCTCCCTCATCCCGGCCCTCTCGAACGTTGCCAAGTGAAGGATGACAAAAGATAAAATCGGGTTGGCCTTGGAACTTCCAATATGAACCAATGGACAATATAAGAATATGAACCCCGAAGGGAACCTGCTTCGAATCTGTCTGTTGGGTATGACGTTGCTGTTGTCCACCGAGATTCAAGCCCAGTTTACCTTCACGACAAATAACGGGGCCATCGCTATCACGGGATACACCGGCGACAGCGGAGCCGTGAGCATCCCTGGCACCATCAATGAACTGCCGGTCACCAGCATCGCAGCCTTCGCGTTTTTGAATCGTTTCAACATCACGAATGTTACGATTCCCGACAGCGTGACCAATATCGAGGGCTATGCGTTTTTTGGCTGCGCCAGTTTGAGCGACATCAGGATGTCCGACCTTGTGTCCGGCATCGGCGACCATGCCTTCTCCGGCTGCAATTTGACCCGCATTTTGATCCCCAACCGTGTCACCAGCATCGGAAACTGGGCGTTTGGTGATTGCAGCAATTTGACCGGAGTCTTTTTTAGTGGCAACGCTCCCAGCTCGCTGGGCTCGCATATCTTTCATCTTTACCCTCAATACCAGAATTATCCGGTGACCGCCTATTACCGGCCAGGCACCACAGGCTGGGACCTGTTTGCCATGCTTACGGGTGTTCCCATCGCCTTCTGGCTGCCACAGGCAACATCAGTCAGTGCTCACTTCGGCGACAAAGCGAATGAATTTGGTTTCAACATCCAGTGGGCCAGTGGGCAAACGGTGGTGGTGGAAGCCTGCACGAATTTTCTAAATCCTGATTGGCAGCCGTTGCAAACGAACACGCTCACGACTGGTTCGGCCTATTTAAGCGATCCGCAGTGGACGAATTTTCCGAGCCGCTTTTATCGCCTCCGCTCACCCTGGTAAAAGCAGTCATTATCGTATTTACCCAAGGCGAGGGAGCAAGCTGAACATGGATGCCACCTGTTCGAGCGTCATCATTGATGAAGTCGTTCAAGGCCGGGTTTATGCCAATTCCGGCGCGAACTACTTCCTTTTTACGCTGCTCTCGGCACCGGGTAATGTGCTGCCACCGTTCAACGCCGATATTTTCAGCCGGCCCTGGCAACTTTGCTGGCGTTCGCAAGAGGCGGACATTTTGGAATTGGGCAAACAGGGCGATTCCGTCCATTGTTTTGCCATCCGCACGCAAATCAGCGAAAACGACGCTTGGCGCATGGTGAAAGGCTCCAAAGCCTTTGCCAATCCCGTGTCCATCCCGAAAAAACAGCCCGGGCGCTGGATCTATGTCAACGTCGGCATTGTGCTCGTCAGCCTGGGCATCCTCATCGCCCTGACGCTATTCTACACGTTCAAGGGCAATGATCCCAAGGCGTCTGATCTATCCCCGGCTTCACCGGCAATCAAAGGCGCGGCGTCCATCAATTATTATTTGCTGTATCATCGCCAGATCAGCGGCCCCTACACCGGAAAAACCATCGCGGACATGAGCGCCGGCGGCCTGCTGAATGCCACCACGATGTGCCGGGCGGAAAATTCCACGGAATGGATCAGTCTGGCAAAAATCGTTCCAGCACCCATCGCGCCCTGAATATGAAACGCATCATCAGCCCGTTGATCGGTTTGGGTTTATTGGCAACCGCCTTGCCCGCCAGCAGCGCCCCGCCCGCCAACGCGGCCGGGGACACGCTCGTGGCCGAAGGCCATGCTTTCGTCAGCCACGGCAAACTGGATGCGGCCCTATGGGCCTATCGGCAAGCCGCCAATGCCGGCAACATCGAGGGCACCTTTGCCGCGGGTGAAGTCTTGCTGATCCAGGGACAGTCCAGCGGCGGCCGGGTACGCGTCCTGAAACTTTCCGAGGGGCTGGGCTATATCTATCGCGCCGCCACCAACCGCCATGCCCAGGCTTGCGCTGAACTTTCCAACGTCCTGCAAAGCGGAATCGGCGTCCAGACCAACTTGATTGACGCCTACGCCTGGCTGTCCGTCGCCGCCCAACGCGATCCGGCGTTCCGCGCCGACCTGGACAAGCTGGTGGTCCGATTTGATCCCGATGAAATCCTCCAGGCCCAAAGAATCGCCCGCGATTATAGCTCGGGACACTGGCCGGCACCGGTGGCCCGCCCGGTGGACCAGGGCGATGACCGGCTGAAAATCCAAGGGATGACCCTCAATGCCCGCGGAGCGCTGATCATCTTGAACGGCGTCACGCTGGCCCTGGGTGAAACCAGTCAAATTTCCCCAACCAACTGCCCCAAGCAAAGCAGCGCCAACCGACTGACCGTTTCGTGCTACGCCATTGCCCAGGACCATGCGCTGATCGCCGTGGCGGGCGAGCCAAATCTGAAACTGCTGGCCATTAATAAAGATTAAAACTCTGAACTGAAAAGCGCGACCGGGCCATCCAGCGCGGATCAAGATCTGGTTTTGAGATGCTATAACGCGCAACCCTGAGCCATTCGTTTCAGAAGCTAAATTCGCCCACCTCGCAGATGAATAGCCCTTTTGGGGGAAGACCTTCGCCGGGCTAATCAGGGTGGGTTGGATTCCTGCCAATCATTGATGCGGCGGCGCCGGGGGACGGGGATTGCCGCTTAGAGGTTTTTCCAATTGACCTGACGGATCATCGGCGTAGCATCGGCGGAACATCTCAAAGGGCAACTTGGCAATGATTTCACAACATCAAATCAGGACGGCCAAATGAACTCCCTTCCCCGGCAAACCATGGAATCGGGAAAAACAAAATTATGAACGAAGCCATTCCGCCCCTCGCATCGCCGGCCGCCGCGCCTCCACCCGTGCTGGACTATAAAGATCGTTCCACCGGCCTGACCCTCTTTGGCATTTTCACCCTCCTGCTGGGTGGTTTATGCGGATTGTTCACGCTGTTCATGGTGGTCTCGCTGCTGAAGATCAGGCCCGCCGATGCGCCGCCGGCCGATGCCTCCAGCCTGGTGATGGCGCTGGTCATCTATGGCGGGCTGACGGTGGCGCTGTTCTGGCTGGGCATCGGCTCCATCCTGAAACGCCGCTGGGGACGGGCGCTGCTGCTCATCTTCTCCTGGAGCTGGCTCGTCACGGGCATCGGCATGACGGCCGTCATGCCGTTCATCATGAGGCAGACGTTCGCCAACCTGCCGCCCAATGCCAAGACCGGCGAGCCGGCGATGCCGCCCGCCGCCATCACCGGCGTGGTCGTGGGCACGACGATTTTCTTCGTCATCTTTTTCGTCCTCGTGCCGGCGCTGTGGGTGTTCTTCTACGGCAGCCGCCATGTGAAAGCCACCTGCGAGGCGCGCGACCCGGTGCCGCGGTGGACGGATGCCTGTCCGCTGCCGGTGCTGGGGTTCAGCCTGTGGACGTGGCTGGCCGTGCCGATGATGCTGGTCTGGCCGTTTACCGGCCATGCGGTGATGCCGTGTTTCGGAATGTTTGTGACCGGGCTGCCCGGCGCGCTGGCCTGCGTGGGCATCGCCGTCGTGTGGGGCCTGGCGGCCTGGTGGTTATACCGGCTGGACGCGCGCGGCTGGTGGCTCATCCTCGTGGCGATGGTGCTGTTCCTGATTTCCGCACTGCTGACGTATGCGCACCATGACATCATCGAGATGTATCAATTGCAGGGCTTTCCGCCGGCGCAGATCGAACGGATGCGGAAGCTGGGACTGTTCACGGGCAACCGCCTGAGTTGGTTCACGGCGCTGTTCACGCTGCCGTTTCTGGGCTATCTGCTGTTCATCAAAAAGTATCTGCGCAAACCCTGAGACGCAGTTGACCCGCATTCCATGAAATCAGGATACCCAGCCGGCAAAAGGAAAGGCTAGAGTTTGCTTTACCAACAACAGTAATAAGCCATGAAAACTATTAAATTTCTGCTGTTAATACTATTACCCGCAATCACGTTGCCGAAGGGATATTCTGAGAACACCAACTCTGCCGTTTTATGCTGCGATGCAAATATATCTATAAGTCTCAAAGAGTCGGGAAAACAAATAAAGACAAATGGGCCAGTAATGGTGACCGTAAAAGTCACCAATCTATCCACTAATGAAATCTTGATGTTTCGCATTGAAAATTTGCCCAATGATTTCAAATGGACTATAACCTCACCATCAGGCAAAGATGTTTCACCAAAACATGATGCCTTGCACGAAGCCATTTCAGGTTGGTTTCCTAAACTCAATCCGATGGAATTTCGAGAGTCAGATTACGATTTAAGTGATTTGTTTTGTTTTACCGAAGTAGGCATTTATAAAATTACAGCGGAAAAACAAGTTGCGTGCTATGTGGCCCCGCCTATTCATAAAAAATGTGAAATAACTTCAAACCCATTAGCCATTACATTCTCGAAGTAATGACCATAAATATTTTGAAGACACCGATAATCACATCCATCTTTCTGTTAATATTTTCCACCCCGCTTATTGCCCAGACCAACTTGTTTTTTGCCACAGAAGAGATCCATACCCATGCACTGTTTGTGCCAACGGATGACCAGATCCAGCAAGCCAAAAAGGCAGAAGAATCACGTCCGGCGGCCGTCGATCCAGAAGGCCATTGGGGCGGCATCGTAGAAGGCTTTCAACTTTCAATTCGTTTTTCCAAAGACACCTTTACCAACAGTGAACCCATCATCGCCTCGATACTTTTACGGAACGTGAGTGATAAGCCGAATAAATATTTTGTTTTTCTACCAAAGGACAACGAGATGAAATTCAACGTTTTCATGGGGAACAAGCAACTGCAAAAAAATGATGAAATCACTGACCAAATGACTTTTCAGGAAAAATTACGCCATGTAAATAATGGCTCACGGTCCATGCCTGTGCTGCCTGTTGGTGTTCAAAGAAGATTTACCGTGAAACTGAATGACAGTTACAACTTGTCCAGCAACGGTCAATACACAATCCAAGTTGGTCGCTCGGTTCCTTATACCAAACAAAAAGGCGAAACGAATGTGATTTCGGGATTCGCCAGTTTTAATATTAAATAACCCTTAAGGTTGCACTGATATTTTGTTCGCATCCACCATTCCACGCAACTGCCCGTGCCGATGTGCCAGAAACAACAGACCGACAGCCGCCGCAACGCCGCCCAAAATTAGCATGCATAAATGTGGCAGTCCCAGAATAAATCTTGCTCAATGATTGTTACCCAGCCATTTCAATTTCAAGACTGCCAGCGTGCGCTGGCACGGTTGATTCGGCAATAACCCTTTCCCATTATGCGTCTCGGTCAACATCGTTACGAACTCGTCCGCAGCCAGAGCGGATTCTTAGTCATCTTCCAGACCTTCTAAAATGTCCGCAAACGCCCGGGATTGGGATTGCTGTCTGCCCGCGCTGCGCGAGCATTTAAATCCCGTTGGTTGAATATTACTAGACACGGTGGGGGTTTGGGAGTATTAAGAAAATAGAATGCAGCACGGCGCCATTCGGTGGGCTTCTGATGCTCGCGGGTATGGGGCCGGGAGTTTATCCGCCGTCCGGCTGCCGGCGGCGGAGCGCTTATGAGAAGAAGTCGATGCTATACCATGTGGTGGGCGTATTCACCGGACCCTTGCCCAAACCACGCCAGCATGCAGGCCAAGATCGAGTGTTTGCACCCCCATTTGACGTCGCATCCCCGGCCGCTGGCGTCCCATCCGGAACGGGCGGATGAGGTCGTTCACATCGCGCCCGCGCTGGCGGAACGGGAACTGTCCCGATACAAGCTGTCCACGCGGTTGCGCACCACGCTGGTGCTGAATAATTACTGGCGGCTGGGCGATCTGGACGGGGTGGCCTATGCCGACCTGATGCAATTGCGCTACTGCGGCAAAAAAACCGTGGCGGAATTGAAGCGGCTGGTCAAGCGCTTCCCGGCCCCGGCCGATTGGTTGTCCCGCCAGGCGACTGCTCCGGCTCCGGCTTTCACCGCGGGCGGTTAGCCGGGCCAGCGGTGCGGCTGGCTGCCGTTGATGCGGCCCTGGCCGTTGACCGGCCATGCGGCGGCGCAGGTTTCTCCCTCTCCTTGGGGGGCCAGGGTAAGGGAGGGCGTTTCGGATAAATTAGTATTAACGCTCGCCCTCACCTGTTTCCTCCCCCAGAGGACAGACGTTCCCCGCTCCGGCTGCGTTCCAGAGTTGCGCTGCGACTTGGCCGGCGCCGAGCGGAGCGTCAGGCGAGGGAGTCGTTTATCGGGTGAACATTCATCCCACCCAGTGGCCGCGGCGCGGTCAGGTCAAGTCGCAGCGCAACTTGACCCACCAGCACCCGCCTAATGGCGGGTCCTTCCGGACGGGCACTATTACAGAGGGTCGCCATGGCGGACGGCTTGGCCACCGGCGGACGGAGGTGGAACGTCATTTCCCGCTCAGCAGGCGATGCAGCACCTCGGCGAGAATTGTTATGCTAACGGGTTTTTCAACCAACTCACTGATACCGGCATCCGCCAACAGTTGCGCGCTGACCGTGGCCTTGAACCCGGTCGCCAGCACGATGGGCAGGTCGGCGCGACAAGCATGAAGCTGGCGGGCCAGATCCAATCCGGTCATTTCCGGCATGGTCAGGTCGGTGATGACCAGATCAAATTGCGCCGGATTCTGCCGGACCCAGCCGATGGCCTCCCGGGGGTTTTGGGTGACCGTGGCTTGGTATTTCAACGCTTTCAGCAGCGGCTGATACAGCTTCACGATCGCCGCCTCATCATCCACCAACAATATCCTCTGCCCCCGACCAGCGGGGAATATCCCTTCCGGCATATCCGACAGCAGGACGTTCTTCATTTGCGCCGGAAAATACAGGGAGAAGACGGTGCCCCGTCCCGGTTCACTTTCGACCGCGACGACGCCGTCGAGCGCCTCTACAATCCCATGCACCACGGCCAGGCCGAGGCCGGTTCCCTTGCCGACCGGTTTGGTGGTAAAAAACGGTTCAAAGATGCGCTTCACCGTCAGGGCATCCATGCCGTGACCCGTGTCGATGACCGTCAAGCGCGCATATTTGATGGCGTGCAATTGCGGATTACATTGGAGGAAGGCTTCATCCGGCTGAAACGCATCCAACCTGATAGTAAGCCGTCCGGCCCCCCCGTCCATGGCGTGCAGGGCATTGGTGCCCAAATTCATCACCACCTGATAAATCTGGGTCGCATCCGCGAGCACGCAAGGGGCGTCCGCCGCCAGCTCGATGTCCACACTGATATTCGATGGCAGGGAGGCGCGCAGCAATTTCCCCGCTTCCTTGACAATGCTATCCAGCCGGATGACCTGGCGTTCCAATTCGTGCCGGCGGCTAAAGGTCAATATCTGCTGCACCAGATCCTTGGCCCGTTCGCCGGCTTTCAGAATTTCCCCGACTTTCTCCAAAGCCCCGGCATTATCCTCCAGGTCCAGCTGGAGAAGATTGCTATACCCGAACACGGTGGTCAGGATGTTATTGAAATCATGCGCAATGCCGCCGGCCAGCGTGCCGACGGCTTCCATTTTTTGCGACTGCAACAATTGCAACTCCAGCGCCACTTCGTGCGTCACATCGCGCCTGACGGCCACATAATTGATGACTTCGCCATTGGCGTTGCGGATGGCGGAGATGGTCGCTTCTTCTTCATAGAGCGAGCCATCCTTGCGCCGGTTGCTGAAATGGCCGCGCCAGGTCTCCCCGCGACCGAGCGTATCCCACATCTTGCGGTAGAATTCGGCATCCTGCCGGCCGCTCTTGAGCATCCGCGGGTTCTGGCCGAGGACCTCCGCGCGGGTATAGCCGGTGATGCTTTCAAACGCCGGGTTGACATAGAGGATGTGGCCATGCGTATCGGTGATGACGATGGTCTCGGTGGCCTGCTCAACAATGGTCGTGAGCTGGGCGTTCGCCGCCTCAATGAGCTTGCGTTCGGTGATATCAATGTCCAGGCAGAACAATTCCGGATCCCGCCCGGGCGCCTGCACAATGGCATGGCAAGAATAGACGGTCACCGGCGAGCCATCCTTGCGCCGGAGGGTGAGTTCGGCAGCGGGGATGGGCTGCCCCGTCTGAACCATCTGCTGTATGGCCTGCCGCACGCCCGCGTGCATTTCCGGCGGGATGATCAGATCCATCAGGTTACGACCGACCGCCTCCTTGGCGGCAAATCCGTAAAGCTGTTCCGACGCACGATTCCAATAGTGGGTGGTGCCGTCAAAGCCATAGCTTTGCACGGCGACGGAAGAAATATTTTGAAATAAGACGCGGAACCGCCATTCGCTCTCAATCAACGCCGCCTCGGCCAACTTGCGCTCGGTGATGTCCTCAATCGTAGCCATGGTGCGGAGCGCCTTACCCTCGGCGTCATGGAGCAAGGACATATTCACGTTGACCCAGGCTTCCGTGCCATCCTTGCGCAGATAGCGTTTCTCGATCCGGTAGTCCGCCCGCTCGCCGCGAACGACCTGCTGGAACAGCTCCCGATCCGTCGGCCGGTCTTCCGGGTGGGTGATCTCGGGAATTTTCATCCGCAGTAACTCGTCAGCCGAGTAGCCGGTGATGGCGCACATTTTTTTATTCACGCTCAGCCACTGCCCGGTGCGGGGATCAGCCTTGGCGATCCCGATGGAAGCCAGTTCAAACATCGTGCGCAACTGCTCTTCGCTCTCCCGCAACAACGCCTCGGCCTGCTTGCGCTCGG
Organism: uncultured Verrucomicrobia subdivision 3 bacterium; assembly: GCA_903921455.1. The sequence goes on along the minus strand of CAIXPZ010000051.1, from coordinate 10,105 downwards.
TGATATCCTGGAACGAGCCCTGCACCCGGACCACCCGCCCCCCCTCCTGCACCGGATGCCCGATGGTGCGCACCCATTTGCGAACGCCCTTGGCGCTTTCAATTTCCAACTCAAGATCATAGGCCAGCCCCTGGTCCACCGCGGCCTGCACAGAGGCCTCGATTTTCGGCCGCGAGTCGCCCACGTAAAATTTTAATCCCAGTTCTTTGGTGACGGGCACAGCCGGGTCCAGATCGTGGATCCGCGCCACCTCGCCGGTCCAGAACCCCTTACCGGAGAGCGCATCGAAATACCAGCCGCCCACCTTGGCAATCGCCCCGGTCTCCTCGAGGAGATTCTTGTGGAAGCGCAGCGCCTCCTCCGCCCGCTTGCGATCGGTCTGGTCGATCAACGTCACCAGAATCCCCTCCTCCACAACGATCCCGGAAATCTCCGCGATGCGCTCCTCCCCGTTCTGGCAGGTAACCCGGTATTCAAGCGGCTGGATGTCCCGGCCAGTGGCGCGGGCCTTGCCGACCGCTGCGTCCCACGTTTCGATGACCGATTGCCGGTATTTCGGGTCAGGATAGGCGCGGCGCCACCAGACCATCAGCGTCGGCACCAATTCCGCCGTATAACCGAAAATCTGAACGAACCGCTCGTTCCGGTAGAAGACACCGGTTTCCGATTCAACCAGGCACATGGGCACCGGCGCTTTTTCCAACAGCTTCCGGAAGCGGTTTTCACTTGAGCGCAACGCCGCTTCGACCCGCTTCAGATCGGTGATATCCACCGCCACGCCCATGAGCGCCGTGACGGCACCGACCGAGGTGGTGAAGGGGATTTTGACGGTCTGCAAGATCCGGCGCTCCCCGGCGGCATTCGTCAAAGCCTCTTCCGCGACAAGCTTTGGCTTGCCGCTGGTGATGACTTCCTGGTCGTCGCGGATGAAGGCCTCGGCCTGCGCCCGGTCCGGCACCAAATCCAGATCCGTGCAACCGACCATCTGTTCCGGCGTCCGGCCGTTGGCCGCCGCGCAGGCGCGATTGACCAGCAAATGCCGGCTCTGCGCGTCCTTGACGAAGATAAAATGCGGCACCAAATCCAGCACGGTCTGCAGCAGCCGCTCTTTTTCCCGCAGCGCCTCTGCCGCCCGCTTGTGTTCGGTGATGTCAATGTGGACGCCTTGAGAACCAAGGACCCGCCCGTCGGCACCCAACACGGGAAACTTCATGACGTGGATGAATTTCTTCGTGCCGTCGGCCATCAAATATTCCTCATCCAGTTCAACCGACTTGCCGGATTTTATAATCTGCCGATGATGCGCTTCGCCGGCGGCGGCATATTTGGTGGTCAGCTCATTTGTCTCATGTCCGGATAGGGCGGCGGTGCGGACTTCCATCGGGGTTTTCCCCAGGAAATCCTCCGGCTGCAGGCCTTTGATCCGGCAGAATTCGGGATTGACCAGGATGTAACGCCCCTGCTGGTCTTTTTCAAAAATCCCCAACGGCAGATGCGTTACCAGCGAACGATAAAGGGTCAACGATGCGTGTAATTTTTCATCCAACCGGCGGCGCTCCGTGACTTCCATCGTGAATCCATGCCACAGCGTGCCGCCATCCGCCAGACGTTGCGGCACAGAGCGCCCGGAAACCCAGATTTCCCCTTTGACCGGATGCAGAAAACGGAATTCATCGGCCCAAACGGTCAGGGTCCGGGCCGACTCGCTGATCCCCGCCTGCACCCGCCCGTGATCAGCCGGATGAACATTCGCAAAGATATAGCCGGAATCGTGCGCCAGCTGTTCGGCGGTGAAGCCAAAGTGGTTCTCGATCGCGGGGCTGGCATACGGAAAGCAAGCCGAACCATCCGGGCGCAACAGAAACGAGTAAATCACCCCGGGGACCGCCGCGACGATTTTGGTGAGTTGATCCTTCAGGGCAGCCTGCTCTAGCTGCAGCGCCTCGATCCGCTTGCGCTCGGTGATGTCGCGCGCAATGCCCTGAATGGCAAACGGCTGGCCATCGCGGTAGATGAGGGAAGCCTGGATTTCCACCACGACCCGCCGCACCCCGTCCCGATGCAATAACTGGAACACCATCGGCTGCTTCTGAAAGCCGTTGGCCCGGACCTCCGCGAGCATCTGAAATGCGAGCGGCAGCTGGTCTTCCGAAAGCAGGGAAGCGAACTGGAGCCGGGAAATATCCTCCCGCCGGTAGCCCAGCAACTCCAGCGCCGCCGGGTTGGCGTCCAAAAAACGTCCGTTGAAATCGTTGAGATACACGCAGTCGAGCGACCGCTCAAACAAAGCCCGGTAACGCTCGTCGCTTTCCCGCTGCGCCGACTCCGCCCGCCGACGGGCCTCCCGCGTGCGCAAGCCGTGCAGGCCGAACGCCAGATCACCCGCGAGCTCGGCCAGCAAGGCCTGTTCCTCCGCTTGAAACGCGTCGGGCTCGGCGGCGTAGATCATCAATAAACCGAAACATTCACCGGCATTTTTAAGCGGCAGCACGATGACAGCGGCGTAACCCCGCTTGGCCGCCTCCCGGTGCCACGGTTGGGTGAGCGGATCGTTCTGAAAATCATTGCAGACCACGATTTCACCGGTGCGGAAAGCCACGCCGGAAGGCCCGCGCCCCCGCGCGTCATCGGCGGACCAGGTAATTTTAGCCTGCTCCAAGTAACCAGCTTCAAAACCGGCACTGGCCACCATGCGAACGGGCTTATTGCCATCGGCGGCGGGCAACCCCACCCACGCCATGCGGTAGCCGCAGTGTTCCACAATGGCCTGACAGATTTCCTTCAGCAGCCGGGGCTCGCTCACATTCCGAACCAAAGCCCGGTTGCAGGCGGCGATGGTTTTCAGGGCGCGTTCGGTGACCCGGAGTTTTTCCTGCGCCTGGATGCGCGCGGTGATGTCCAGCAGCGCCAGGCGGCAGCGCCGTCCGTCCGGCTCGCAGCGGGCTTCCAGACAAACCGAGAGCGGTGACCCGTCTTTCGTCGCCATCGCCAATTCACAGGTTTCGTTCGCTCCGGCTTTAAAAACCCCGCCAAAAATCCATCAAACTTTTTCCGGTCGTTTTCCACCACCAACAAACCAAAAGACCTCCCCACCAGATGTCGGCGATCCAAGCCAAGCAGCCTGGCGCCGGGGAGATTGACGAGACCAATGGTGCTGTCGGCGCTGACGGTAAAATACCCCACCGGGGCAAAGTCAAACAGGTCGGGGTCATGCTCCAGCGCGGCGGCGGTTTGAGGCCGGCCGGCCGGGGATTTCTGATTCAGCCGCTGCCCGGCGCCGCGCAAGGCGGCGGAAGCCCGGGCCGATAGGAGCGGCGTTTTCAGCGAAGCCGGTGGCGGGACCGCGGGCCGGGCGGTTTTCGCCGGGCGGGCTTGGGCCGGCGCTGATCTGGCTTTACGCTTAGCAACTTTTTTCCTCATAACACGTTTGCCCTTTCAAAATATCCAACGGTGGACAGGAACATCAGGCTGCTGCCGGGCTTACCGCCGGCTGCGGGGAGCCGGACCTTGCAGCCTGGCACACCGCTTACCGGCGGGACAACAAGCCCTATCATACAATTAAAATACGGCCGGCAAAACCAGGTCCGTAAAGCACACGCTCAATAACGGCGGAACGTCGCTGCCACCGGTCCAGGTGCAAACCCATTGGCAGCTTCCAGATCATAATAGGCGGGCACCTCCCAGAGCGGAATGGCAATGCATTAAACGATGGGTTTAGTGCATTAAACGATGGGTTTAGTGCATTAAACGACGTGGAATGTGATCTGCCATTGCTTGGCAGCCTGGCAACGGAGTGTTAACGCTAAAGCGCAGGGCTTCAATAACGACGGCGACATGAGTAAAGCAAACAATGTGAGTGCCCTGATAGCCATGGAGCATTCCGCCTTCAGGCCGGCGCACAAGCATCACGCCGGCGGGAGACGGAACCCCTGATCCATACCTACCGCCGGCGAGATTTTTTTGAAACAAATCGGGCAGGCCGGCGTCTGTATCGTCATGAAACTGCGCCGCGCATTCACGCTGATTGAACTGCTGGTGGTGATCGCCATCATCGGCATTCTAGCCGCGATGCTGATGCCCGCCTTGAGCCGCGCCAAAGAGGCCGGCAAACGCATCGCCTGCCTGAACAACCTGCGCCAGATCGGGCTGGCGCTGAAGATGTATGCCGACGACAACGGCGGCCGCTTTCCCGTCCGCTCCTACAAGGGCCGCTGGACGCAGCAGATGTTCGACTATTACGGGCGCAATGTGAAATCCCTGCTCTGCCCCACCGAGGCCGGCGCCAAACCCATCACGCTGGAGACGGACGCTGTCAATTATCCCGCCGACGCCGCGCCGCGCAGCTACCTCATCAACGGATTCAACGATTATTTCGCCGGCGTTTACGGGCTGAGTTCCGCCAGCTGGCCGGCCGTCGAGAGCGCCATGCTCGCCAACACCGCCGCCCTCAAGGAACAGGCCTTTCAGTATCCGTCCGACACGGTGGTGTTCGGGGAAAAGAAATCCGACGACGGCAGTTATTACATGGACATCTACGAGAACGGCGGCAACGACACCAGCGGCATCGCGGAACAATGCCGGCACGACAGCCGGGGCGACGGTTCACGGACGGGCGGCTCCAATTATGTGATGGCCGACGGCAGCAGCCGCTATATCAAGTTCCCCAACGCCTTCAGCCCCGTCAACCTCTGGTGTCTCAGCGACAAAGACCGCACGGCGAACGCCTTTTTTTATTGAGGCCGTTACTAGAATCCCCCTTTCGCCAGGAAATCTGGCGTTTTTGCTGGGAAAACGGTGTCAAAAAATATTTTGAACAGAATTCCCGCCCGCTGGTCTGATTTTATGTTGAGTAGATAGGGTTTGGGTTTTAGTCAGGCGCTTTTTTATTTCCCGCCAGCCAACCCGTGCAGTTCAATTCCCTTCTTGCGCTGAAGCCGTTTCGATTTATGCTTTTCGCGCTCAAATTTTATGAACTATAAGATCTCCCATCGCGCCGCGTCGCTCGCCCCGTCCCTCACCCTGGCCATTGATTCCAAAGCCAAAGCCATGAAGGTCGCCGGCGAGGACGTCGTCGGCTTCGGCGCCGGCGAACCGGACTTCGACACGCCGCAGCACATCAAGGATGCCTGCGCCAAGGCGCTCGCCGCCGGGTTCACCAAATACACGCCCAGCAGCGGCATCCCCGAATTGCGCGAGGCCATCGCCGCCAAATTTCTGCGCGAAAACGGCCTGACCTACAAGCCGTCCCAGATCATCGTTTCCTGCGGCGGCAAGCATTCCTGCTATAACGTCATCCTCGCCACCTGCGAGGCGGGCGACGAGGTCATCATTCCCGCGCCGTATTGGCTGAGCTATCCGGAAATGGTCAAGCTCGCGGGCGCCACGCCGGTGATTCTCCAGACGACGGACAAGACGGAATTCAAGGTCACGCCCGAACAGCTCCGCGCCGCCATCACGCCGAAGACGCGCCTGTTCGTGCTCAATTCGCCCAGCAATCCCACCGGCTCCGTTTACACGCCGGAAGAAACCAAGGCGCTCGGCGACATCTGCGTGGAAAAGGGCGTGCTCATCATGAGCGACGAGATCTACGAACACCTGCTCTATGACGGCGCGAAGGTAAAGAGCGTGGCGAGCTTCTCGCAGGCGCATTACGACCACACGATCATCGTTCACGGTTTGGCGAAGGCTTATTCCATGACCGGCTGGCGCCTGGGTTTCCTTGCCGCGCCGGAGCCGATTGCCAAGGCCATTGACGCCGTGCAGTCGCACAGCACGAGCAACCCGACGTCGTTCGCCCAAAAAGGCGGCGTCGCCGCGCTCAACGGTTCACAGGAACACCTGCCCGTCTGGCTCGCGGAATACGACAAACGCCGTCGCTTCGCGCACGCCAAGCTGAACGCCATGCCGGGCATCACCTGCGTGAACGCCAAGGGCGCGTTCTATCTCTTCCCGAACATCTCCAAGACCGGCCTCAAGTCCGCCGAGTTCTGCGCGAAGCTGCTGGAGCAGGAAAAGGTCGCCGCCGTCCCCGGCATCGCCTTCGGCGCGGATGACTACATCCGCCTGAGCTACGCCACGAGCCTCGCCAACATCGAGAAGGGGCTGGACCGCATGGACCGCTTCGTCCGCACGCTGGTGAAGTAAGGCGCGTTCCCCGTAAGTTTCAAGGCCGCGAGCCATCGCGGCCTTTTTGTTTTCTTCCCGGGAGGCGATTAAATTCGCAAAAAAGGGATGGCCAGAAATCCGCTGATGGATGAATATGGCCGCATGTCACCGGAGCAAGACAACGCCGCCGAGCAGGATAACACCATCGCGATGGTTTCGCTGACGAAGATTCAGCGGGAGTGGTTGAACCTGACCCTGCACGTCGCGCAAACCGAGACGGAATGCGCCGCGCTGGAACAGGAAAACAAGGCGCTGCGCAAACTGCTGGAGCGCGTCATCGAGCACCGCCAGAAATCCCACGGCGAACTCGTCAATCTCCTCACCACCCTCGTCAGCAAACTCCCGCTCAACGACGTCGGCGTCATCGTCGCCCGCCTGGTGGAGCACAACCAGCACGTCACGGAAATCTGCGCCAGCCTGGTCAAGGGCAAGCTCGAGGACAACGTCCTGCAGCCGGCCCTGCTCAAGTCGCTCGACAAGACCAAGCGCGACCTCGCCGACGCCTACAAGCCCGAAGTCGAGAACCTGCTCAAGCTGAACACGCCCTTCGAGGACGGCGTGCTGCAATCGCTCCTCGAAAAGCCGGACACCTTTTTCACCCCGGCCCTGACCCGCGCCAACCGCGCGTTCGTCAAGGGCCAGCTCCCGCGCGAACGCATCCTCAAGGAGTTCGGCGCCGACGCCCTCATCTTTTTCAAGGACGTCACCACGGATGTGAAATTCAATCCGCGCCCCAAGCCGGAGGAGATCATGCTCACCTTCAAGCCGGAGTTCGCCGAACTGCTCCAGCAGAACCCTACCGTCGCCGCCGACCGCCGGAAGGAATTGCAGTCGCTGCATGACAAAGTCCGCCTCAGCCGCGAAAACTCCGAACAATCCCGCGCCCAGAAGTGCGCCTTCCTGCGGCTCTCCTTTTTCCTTGAACTGCTGCACTACTACGAGAACCAGAGTACGGAATCGCCGGACGTGGTGTTCGCCCAGCGCCTGCCGCCGCTCATCGAGCAGCTCGTCATCACCGGCGGCGAACGCGACCAGCTGGATGAAAGCCTCGTGCTGGCCGCCGAGGCGTTGCTCGCGCTGATCATCAACGTGGACCATCGCAAAGCCGTCATCAACAACATCGGCAAAGCCGGCGGCCTGCCCCGCACGCTGCGCTACACGCTCGCCTTCCGCATCGAGCAGCTCACGGACATGGACCCGCTCACGCAGGAGTGCATCAAGCATTTGATCCCGCAGGGCCAGCCGCCGGAAGTCGCCGCCCTGGTCAAGGTGCTGCGCCTGTTCAATCCGCACATGCAGCAGGCCTGCATCCGCGCCATCGTGGCCACCGACCGCCTGCGCAAGGAAGAAGCGGAGAAACTCGGCAAAGCCGTCGCGCAGGAACTCGGCCTGAAGGCCGTCCTCGAGCGCCTCAACGAACAATCCACGCTCTCGCCCGAACGCGAACGTCAGCTTGCCTGGGATCACATCAAGGACCTCATCGGCACCCGCGCCGCGCCCAACGAAGTCATCGCCACCATCCGCAAACGCCTGCACGGCCGCTACGAAGCCGACGAGGTGAAAGCCTGCTGGCTCGTGCTGACGGAGGCGGACGCCATGGTATTCGTCCGCGTGTTCTGCCTGTTCCCCTATCTGCCCGACGGCCAGGCCGATCCCCTCGCCCGCCCCATCCTGGAAACCTTCGTCACGCGGCTCACCCACGAGAAATACGCGGCGGTTTACACCAAGACCGTGCACGCGCTGAAAAACCTCTTCAAGGTGAAGGCCGACAGCCCCGCGCTGGTGAACTTCATCGCGCTGGTGCGCTGGGTGGACGCCCCCGCCGCCGAGAAAATCTCCAAAGACGTCGGCATGGCTTGACCCGGCAGCTGAATAGGGAGTTCCGCCATGGTGGCCCTCTGCAAAGAGTGGCCCGCCGCAAGGCGCAAGTTGCGCTGCGACTTGACCTGACCGCGCCGCGGCCACTGGGTGGGATGAATGTTCACCCGATAAACGACTCCCTCGCCTGACGCTCCGCTCGGCATCGGCCAAATCGCAGCGCGACCTTGGCCACCAGCGGATCGCAGCCGGAGCGGGGAATGTATGTCCTCGCCGGGGGAAACAGGTGAGGGCGAGCGTTAAAACGAATTTGTCCGAAACGTCCTCCCTCACCCCAGGGAGAAACCCTACGCCGCCGCCAGCCGCGCCACCGGTGCCGTCAGATGTGCATCTCGTGCCACCAGATGCGCCGGCATCCTGCCGGAATCCTGAAGGGACTTATGTTTTATTCATAATCTTAAGCATATTCTAACATTTAAAAAACGGTTGCCGGACGGTTGACAGTATTTCAAAATTTGGTACTATGGGGTACAATGAAAACACCGAAGGCTCGGTTCAAGATTATCCCGTTTACCAATCCCCGTACGAACACGCCCAGCTGGCGGGTCACGGGCACGCGCCGCAATGGGAAACGGATCCGCGAAAACTTCGCCCGGGCGGAGGAGGCGCAGTTTCGCTGCACCGAGCTGGAGGGTGAATTTCATGCGGCCAACGGGGTGGCGGCGTTGCGGGCCACGCGGCTGACGGATGAACAGGTCGGCATTGCCGAGGCGGCTTTCAAGCGGCTGGAACAGGACGGTGATTTGATCACCGCCGTGGATCATTGGCTGCGGACGGGTAAACCGAAAAGCATCAAGGAATCACCCCGGCTGGACGAGGCGCTGAAGACGTATGTGGACTGGCTGGCCACCACCACCGATTTACGGATATTGACCAAATACCATCTACGCAACCGGGCGACGCACTTCGTGAACAACGTTGGCAACCTGCGGGTGACGGATGTGTTGCCGGAGCACATCGAAAAATATCTGGCGCAGCAGGAGGTCTCCGCGAACACCAAGGATGGCTATTGCCGGGCGATTTCGAGTTTCTTCACCTGGTGCATGAAGGGCAAGCGGCATTGGTGCGTGAACAATCCTTGCTACGCCGTCGAGATCGATGGGCTGACGAAGGATGATGATCGCGAGCCGGTGGTGCTGCCGGTGAGCGAATGCGAGGCGCTGTTGCGCGCGGCGGAAAACTTTGAAAATGGTCATCTGGTGCCGTATGTGGCGCTGTGCTTGTTCGGCGGGCTGCGGCCGTTTGAAGCTGCGCGGTTGACGTGGGAACAGGTCAATCTGACGGATGGTGAAATCCGGTTGAAGGGGACGCAGACCAAGACGGGCAAGGGGCGGATTGTGGTGATCTGCCAGACGCTCAAGGCGTGGTTATCCAAATATCGCAAGGCGGGGGAGATTTACCGCTCGACGTATGACGCCGATCTCAAAAAGGTGCGCGCCAACATCGGCTATGGGCCGAAGACGGAGGCGCTGCCGGACTTGAAGCCGTGGGTGCCGGATGTGTTGCGGCACACGGCGATCTCGCATTACTTCCGGCAGACGGGCAGCTACGGGCGGACGGCGGAGCAGTTCGGCAACTCCGAGGCCATCATCAAGAAGCATTACCAGGGCCGTGTCACGAGCGCGGAGACGAAGCAGTTTTATGCGCTGCGGCCGAGTGCTGGCACCCACAAAAATTGATGCAATCCGGGGTGCACCCGGTATGCTTCGGTCCTGAAATAGAATCAATCGCGTTCAATCAGGGCTATGAAATTGTTGAAGCAAAAACCGGAAGCCATGGATTTTGCCTGGCTGCCGCCGGCGGAAGAATGGGATTTTCGGTGCGTCACCAAGCGAGAATGCCGGGTAGCCTGCCACTGGGAATTTTCCCGCCAAGACCGGCTATGCATGCCGCAGCTTCCAAATGGTCAAAACCATTGCCCGCAAAATTATCGGGGGGCGGCACGGGAACTGTTTCCACAATTGTGGACGACCCTGACCATAGCGCAGCGTGAACAGGTGCTTAAATCGTTTTATCCGGCTCCGGCATTGCAAGTGCATAAACTGGGCGAGTTTTTAAAGCG
>CAIXPZ010000050.1 GCA_903921455.1 uncultured Verrucomicrobia subdivision 3 bacterium | reverse complement strand
CCTGCCAACACTTTTTTGCGAATCTCAGCCCAGTCTTCCATATTGCGATACATGCTTCATTGTTAATGAAGATGCCGCACTTTTGAACCGCCCCGTCACACACATGACCCCGCCGCACTTTTCAGCCGCCGTTTACAGTCTTGCCTGGTTGATCTGTTTTAGGCCGTTACCTTGATCATACCGACTTGGGACAATCATAGTTCTAGATAAATTGCTGAGTGAGCCATCAACCAACCCGGCACCACCGGTAACTGCGGAACGGCTTTGCGAAATTGAATGCCTCGGATGTCCACAGGGCTGGCGCGATGATTGACGATGACAAGCTTCTTGCCGAAGCGCGCAAACTCCACGCCTTTGATTGGCAGCATGGGTGCCAGCGGTGAGATTCCGGCGAACGCGGCAACGGGAGTTTGCTTGAGCAGCACCACCGGGTGCATTTCCCGTTTACCGTATTGCGGCGGCACGATTGGCATGGTGCGGCGCGAGTAGCTGTAGCCGTATTGGAAACCGAAGGAAAAAACCTTGCCCTTGCCGAGGTTGGTCTGCGCGATGGCTGTTTTGCCCGACTGGATATATTTGCCAATCGGTTTGCCGCCTTTGAACGAAACCGTGCTCCAGCCGTGCGGAATGATTTCATCGTCCCAATCAATACAATCGAAGGCGATAGCGGCTTCCTTGATGCCCAGCGCTCGCTTCGCCAAATCACAATCCGGGCCGTGAAAAATCGTGCCCCCGCTTTTGACAAATGTTTCCACAGCAGCCTCCAGCGCAGTATTGTCGCCGAGGTCGTAGAGTGAATTGGTCGGCACGACGAGATGCCTGTAATCCTGCAAAACTCCCGCCACAACTTGGTCGGGATGGACGATGTCCACATGCCAGCCGAGGTCGGCGAACTGTGAATACCAGCCGAGCAGATCCATGCGATGCTGTCCTTCGACATCTACTTCGAGCGGCTCATACAGGCTCATCTCCGCCGGAAACAGCAGCGCCACTTCCTTGGCGCGCGGCGCGGTGAGCAGCGGCATCACTTTTTCCGCCCAGCGATTACCCGTGCGCAGGGAGTCCTTAAACATTTCATCCATGCGGAACATCACGCCGCCGTCATCCAAACCACTGTAACCGTAGATGTGCAGACCCTTCGCGCCATTCGCAACATGCGTGGCGATGGATTCGGCCGGCGGCACGACACGGTAAATGTCGCCGTTCACATGACGGCCGAGATACAACCCGCCCGTGAACGGACGATGTGAATTCGCGTTTCGCTGGATCGAACCCTCGACGCTCAACGCCATCGCGTCCGCGCGGTTCTCGGCGTTCAACGGCGCGCCGATGAACAGCACGCTATCCACCTGCGCCGCGCATTTATAAACATCCAGCGCCCGCTGGCCAGTCTGCCAGTCAATTGCGCCGGGCGGATTGAAAAAATATCCCCACTGGTGCAATTGCGGCTCAATGAAGATATTTTCCGGCAGTTCACGCCAGTGTTTTTTCATGGTTGCCAGGTAATCCTGCAACACTTCAGCCAGATGCGTCTGATTATCAATCCAGCGGTAAAAATCCGGCGTGCGTTTGGCGAAATCCTTCACCGTGGGCCGCGCGCAACCCACCCAGTTCAATTCATCCGGCCGCAACCAGTATTCCGACGCTTTCAGTTTGGCGAATGACTTTGCTTTGAGTCCATAGCGCCTGTTTAGTTTAGCAATGTCGCCGCCATAACGAATTTCCAGCCACGCGAGATATTTTTGTCTGCCTTCGGCGTCGAAGCTCGGTTTCGGAATCGGCTCGAACATCGTCTGCATGATAATTCTGCCGTCGGCCGTGCGTCGCATTCCCTGACCGTAAAGCTTCAGCAGCCCTTTGACATGCTCGACCATCGTGGCTTGTGCCTTCGGCGACCAATATTTGTAGGTGCCCATCGGCTGGCCGTTCGGGCGCATCGGCTCTTCGCCGCGCACGGGCGGCACGCTGCGGATGTTGGGATAGAGATTGTCACCGCACAGATAAAGCGCGAGGCAGGTGTAATCCATGCCGAGTTTGGCCATCTCCGCCATCATGAACTCATGCATCGCGACATACTGGCTGGCCTTGCCACCTCGATAGCGCGCAAAAAAATCCGCCCACGCTTTTGAGTCAAGGTTGATGCTGTTGAATCCCAGCGCCGCGCAATCCGCAAGGCCTTTGCGAGTCGCGGCGTAATCGCTGTAAAACGGCTCGAAGAAATTTCCGAACCAGATGCTGATGAAAGGACGATTTATATTGTGCTTACTCATAATGTTTATGGAAAATAAAATTAATCATGGGCGACGCGGCGAAAGTTGCTGCTTCCTGTCACGCTCAGCAAACCGGTTTTTCCTGATGACGGTTGGCCACCCGGCGCAGCAGCCAGCCGACGCCGAACACAATGCCGCCGCAGAAAAGGAAGCCGAGCCGCTTCACCCCGTCGTTGGGCACCAGCATCATCAAGAGCACGAACGCGCCGAAGATCATGCACAGCAGACCAATCGCGCCCACAACCTTGTGATTTTCCTTCACCTGCTCCGCGTTGAGGTCGCCGACGGGAGTTTTCAGGCGCTGGAAGAATTCCTCCACGCGCGCCTTGTATTCCGGCGACGATTTTTCATAGAAAAGCGAGGTGAAGAAGAACCAGCTGATGCAGGCCACCGAGACGAAAGCGACCGTGGCGAAGAGATAAAATTGCGTCACTTCCTCGGGTTTGAACGGCCCGTGCAATGCCGGAATCCACGAGAACATCTCCGGCTTGATGCAGAATTTTGCCACGAACGACATCGCCAGGCCGATCAGCACCGTCGTCCAGCTCGACCATGCCGGCGTGCGCTTGTAGAAGAGCCCAAGGCACAAGGGAATCGCCAGCGGCAGCCACAAGCTGACTCCAAGCTGGTTCAACAGGTCGAAGAGCGGCAACGTCCGCAGTTTGCTCACCACCAGACCGATGGCAATGATGATCATGCCAAACATCGCCGTGCTGCATTTACTGATGACCAAAAGTTTTTTCTCCGAACACTGAGGGTTGATGACCGGCAGGTAAAAATTGCGGACCAGAATGCCCACGCCCTGATTCACGCTGGCGTCCAGACTGGACAAGGTCGCGCCAAAAATACCCGCGATGAGCAGCCCCAACATTCCCTGCGGCAACACATCGTGCGCCGTCAGCAAAAATGCGCCTTCCTCGGGGTGTTTGCCGAGGTTCGGAAAAATCGCGGCGATCTGTTCCGGGCTGTAAACCACTGATGCCACCAGCGGCGGAATCATCCACATCAGCGGACCGACCAGCGTGCCGACCAGCGGAAACACCATCATCTTGCGCGCGTGGGCATCGCTGCGCGCCATGAGGTATTTCGTGGACATCTCCATCGTGTTGTTGAAGAAAAGATTGTTGAACAGCAACGCGAGGAACCAGATCGAGATGAATTCGGGCCGCGCAAATTCGCCCCAGTGAAAATCCTGCACCGGCAGCTTATGAACCATGCCGGTTAATCCGCCGACCTGCGGCTGCATCAAGGCAAAGGCCGAAATCACCAGCGTGATAGTCACGATCAAAAACATCTGCACAAAATCGCTTGCCGCCACGCCAAAGGCGCCGCCCACCAGCGAAACAAACGTCACCATCACGCCCAAAATAATAATCACCGTCGGCAATGGAACATCAAATGCACCGGACATGAACACCCCCACGGTGTTCAACGCCACGCCGCCGAACAACAGCAGAAACGGCAGGCGAATCCACGTCACAAATTGCTGCGTCGCCGGGCCGAAGCGGATACGGATCGCCTCCAGCGGCGTCACCACGCGCATCCGGCGAAAGCGGTAGCAGGTAAAGAAAAACAAAAACAACAACGGCACCAGCGAAGACCAGTAGAGCAACAGGACGTAGAAGCCTTGCGAGAATATTTTTCCCGCCGCGCCGGTGAACGTCCACGCGCTGAAGCTCGCCATCCACGCCGACACGCCGGCCATCCACCACGGCATGATGCCGCCGCCACGAAAATAATCCGACGTATTTTTGTTACGCCGCGAGAACACCACGCCCACTGTCACCACGAAGATGAAATAGAACGCGATGCTGAGGTAATCAAATTTAGTGATCATGGTTCCCTGGTCAGATAATTAAAATAATCAAAATCGGCGACCACATTCGTGCCGCCGACATCCTGCGCGCACAGTCCGACCATCGCACCGGTGAAGCGCAGCGTGCTGCCGTAGTCGTCGGACAGCCTGGACAGGTCGAGCTCCGGACCGACGCTCCGCCAGGTTTTTCCGTCCGGTGACGCGCTGAATTGCAGCCGTTCATCTTCCACCGTGGCGCGCAGGAAGATATGATTCCACTCATTGATAGCGACCTGACTGTCGACCAGTTCGTCATAAACGCCTTCGTCTGTCAGCACGATGCCAAGAACTTTGCCCAGCTTCTCGTCGTGCGTCACGCGCAGATAAAAATGCTGGCGCGTATCGTAGTAGCAAATCAGCCCCGCCATCTGGGTAAAGTGTGTCGGCGAAAACTCCAGGCACGTCTCGGCAGTGAATTGGAAATGCTGCACACGCCGCGCGATCAGGCTTTGGCTGAACAGGGAGAACAACGAATCACGTCCGATCAATCGCAACCAACCGGGCCGCGCGGCGAGCGAAAGCCACGCTTCGGCCATGGGTTGCCGCAGCGCACTCCAGCGCAGATCAAGCGTGTCGGAATCGAATTCATCGCGCGTTGGTAGTTGCGCCCATGGTTGCAACGACACGCCCTGCGGCAACGGGAGCGCATCTTGCGGCTGGGTTCCGCCCGTCGCCAATCGCAGCCAGCCGTTTTGCCACACGCCACGTTGCAAACAGGTTTCGCGTCCCAGCACACAACGATCTCCGGCATGAGCCGCCGCGCTATTGGTTTTATCGGGAGACGCCAGGTTTCGCCCCGCGTCGGTTTTCAGCGGACGGCTCGCCAGATGCGCGAGATACCATTCGCCCGCTGGCGTCTGCACCAGCTCGCCGTGACCGGCCTTTTGTAAAGCCAGCGACGCATCATCGCGCGAGGTCAGCACGCTCGGTTGCGGATCCAGTTCGTAGGGGCCGAGAAGGTTCCGCGAGCGCGCCGCCGAGATGCCGTGGTTCCAACCCGTGCCGCCCTCGGCGAGCATCAGGTAATACCAGCCGTCGTGCTTGTAGAGATTCGGCCCTTCGGTGAGGACGCCGGTTTTCTCCAGAATTTTCGTCATCGGCCCGACGAGCTTTTGCGTCTTCGGATCGTATTCCTGAATCACGATGCCCGCGAAGCGTTGCCGGCCTTTGCGAAAATCCCATTCCATGTTCACCAGCCATTTGCGCCCATCTTCATCGTGAAAAAACGACGGATCAAAGCCGATGGAATTCAAAGCGACCGGCTCGCTCCACGGACCGCGAATATCCGTCGCCGTCGTCAGATAAATGCCAATGTCCTTGAATGGCCGGCCCATGCCGCAGGTGCGGATGTTCGTGTAGACGAGCCAGAATTGTCCGTCCGCATGGCTCATGCTCGGTGCCCACACCCCGCCGGAATCCGCGATGCCACGCAAGTTCAACTGCGACTCCCGCGTGAGCGCGTGACCGATAAGCCGCCAGTTTGCCAAGTCGCGCGAATGGTGAATCGGCACGCCGGGAAACCACTCGAAAGATGAGTTCGCGATATAGTAATCATCGCCAACACGCACAATGCTGGGGTCAGGAAAAAATCCTGGCAATATCGGGTTGTGGATGGACTTGAGCATCGAGGTAGTGTGTCAAATCGGCTGCATCAACCCGGCGCGTTCGTCATGCAGTTTGGCGGTGTCGAGAGCATCCAGAACCAGCACGCCTTGGAGCGAAGAGATCAATTCCGGCTTGCTCCACGTCCAAACGATTTCGCCAACGGGGTTGAATTCCAACAATTGAACGCCAGAATTGCCAAAGGCTGGCCCATGGCCCTGCCAGTTGGCGAGCACGATGTTTCCATTCGGCAACAACTGGAACATCGCGTAGAAAAACGGGCGCACTCTTTCCGGCACCTGGTCTTTGCCGCCGAACTTGCGGAGAATTTTTCCGTCCGCATCTAGTTCCACGATGAATGCGCCGTAGCCGGCGGTGACAATCAGGTTTCCATTTGGCAACCGCAACGATTTCCAAGCGTGATAGAAGCCTTCCACCGGAAACTCACGCAGGTATTTGCCGTCGTGCGAGCCTTCGCGAATGCGGTCGTTGCAACTCATCAGATACGTCCCCTGCTCCGTCTGGCGAATCAGCCGGACATAATCGCCAGGGAAAATCGCTCGATGAATCTCGCGGTCGTTCGCGTCGAGTTCAAACACCGCCACGCCTTTCGCGCCCGAAATGTCCACGCCGGCAAGAAGGGTGTGACCATTCGGCTGGCGCCGCACGGCGGTGACGCCTTCCAGTGATTTAAATTCCTTCGACAAACGGCCAAGAGCGATATCGAACTCGCTATAGCCGTGGTGATGGCCGACAAGAATTTTCCCGCCTCCAATCAACTGCATGTCGCGCGCCGCCGGCTGGCCAATGGGCACAAGCCAGTTTTTTGATTGATCGCGTTCGTTGATGTGCAGCAACGTTGCGTGCCCCTCGTCAATGGCAATGAATTCATGCTGTCTGGGGTTATCAGCCATGTCATGTAGCAAAGAGTATACGTCGCGTGTCCATGATAGTCGGTCATATTACCACCACGATTCACCGCCATGCAGTTCACGATCGAGGGCTTCCATGAGAAAATAATCACCCCAAGATGTATAAGCATACTGCGCCGAACCGGCGCCTTTGGCGCCCACTTGAGCCTCCCGCAGCACTCCGGGACAATTCTCATCATAATTCAGATATTGCCCGTTGCACAAATTAGCCAGCAATGATGCCTTCATTTTGGATATGAGCAATTCACCTGCGCCTAGTTTTTCCAGTTCTTGATACGCGCATACCACCACGGCCGCCGCCGAGGTGTCGCGCAGGGGTGCTTCGCCAGCCGGCAGCCGGAAATCCCACACGGGAATCGTGTCGCCGTTCATGAGTTGGTTGAACTTGCGCGCCACCCGCAACGAGGCGGCGAGATATTTTTTGTCGCCCGTATAACGATAGCTCAGAGCAAAGCCATAGATAGCCCAACTGGCGCCCCGCGCCCAGTGGGATTCCACGGCGCGCCCGCAGAAGTTCTCACCACCAAGCGGCTGACCCGTCTTCAAATCAAACCGATAGGCGTGATAAACCGAATCATCCGCCCGGATGAAACTGTTCATCGTGGTGTCCGCGTGGCGCACCGCCGCATCGTGATACTTGCGGTCGCCGGTCTCCAGGCTGGCCCAATACAGCAACGGGAGATTCATCAGGCAATCAATGATGGCCATATTGTCTGTCTGCAATCCGGTTCCAATGGGAGAGATAGATTCATCAATGCGGCCCCAAGCGCGAATGAATCCGCCCTGCGGATTAAACCGCTGGTGTAAAGCTTGCGCCGCAGCCAAACCGATTTCGCGAAACTTCCGTTCGCCCGTAAGCTTGTAGAGGGCGATAGCATAAAGTATGTAGAGAAAACCGGCGTCATGATGCATGTCCATGCGGCGTTCCAAGGCCTTTTCGCGATAGGTCGGGACTAGGCGCTCCAACTGCTGAAGAAAATAATCATCCCTGGTCTGCCGCCAAGCCAGCAGTTCCATGCCGGTAAAAAAGGAACTGGTCCAATTGCCGATCTCAAAGAAACCTTCCGGGTGCCCGAAATAATTACCGTCCACCGCCCACGGAGCAGCCTTCGGTGAGTCGGCCAGGGTTTTGATGTTGCGGCGGGCTTTCCGCACGCAGAGGTCGAATGCGCCAGTCAGAGTGGCTTCGGCTTTCGACGCGCTGAGACTGACCGTCGGGGCGGTGTTAGTTTCCATTGTATCCATAGGCAAAACGGGATCGCTTTAAAAGCATCGACTGAATAGGTGAATCCACAACACTGAATCCACTTACATTGGTAAGTTGGACGATGGCGGGGCCAAAAGGCAACCCGCCGAATGCCATTTTTTTGCAGGTAAACGGAAGCATATTTGGCATTCAACGATACTCCGCAAAGAAGTCATCCGGCAGGATCGAAGCCGCACGGACACAAACGCCCTGATTCACCGAGCGCAGACTCATGGCGACAACGTTGGTCTTGCCATGACCAAAATTCAGCCAGGACTCCGGCAGGAAGAAATCATGTTGCGGGCCCGCCCGCCAATAACGGCCGAGGCAACGGCCATTATTGGAGCTATTAACTGCTGAAGCAGTGCTAAATATTTTCACTATTTGATGGCTGGCTGGTTCATCTGGATGAAATCGAGTTGGGGATGAAGTTCGTCCAATACGGGAAGTTTCACCCCAGAGAGCCTGGCCTCGCGCGGCCCAAGAACATCCAGAACGATCACCTCGTTGCGACCGGATATAAGCCACGGGCCGGGGCAATACAGCGTCTGCTGCGGGCCAATGTTCCAGAAACGGCCAAGACAATGGCCATTGATCCACACTACGCCTTTGCCCCAGGTGCGCAGATCAAAAAACGAGTCACCCGTTTTGGTCAAATCAAAAGTCCCGCGCCAGAAAGCCGGGCCCGCAGGGGATGCATTGGTGGTGAAGCGCAGGCCGGCCAATTGTGCATCATTCAGCGGCAGCGGAAAAACTTCCCAGCCTTTGAGCACCTGCCACACGCTGCCATTTTTTGCGTCGAACAGAACCGGGCCACGCAGTCCTTTCCGGTCCAATTGTCCCGGACCAAAAAAGTTCGGCCGCCCCATCGCCTCGATTAACAAATCCAAGCGGACCGTCCTTGCGCGCGCCGGCACGTCCACGCTGATTTCCTCCAAGTCGCCGGGATGCTTGCGCCGATCTAACACGCCGCCGATTTGTTTCCCATCGAGATATAGCCAGCAAAAATCGTGCGGTGCGAACAGACGCACTAAGCCAGCCGGACCGGACGGCAGTTCAGTGCGATACACAATGCATCCCAGTTCCTGGTTGTAATGCTCCATCGGACGAGGCGTTTCGTCAGCAATCGGGCGGGGAAGATTTTCCATGACCGGCGCGCTTTCTTTGAGTTCGAACGGCGGGATGACAATCACGGTATTCGTCGCCGGCACATCGGGAAGCTTCTCTCCGGGCTCAAGGAACTTTGAAACAGTCTCGCGGCACGCGAAGTATTTCTCTGTCGGCCAGCCGGCTTCACTGATGGGCGCGCCAAAGTCATAACTGGATACAAACGGTTTGAAGGGTGTTTCGCCGCCATTCGCCAGTCCGAAGGTCGTGCCGCCATGCACCATGTAAATGTTGAAGGAAACGCCCTGTTCCAAAAACATTATTAGATCCCGGGCGAATGCGGTCGCGGCACTTGACTCCGGTTTGAAGCCCCAGGCATCAACGCTGCCGGGGTAATATTCACCGCTCATGAGCGGCCCGGCCTTTTGATATTCGCGCAACATCGGGAAGGCCTTTGGCCAGATGCCCGGCCCGAAATTGGCAACTTGGAACAGATCCGCTCGGTAGCCGTTGCCAATTTTCGTTCGCGGGTTGCAGGCGTATAGCGGAACCTCAAAACCGGCCTCCAGGAGCGCTTGCCGGATGTCGCCCATGTATTCGGCATCGCTGCCAAAGCTGCCATATTCATTTTCTACCTGCACCATGATGATTGGCCCGCCTTTGCTCACCTGTAAATTGGCAAGGTGTTTTCCGACTTCTGCCAGATAACGCCGCGCCGGCTCAAGAAAACGAGGATCGCGCGAACGGACCGCGATGCCATCTTCTTTAAGCAGCCACCACGGCAGCCCGCCAAAATCCCATTCAGCGCAAACATAAGGACCTGGTCGCAAAATCACCCAGAGCCCTTCCTCCTGCGCCATCCGGCAAAACTCAGCCGCGTCACGATCGACGCTCCAATTGAACTTGCCCGGTTCCGGCTCGTGATAATTCCAGAACAGATAGACCGCCACCGTGTTCAAGCCCATCGCCTTCGCCATCTGCAAACGATGCCGCCAATACTCATGCGGGATGCGGTTGAAGTGCATTTCGCCGCTGCGAATCACAAATGGCTTTCCATCCAGCAGAAATGATTGATTGCCGATTTCAAACCGATGATTCTCGGCGACTGAGCACCAGGCAGAAAGCGTAGCCAGAATAACTAGAATGCATTGAAATAATCGAGCCATAGCAGGGTTATTTTCCCAGATACAACACCACTGTCGTAAGCGGGCCGACGTTGACTCCCTTGCTCAGATCCAGCGTTTTGCCGGAAACGAGGTCTGGTGCAGAGGTGAATCCCGGCGGCACGGGTAAAGGATAGGTGCTGGTTTCTGTAGTGTTCAGCCCGATCAAGTAATCGCCGTAGCGCAGCCAGTAGAAGGCCGCCTTGCCCACAAACGGTCCCCAGGTGCCATCGCGGGGCTGGGCGGCGTCCGCCGGGCGTTTAGCCACGGGAAGTTTCTCTCCCAGCCAGGCTTGATGAATTTTGTTGCCGGGCGGCGGAAAGCCGCCGCTGCGCTCCATATCTATAACATCCGGCCGCCTCCATACCTTGCCGGTTGAATTCACCTCGAATTGTGATTTGACGGTGGCGATCCGCAGTATCGTCGGCGTGAGGTCTAAAATGCGGGTCGCACCGCTGACGCCATATTCCTGGCGGAAATAGAAATTCACAAAGAGCCGCTGGTCGCCATGCTTCAAAGCGAGCACCGCATTCTCCTCGTCGGAGAAAACGAAGTCGGACTGGCCATCGGTCATCGGCAAACGAAACGCACTCTTCGGCAGCGCCTTCACGACCGCGTATTCGTCGAGGTTGCGCATCATGCCCAGTGTGTCCTTCTCGTTTGCCCGCGAGGCGAGACGGGGGAAATATTGGTTGTCCTCCAGACACTGCTGGGCGGCACCAACGGAGACAGTATCCTTGAGATAAGCCGGCAGTTCCATCCCCCAGGCTTCGTTGATATGCGGCATCGCATATGCCCCAAACGACAACGGGAAATGCGCCGTGCGGCTGTCAATCTCGGTCGCGAGTTTCATCGTGCGATAGCCATCGGCGTCGAGGCTCGGATAGCGAAAAAACATCCGGGTGGTTTCAATTTTGATGAGTTGCTGGCGCACCTTTTCATCGCCGGTCAACTCGGCCATGTCGCGCAAGAATTTGAGGATAGTTTCGCCGTAAGTGCCCACATAACCCAACTCTCGGGAAAGCCCCTTGCGCGTGATTTGAATATAATTTGTCCCGTAAGGTTTCGCGCTCCCGCCATCGTCCGTGTCGTTGCCCAGCCACGGCCGCAGTCCGATGGCTTCGTAAACGTAACGCAAAGCCTGTTGCTCCGGCAGCGCCCGGGCCGGATCAATCAGCATAAGCGCGCGATTGGCGGTGTAGAGATTGCGGTCCACAATCATGGACTGGTTGGTGTAGGAGCGGCGGCCATTCTTCCGGTTCCAATCCAGGCTGGCCTGCAGCACTTGCGCCCAGGCTTCACGCCGTTTCATCCGGACTTTCCTGCCGGCTGGGGTGGGCTCCTTGATGACCGGTTCTTCCAGCGCCTCACGACGACGCCAATCCGGGACAAACGGAAAATTCGCAGGCACTTCAATTTCTTCGTCGAGGAATTTATTTAACGGCCCGACTCCCACCCGCATAATTGCCTCGCCGAGCGGCCCTGCGGCAACCCAGCTCTTGCCGATCACTCCGGGTCGAAGATACGTATCTCCCGCCCGAACCAGCGCGACAATGGCGCGCGGATCATGGTAAGCCACTGTCCACGGCGTATTGTAAGCCTCGGCCAGCAATAGAACATTGCCATCGGCAGCCTTGCCGTCACCGCCCGCACCGCCCTTGGCCTCCATCAACTGTGTCAGCCGGGTGTTCACGGTCTTTCGCATCTGATCCAAGAGCTCCTCGCCGGGACCGGCAGGCCTGGTTTGCGGCGTGACGTTATCACCTTGTTTCTCGGAACCATCCGGCATAAATCGTGTGTTCGTATGTGTGTAGGCCGCATAGATGCCACGCGTCGGCTCGGTGAGATTTTTCTGTTTCTGGGCGAAATTCGCTCCATAAGGCCACATCGGCCCAAGCCCAGCGATCTTTAATTCCACCTCGGTTTTCCCGTGGGTTTGCATGGGCGGCAGCGGCAGGGTTTGATAAAGGAAACGCTTCTGAAAGATGCCTTCTTCGTCAATCTGGTTGAGCACATCGTAGTCGCCCTCGTGACGATAGCCGGCTTGCAGTCCGTTGATGTAAAGAATCAACCGTCCCCTGCCGAGTCCATTGTCCGAGCCCCACAGTTTGACGGTGAAATAATTTTGCCGCTCGGGATCCACCTTGAGCTTGAAGCTGACTGAGCCGCCGTCGTAGGAGATGGGATCCAACGGCAGGAGTTGGCGGGCAGTTTTGCCAAGGCCGCCGGTGATGACCTGGCTGTTGGTCGTCGAAAGCGAGTGCGCGTTTTCCGAAACCGGGTCCCCGAAGAAAATTCCGTCCAAATTATCCGCCGCAGCGGCCGTAAATAAACTGGCGAGGGCCAACCCCAGATGAATTGAATATTTTTTAAACATGATTGTATTCAGTCATAAGATGCCTTGCATTAAGTGGCGGCTGCTGAAATGTTACTTGCACAGTAAACCTCAATAATTCCAGATGGATTAATGGTTCACTATCCAAAATGATTGTTCCACCAGCGGAGCCGTTTTAACCAACGGCGGCGCGCAACGGCCCCATTGCCAGGCAACGACCGTCACCTGGATGGGATAAATGCTCCGCGGCGGTATGCTGGTAAAACTCAGGTTGCCGGCATCATCCACTTCGGCGGGGCCTTCCCGAACGAAGTATCGGACGGGCAAACCGGCACTGGAGGTGGCCTGCAATTTCACCGTCGGCATGGATGATCCCGCCCGTTGGTCGGGAATCTGGGGGAATTGGATTTCCTGAACCAGACCTTTCGAGTTCGGCCAGAATTTGACTTCCCCTTGCTGCACCGTGCCTTTGAATTTCTCATTGCCTGGGTAGTCCAGCCAAAGCGACATGGTGAGCGGTTTGGCAGCCGGTACTTTTGAAGTGATCCGATCCAGGCTCAGAATGAAGAAGTTGGTCCCGGTTTGTTTGCCCGACCCGCAAATTCTTTTCGCCACGATTCGATTTTCCTCACCGGCGGGAGTGGCCATGAAATCGCCTTTGTTAAAAGGGTGTTCTTCGCGTTTTCCGGAAGCCCACGGATAATGGTCCAGAAACACTCCCGACACCTGGAACGTGATCCCATCGTCAAGCGGCTCAAATGGCGGGTAGCAATCCACGTGATCACCGACGTGGGGAACAACTCCGCTTTTCGTCTTGAAGCTCAACACGAGGAGATTTTTACCACGATGACCCGTTTGGAATTTTTCAATCGCCTGAGCTAGTTCCTGGTCGAACGCAAAAAATGTTTCGGCTTTCTTTCCCTGATAGCGGTTGTAGGCATCCGCCGGAGCCGTTGGTTCCTGATCCAACCGCCAGCCATCGTAGAGCCAGCCATCCTGAGCGTTGATTGGCTTGAGGACAACCGGGGCATCCAGCGGAGCGCTATGGGGTAGACGATATTGGGCGACCTTGCGAAGATAGAGAATCAGGAAATCAATCTTTTCATCGGAGACTTCAAAGTGGCCATAGCCGGGTTCAACCACCTGCGTCAGGACGGTTTTGGGGTATCGGGTCGCAAAGTCACCCCGGACACTTCCATACCAACCAGCCCAAATGCTTTTCACATTTACTTCATATTCCCCTTTGGTGACCAGAAACGGCACGCCGTCAATGTTACGATTGCCCCAGACGGGACTGCCGTGAGGATTGCCTGGTTTTTCATCATGGAAGTAAGGCCACATGCCGCTGACGGAAAGCGCCGCAAGCGTGCGCTCTGGCTTCCACAGACCAATGTCGAACGGAAACATCGCCATGGCCGAATGCCCGATTGGCACCAGCGGCGCGAATTGCAATTCTTGGTAGCCCGACAATTTGCCGAAATCTTTTAACAACTGTTCCAGCACCTCGCCGGCACCCATGTCATAGCGGAAATGAATGGAACCCAAGTGCGGCGTTATGAAAATTTCGGCAAATCCCAGTTCGCCCATCGCCTTGCGGAATTTTGGATCACCCAGTATCGTCGGCTCTTCCATGTTGTTTTGCCCAATGACAACGCCTCGGACCTGTTTGCAGCCGGGCGGAATCCAGAGGAATGCACGCGGATGGTCATTCGTGGTTCCGGGAAGGACGACATTATCAACTTTGATAGACCACTGATACTCCTCTGCGTGCAAACAGCAGCTACTACCGAGTAACAGGTATCCGATAACCAGCAGGCTGGTAAGCGCGCGGAAAAATTTGGAGCCTAAGTTATTCTTTTTCATTTATCGGTATTACTAGTTAAATTCTATTTGTTACAGTGCAAACCTTCACCTTGCCATTTGGAGGCTGCCAACCAATCTGACCGATGGCTGCCCCACCGATTTCCGCGTTTTTCAGGGATAAATGAGCCGGTAAAACACCGATCCATTGGTCGCGACAATTGGAACGGAGATTTGATTCGTCTCAGTCGAATTACCCACGGTAAACCAGTTGGTGGTAAGGCCAACGTTGACACTGTTGGTCTGCGCCACCAACCGCCAGCCGGTGTGATCAGGCGACCAAGTAAATTGAAGCTGTCCGGCATTCAAACTCATTTGGAGCGACGGCGGAATCATGGACGTGGGCCTGGCACTGACTTGAACCGAGTTCGTGCTCTCACCGCCGGCGTTCACTGCGGAAACCACATAGTAATATGTCGTGCCGTTGATCAGGCCGGCGTCAACTACATTCGTGCCGGCTAAGTTGGTCACCGTCACATAACCGGCGCCGCCGGTGAGTGAACGTTTCAAATTGTAGCTCGTTGCTCCAGCCGCTGCATTCCAATTCAACGCCACCTGCCCGCTGCCCGGCACCACCGCCAAGCCGGTTGGCGCGGCGGGTGTGTTCGCGACAATCTGAATCCCATTGACGGGCGCGCGGGTGGAAGCGGTGGAAGCCACCAGCGTAAAACCGCTGGCGGTCAGGTTGCTAAACACCACATAGCTGCCGGCGGAATTATTCGCCTGAACTTGCGTGCCGGAATAATTGACATTGGCATTGTCGGTGGCTGAATAGCTCGTGGCACCAATGGTATAAATGCCGGTCTTGGCGCTGCCGCCGTTGTCGCCGTCGCAATAGACATACACGGAATAACCATTGTTCGTGTAGGCGGAGGGCAAATTGGCCACGGTCACAGTCGTGTTGGTCGTGGAGCTGTTGTCCAAGTAGCCTTTCATCATCCGGTAATCGCCCGGACTTTCCGCGATTGGCGTGCTCCAGATGTTGCCACACGCCCAGGTGACAGCTGCTGCTGAAACCGCACCATCACTCTGCGCGAGCGAGGTCACTGTTCCCGCAGATCCTGCCGCCGTGTTCCAGTTGTTCACCACCACTTGACCTGCATATTCCGTTGATGCCATGGCCGACGGCGTGCCGTTGTTCGCACTGCCGCCTTGGAAATCAATACTGATGGCAACGCCAATTCCAGCAACCGCCACCGGGGTTACAACGGTCTCGGACGAGTTTGCGCTTTCGTTGCCATTAAATGCACTGACGACGTAATAATAGGTCGAGCCGTTGACCAGCCCGCCATCCGCGAAGTTTGTTGTCGTCGAGCTACCAACTGGCGTGTAAGGCCCGCCGCTGACTGTGGCGCGCCTGAGGTTGTAGGAAGTGGCGTTGGTGGCGGCACTCCATTTGAGCCGCGCGCTCTTGTGACCGGCCGTAGCAATCAGATTGGTCGGCACTCCTGGCATGGCTGTGGACCATCCGGTAACGGAGACATTATCAAAAGCTGAAGTGTCGAAGCTGTTGGCTGAGAAGCGGGCACAAACCGCCATCCCCGCCAGCACGGTGCCGGTCATCGAAAATGTGTTGGTCCCCACCGGGGTCCACGTCGAGCCGTCATTGGAAAATGAAGCCGTATAAGTCGTGCCACCGCTGCGCTGAAGTTTGAACCACACCGGCGCACCAGAGATATCCGGACCTTCCCAACTGTAGCTCATACTGGAGCCATTGCCCGTGCGGCAGGCGAATCGCACATTGTAGAAGCCTGATGACGTATCATACATCAGGAACGCCGCTGCCGAATTGGCGTTCGTGCTCGAACGCATCATGATTCCGACCTTGTCTCCCCCCGTGGAAGGCTGCATCGAAGCCAACCGGACAAGGATGATGCCATCGTTGTTCGTCATCGGCTGATAAACATATTGGAACGAATCGGAGGTGCTGCCGATGTCACTACCATTGCCGGTTACGGTAAACGCCCCGTTGGCATAATCGGCATTTCCTCCAGCCAAATATGGCGTTCCGATACACACCGTCTGCCACGGTAACGGCAGGCCAGCGCTGGCAGATGCCTCCATCGAATTATAGGCGCTTTCGCCGTAGGAATTCGTCGCCGAAATGACGTAGAAATATACTCCACCGATGGTGATGCCCGTATCCACATAGTTCGTGCCCGTAACGCTGGCGATGGTTGTGTAAGGCCCGCCCTTGAGTTGCGAGCGCTTCACGTTGTAGCCGAGCGCACCCGACGACGGATTCCAATCAAGGGCGATTTGGGGCGTGAAACTGCCCACGGCATTCAAAGTCATGGGCGGCAGCGGCAGCGGATTACTGTCGGTCGCGCTGTTCAAATACAGGATTACCGTTGAGCGCGGTGCCACCATCACCATCCCGCTCATGTTTGTGCCGGTGATCAAGTTCGTCGCCGAGACAAAGCCCGAAGGGGTATTTAGCTGATACGATGTGCTCGAACTGCGATTGATGCCGATAAGGAAATTGCCGTAGCGGCACGACCAGAAATTGGCTTTGCCGGCAAATGCCTCGTTGTCGTTTGCCAGCGGATCGCTCACGGCCACCGGCGCGCGTTCGCCAAAGTATGCATTTGTTAGATTATCTGGCGGCGTGTAAACCGTCTTGTAATTCAAATCCACATAGTTTGGCCGGTAAACAAACGAGCCGCCAAAGTCGAACTGCGGCGTCACTTCCAAGATGCCGTAGCGCGCAAAGCTGTTCGTCTCGTAAAGGAACCGGCCAATGCCGTTGACGCCCGTCCAACTGTTTGCCTCCCAGTAGGTGGATAGCCACAGTTTTTCATTGCCGCGTTTGACCGCGATGATGCCATTGTCCTCATCCGACCAGGCGAAGTCCGGCTGTCCGTCCGTCGCCGGCAGCCGCACGCCGCTGTCCGTCGCGGCGGCGATCTTTTGGTAGTCGCCAAACGCCTTCAACGAGTCGTAACCCAGGCCCGGATATTGCATCCAGTAAAAGTATTGCCCGTCGGTCAACATCTGTTTCGCGTAGCCGATGAGATTGGTGTCCATTGTGACCGCCGCGCACCGCATCCCGTTGCCGGTCAGCGTGCGGTCGGCGTAAGTGATTTCGCTGGCAAACTGCGAATCGGATTCCGCCGCACCACGCCAAGACAGAATGCTGATGGCTTCCATAGATCGATAATTGCTGCTGCCGCTGACTTCCACGGATGGCCGCCGGAAACAAGCCCGTGCCTTCGCCATCTTCACGCATTGCGTCAGAAAGATGGTGTTCGTCGTCCACTCATAAAAGTCAGCGGCGTAAAACTGCATCTCGCCGTAGCCGTAGCCGACGTAACCCCATTCCCGCGACAGGCCCTTGGGTGTAATCATGTAGTAGTTCGTCCCGAACTGATACGTGTGGCCGCCATCGGCGGTATCGCTGCCCAGCCAGGGTTCGATGCCGATGGCTTCCCGGAGATAACGCTGACCGTTGGTTTCCGCAAACGCATTGGCGTTGGTCAAGTCCAGCAGACCTCGGTTCGCCCAATAGATATTCTGGTTCGCAATTAGATTTTGGTTGGCCAGGGTATTGCGATTGAACCGGCCATAATCACGGCTGGCCAGCAGCATATCGCCCCACGCCTGCCGGCGGGACACACTGCCGCCCACGCCGTAAGTATTTGTCACATTAAGTGAGTTTTGTAGCAGGTTCGACCGCGACAGAACATCAATGGCCCATCCCAAATTGCCAAAATTCCCGCCCCAACCGTTGACCGACCCGCTGGGATTGGCGTAATAATTGGTGGCGTAGAAATCCAGCGCGGCAATCACCTGTGTCACTACCATCGAATTGGTGTAGACAATCGGGAAATTCGTTGCCGAGTAGCCCAAAGCCAGGTTCAACACGTCTCCGGTGGAAAAGTTGGTGGGATCCTTGGTCAACAAGCTGCTGAAAGAAGAGTTGAGCTTGTTCCAAAACGCCCCGCCAGAACTCATCGTCCCCACGCCAGACGTGCTGCCGGAGTTCGGACGCGTGGTGGTTGCAGGCGCCGAGCCTTGCGCTTCGCCGACGGGATTAAGCACCGGTTCCGTGTGCGTGTAGGCCTGATAAATACCGCGGCTGTTGACGAACATGTTGAACTGATAGTTTCCGCTGGGCGGACCACCAGAGCCCAGATCATAAATGCGCCCGCCCGGTTGAATCGTGAGCGTCAGGTTCGTCCGTCCCTGCGTCATCCACAGTGGCAGCAGTGTGGTGGAATAGAAGAAGCGTCCCGCGACCGGCGGCTTGTAACCGGCGGTATTCAGCGGGTCATAGTCGCCTTCATGCCGATAGCCGACCTGGTAGAAATTCGTTGGATTGGCTGTGGCGTCAAAATTGGTGGCCGCCACATACAAATACATGCGCCCCATATCACCATCCTGGGACAAGCCAACCGTCTCATCACTGCCCCATAGCTTGACTGAGAAATAATTCCGACGCACCGGATCAACTGCCAACTTGAAGGTCAGCGAGCCGCCATAGACTGTGGCTGGGTTGTTCGTCAGGCCGCGCCGCGCCGTCTGCGTCGGCGTCACGGATGTGTTGTTGATGACGGCGGTGTTCGGACCGGCAAAAGCATGAACGGTTTCGGAACTGGTATTCCCGAATAGGATGGTATCGAGATAACTCTGAGCCCTTAATGGCCGCCCGCTGGCCAGCAGAATTAATACCAGAATAAGGCCTGCCTTGCCTGGAACCCGCCAGCTTTTGTGTTGTCTCGCTTTTACTTTATTCATGACTTGCATGATCGCGTCCTTAAATTAACCCGAAATCCTCCGAAAACAAATCGGTGGCGAGATCACCCCGCCACCGACGTGAAAAAAACACACATGCCCGGCAATGGATTGGTCGTTACCACCAATACGAAGCCGGATTGCCGGGCGCATGAATAGCCATCAGTTCAAATTTCCGAAACTCAACGTGGCCATCCAAGGCCGCCTCATTTCCGCCAACCGGCTTGCTCCCATTCAAATGGGGGGATTTGTGCGTCTGCACATCCACAAAGTTATAGTTCGGGCTCGTTCCCGAAGAGACTGTGGCATCAAATACAAAAAAGGACTCGGTCAAGGGAAGTTGCGTTGCCGTAAAAGTTGGCGGCCCTCCCGGAATTGACACCCGGGAGGTTAATTTGGTCAGGACATATTTGGAATCTGCGGGCGAGGTCGTGAGCTTGTCCGCTCCTCGCGTGGCCAGCCCATAGCCTAACGAGCGATACGGCAAGGGCGTCGGCCCGGCCCAGGTGCCATTCCAATAGGCATCCGTGTTTTTGTCGGCGTAGGACGGACAGAAAAAAATATTTCGACTGCCGCCGCATTGTAGCAGATTGGTGATGGTCATCGCCGGCCAATCCCACAACCAAGCTCCGCTCTTGGTCACGCCGTCGGCGGGATCAACATAATCCATCGTTGGCAGAAAATCCCGATTTTCATTAGCATACATCATACTCGCCAGGCCAATCTGCTTGAGATTGCTCGTGCAATTGATCCGTTTGGCACGCTCTTTGGCTTTGGCTAAGGCGGGCAAGAGCATCGCCGCCAGAATGGCGATGATGGCGATGACCACCAGCAGTTCGATCAACGTGAAAGCGCCGATTATTTTGACCGGTCGATTGGGTTTGCCCCAGCTGTTTTTAACATTTTTCATATATCAATTCTCAATTGCACCGGTTTTTCCCGGCCGCCGCAGCCCTCCCTGGACTGCGGCGGCCACTCTGCCACCACTATTCGCCATTATCTTACTGCTGAATGCGCAGGAATAACTTTGGCGTGCCCGTGCTTACGACGTTCGTGTAGCTGAAGTTGCCGCTGCCATCAAACGCGTTGGTCACCACCGGCGACCAGATCACCGGCGGCGCCAGATTCGTCGTGCTCACCACGGCATAGCTGTGACCCGCCGTCCCGCCCGTGCCGCTTAATACCAGTTTGCCGGCGCCCGCCGAGGTCACGGCGTTTTTATTGATGCTTACCGCCGCCGGGGTCGTCACCGTAAACCCAACCTGGGCCGAGGGCGTCACGTTTACTACCGTCGCGTTCCACGAGGACGCCGCTGTGCCTGACGCGAAGCTCACCGAGATGCTCGTGTCGCTGTTCACGGTCGGCACATAGCTGGCTCCGCTGGCGGCGGTCAGGTTCGTTAATAATACTGCCGTTGCCCCGGTGAACCCACTTCCGGTGAGGTTCAAGGTCACCGCATAGGTAGATCCCGTCACCGGATTCGGCGTGACGCTGGTCAGCGTCGGACCGGCCGGAATGGTGGACACCACACTCAACACACCATTGGTGAAGTCAAATGCCAAGCCAGCTCCCGGCGAACCAAGCAAACTTGCAAAGTTGCTGGCATTGGTGGCTCCCGCCCCGATGAACAACTGGAACTGTTGGCCGGCGGTGAAGGAGCCGGTCGGCACAATTTGCAGCGTTCCCCCGTAAACTACGGTTCCACCCGCTACGACCGCGTCGTTGACCGGTGTGGATCCATTCACCTCGAAGTGGCTGGTCGAACCAGCATTCAGGGTAAGATTGCTTATGATAGTTACCGTTCCAATGCTGCTCCCGGGGGAGAGTGTGCCCCCGCTGTTCACGACCACGCTATTGCTGATCGTGCCGGTCCCGCCCAACGTCCCTCCGTTCACCACGACTGCACTCGCCACTGAACCACTCACCAGTAAAGTGCCATTGCCAACTGTCGTTGCGCCGGTGTAGGTGTTCGTTCCGGTGGTCTGCAATGTGCCCGCACCGGCCTTGACGATGCCATTGGTGCCCCCGGTAATTTTGCCTGTGATCTGCAGGTCAACTCCTCCCGGAACCGTTCCCAGCGCGGTGGTAATCGTAAGTCCGTCGGCACGCAACAGGATCGGGCCACTGATGGTGGATGTCACATTGGTCGCCAGACTGTTAATGGCGGAGTTGGTGCCATTAAAATTATAGGCGCCGCCGGAAGAACTCATCGTGCCGCCCAGCAAGTTAAACGTGCTGATATACCCCTGATTAGCACCCGACGAATTGGTCAAAGTGCCCCCGAAGATGTTGATGGGCGTGGCGGAGACATTGGCCGTATAACCAAGCGCGTCACCAATCGTCGTTAACACAGTAGCCCCTGGATAGATAGTAAGGGCCCCGCGAACGGCACCCGTGCCACCACCACCCTGGTTTAACGAGAGGGTGCCGTTGCTGACTACTGTGCCGCCGGAATAAGTATTGTAAGCCGCCACGGTCAAAACGCCTGATCCGGTCTTTTTTAGCGTGCCGGAGCCACCGACAGTATCAGCGATGATGTTGGCTACCGTTAAGGTCTGACCGGCGGCCACATCAAGCGCTCCAGCGCCGCTGCCAGCGGACGGTCCAATCGTCAGGGCATGTGAGTTGGTGAAGCTTTGCAGGATACTTAAAGTGCCACCGCTCAACTGAACCGACCCGGAGCCGAGATTGAAATTCTCGGAAATTTCAACGGTGCCTTCATTAATGGTGGATCCACCACTAAAGTCATTATTTAGATTGGTTAGCGTCAATACTCCGTTGCCAATCTTAGTTAAGCCAGCCACACCGGTAATTTTGTTGCTGGTGGCGCTGGAGAATGTGTAATGAGCCGTGTTGTTCGAAACCATCATACTGGCTGGCGTCACCGTCGCCGCCAGATTGACATTAGTTTTCGCCGCACCGTCGGCAAAAAGCACCGGCACCAAGTCTTGGTAAATAATGGCTATGCCGTTGGTTTTCCAGTTATTAACGGTGGTCTTGTCCCAGTTGGTGTCGGTTTGTCCGGACCACACGAACGTCTCCGAGCCGGCGGTCACACTTAAATCAATTGTCGTGCCATCTGTGTCCGCGACCAGGCTGGCTTCCACCCCCGGAGGCAGGGTGCCGAGACTAAATGAGCCGATGGAACCGGCCGCATTGGCAATCAGACGATATTGTCCGACCGCAAGTGCCCCATACACATTGACCGTCACCGGTCCGGGAACGGATACGGAAGCCGGATTGAAAGGCGCAACATTCGTGTTGTTCAATCCGGTAAACTCAAGCGTAATACCGCCACCCCCCGTGCCGAGATAGGCAAGGGACGGCGACCATTGATTCGTTCCGTTGACCAGAATGCCCAAAACAGCACCATCAAAGACATCAAAATAATTGGTCATGCCGGTGGCTCCCTGAATGGAGCTGACAATCAGCTTGCCAGCCGCCACTAGGTTCGGCCCGCTCAAGGAGTTCACGGCGGTCAGCAGCATCGTGCCGGTGCCGTCCTTATAAATTCCGCCATTCGCATTCGTATTGAATCCGCCGGACCCAAGCGACCCGGAATAAGGGGGATCCAGCAAGCGGGCGGATACGGTCAGATCAACGCTTCCCGAACCCGTGCTGTTCACGATGAACTTGACCGGATTGTTAGCGACATCGGCACTGACATTCAATCCTGACTGGCCAACGTGGATGCCATTTTTGGTGGCATCACTGCCCGGCAGGGGCGCTATGGTTGAAGGGCTCGTTCCGCCGACGACGATGTTGCTGATAAGAATCGCACTTTGATTATAAATGCCCCAGCCACTTCCTGCCCAGAACTGGCCGCCATTTAAGTCCACTTCACCCAGGGGATTGCTATCGCCCGTATTGGGAGGATTAATCACATTCAGGGCCAATTGACAACCCGGATTGACCGAGATGCCTACGCCGCACCGGGTGGACGACCAGCCGCCCAAAACGTTGCCGCCTTGCAGGCTCAAGGTTGCGCCGTTGGTCAAAGTTATTGTGCGTGCCACCGAGGGATTACCCAGGCTGCCATTTACCTCGTTGTAAGTATTATTGGCTGTCGCCGCAATCAAGGTGCTGCCATCCACCAGCATGTTTCCCGTGAAAGAGTTGGCTAAATTGTTTAGTGTGACACTGCCGCCGCCGACAATACTGATCGGTCCAGATCCGGAAATAGCCCCGCCGTTGGTCTGGGCACCCGCGCTGTTAAACACCAGCGCGGCTCCATTGCTGACCGCCAAGCTGCCTTCATTCAAACTGCCGGTGCTGCCTCCGGCGCCAATTTGCAAGGTGCCATTGTTCACGACCATGGAACCAGCAAAAGTGTTGTTCGCTGATAAAACCACGGTGCCGGGAGTGCTCTTGACGGCATTGATCACACCACCGCCCACCACGGCAGAAATCGTGCCGGATTCTAAATAGTAGCTGGTGCCGGTGATTGTGCCGTTGGTGATCACTGAACCATTTACCAGACTCACCGCTCCGACACTCTGACTGCTGCCACCCAAATCAATGGTGGCACTGTTTGCAGTTACCGCAGCACTGCTGGAACCCAGCGTGCCGGAACCGTTCAAGGTCAGCTTACCGGCGTTGAGCGTCGTGCCGCCATGGCTGTTGGCGCCAGACCAGACCGTATTTCCACCGCCCAGAGTCACTGAACTCAAGCCGCTGATGGGAGCGCTCACCGTGACGGTGTTCGCCGAGCTGTTGGTCCACAACTGCACGCCACCAAGCACGAGGCTCGAATTGCTGACGGTAAGATTGCCCGCGCCGGAATTAATGGTCAAACCACCGGAATCCAACTGCAGGGCATTGGCCCCACCGATGCCAACATTGGCGCTGGTCGTCAGCGCCAGACTGTTGATTTCAAAGTTCCCGCCGAGGACGGTGGTTTGATTGGCTGCGCCACTGCCGGAGAAGGTAACCGCCGTGGTAACGCCTGGCTTGGCTCCGGTGGTCACCGTGCCGGCGGAATTAGTGGACCAGTTGAAGATCGCGCCGCTATCGGGCGTGGTCCAATTGTTGTCCACGCCACCCTTCCAATAAGCCGTCGCTGGAGAAACGACTGCGACCGTGACTTGCAAGGCGAGATTGCCCGAGGCAGCCACCAAAGCATACGCGAAGGAAGGATTAGAAGGGACCGTTCCCAAGACAAAACCGTTGGTCGAACTGATGCTGGCACCGGTAATCAGCGGATATGTATTGGCGCCAAAGCCAGTGCCTGCGACATTCACTGTGACCGTGCCGGCGTTCTTGGTATAGGCACCACCAGTAATCGCAATGACGTCTGAGGCGCTGCCCAGGTCGAAACTGAGAACATTGCCATTATCCAACGTCAGCCCACCGGCTAGCGTATTGGTGTTGATGATACTGTCCCGAAGGTTGATCGCGCCGCTACCCGCCCCCATAGTCACCAGACCGCCAATTGTCGCTCCTCCGCTGACCAGCGTGCCACCTGCAAGGACATTGACCGTGGCAGTTGTATTGGTCAGGCTCCCGGTGCCGCCAAAGCTCAAAGTGGCACCGTTGCTCACCACACAACCGCCGCCGCCGTTGTTAACCGCGCTCAAAACCAGCGTGCCGCCGCCGACGTACGTTGGATTGGTATAGGTGTTCACTGCGGATAGAATCTGCGTATCGCTGCCAATCTTGGTGACGCCAACCGCACCGCTGCCGTTTTGAATTATTGCGCCGAAATTATTTGTGGTCGCCGTGTTGTCGCCAAACTTGTAAGTCAAGGCGTTGGTCATGCCGTTGGACAACCGGCCGGTCAGGATTGCGGCACCAGCGATGCCGGCAGCCGAGCCGGAATTGGCGCGGGTGAACGCCAGCGTGGCCGGCTGGGTTGCATCGCCGTTCCATTGTAGAGTGCCGTAAGTGGCATTGTATGCCCCCCAAAACACCAGGTCCCCGGCGGGTGAATTGGAGCAGAAATTTACAATCGTATCATTGGCATCTACGGCTAGGGTGCCCGTGAAACCACTCCAGTCGTTGGTGAAAAAATATTGCTTGTTGTTGGCTTCCAGCGCCAGCAGCCCCGTGCCGGTAACGGTGGCGCCTGCGGCATAAAACTGGTTTTGCTCGGCATTCAAAATACCGCCCCGGGAAGTGACCACGATCGGATTGGTGTAGGTAAATATCGACGTGACCCATAATTCGCCGTTGTCCAATGTCAGCGGGCCGCTGCCTAAAACGCTATAACCCAGTCCGGCGTTGTAATTACGCAAGATGGCGGTGTTCGTATTTCCCGTGGTGGCAAAACCATAAGTGCCGCTGTTGAGGTTGGTGACCGTGAACGGATTGCCCCAAAGGCCTTGGATTACTGTGCCGCCCGAGTAGGTGTTGCCCGGAACCTGCATCTGGAAAGCGCTGCCTGGTCTGCCGTTCTGAGTGTTTCCCAGATTATTGGCCGTGAGCACAAGCTTTAGGTTTCCGCCAAAATTACCTTCACGATATTTAAAATTGTTGCCAAAGTTAGTAATGGTCAACGTGGCCAGCGTGGCCGAACTGTTTGTGATCCAAGTTCCAGTCGGGGTTGTGTTGTTCGCGTCAATTCCGTCAATCCATCCATAGGCCGTTTGATTATTGCCTTTCACATCCAAGATGACGTTCTGCTGCAACACCCAACCACTCGCATTGGCGGTGGCCGTTCCGACTGTCAGAGCATTAGGTGTTCCCAAAACTACCGTTGCATTGTTAATGGTAACGGCACCGGTGTGAGTGTTGGTGCCGTTGAGCGTCACCGTGCCGCCGTTCGTTCCAATAATCGTATAGCCGGTAGAGCCGGACATGACGCCATTAATGGTCAAGTTGCCGCCGTTCGTCGTCGCAAACACAGTTCCTCCGCTGATCGGGAAATTGATGTTTTGCACGGCAGCACTGTTATTGGTAATGCCGCCGGTGAGCGTAATCGAATTGCTCAAAATGGTATAACTGCTGGCACCGGCATTGAACGTGATACCGGCAAACGAAGTCCCGGCCGTCAGATTATTTGTCAACGTCGCGCCAGACGATCCCGCCGCGCCAAAGAACAGCCAGTCCCCGCCGATCGGCGGCGCATTCACCGCCGGGCTCCAGTTGGCCGCCACGGCCCAGTTGGCATCGGTGTTGCCGAGCCAAGTATCGTTCCCGTTCGCGGCTATGGCTGGAGTTGCAGACAGCGACAGGAGACAGGCAATCACCAATTGAACGGGCGATTGTTTAATACAAGTCAACATTTTCATAATACGAGGTGGGTTGTTGGTTTTCATGGCTAGTTTAGATTTGGTTGGTTGGCGGCCTTGAATTCAAGGATCCAGTGGTTACAAAAAGTAGCATTGGCGGAGCCAAATGCAGGAGCGACAATTGGGCTGAAATATTTCATAAACTTTTTTGTCATGGAGTTCTGTTGAGACTCTATTCCCAGCCTCTGTGATTTACAAACAGAAGTCCACTTACACAGTCTAGCGACTGTTTTATCAGGCAGATTTATTCTTTGAAGGAGGCCAAATATGGCCTTACCTGAAGCGCGAACCCCTCACGGCTTGGAGCGCGGCGGCAGGGATTTTCCATCCTGCCAGCA
The DNA here is from genome assembly GCA_903921455.1 of uncultured Verrucomicrobia subdivision 3 bacterium. Next base: position 3,545 of record CAIXPZ010000050.1, on the reverse strand, counting down.
GCTTTCGACTAAAATCCGGCAGGGCGAGGAAGGCTCGCCGCAGGCATTCATTTTGATCAGCGACACCAGCATTTCCACAGCAATCCGTCCGATGTCTTCCGGGGTCTGGTTGATGCCGGCGTCCACCGGAATGTCGCGGCTGCTTCCGGCCACGGCGATGTCTTGGGGAATCCGGTAGCCCAATTCGCGGATCAATCCGGGAACCGTGGTTTCCGTGGTGAGCACCGCATCCGGCCGATGCTTTTTTAACCATTGTCCCAAAACGCGTTTCGCCATTACCCGATTTTCGAGATAACTGCGTTCAGATGTCAGTAGCGGCGGCAGGGTGTGCTCGAAATCGAATAGTTCCTGCGCCGCCGCCAGTCCGCCGATAAAGTTGCCACCCAGCTTAGAATCATAATCGCGACCGGTCACCAGCCCGATGCGTTCATAGCCGTATTGTTTGATCTTCTCGAAAGCCATCAGCACCGCACGCTGCTGGTCGGCGGTGACTAGATTGGAATCAGGCTTGCGGACGCTCATGCCGAAACGGATGATTGAAAACTTGCGCCAGTCAAAATCGCCCCAGTCCGGCACCGTTTCATGAGGCGGGATCAAAATCCCGCGAATATTGCGGGTTAGCAAAATCTGTTCAACGCGTTTGGCTGACAAGTCTGCCGGCCAGCGTATTTCCTCCAAATGATAACCATAGTGTTCAGCCGCCCGGGAAGCGCCAAGCCAGTAAAAATTAAATTCATTATATTTCCGCAATTTTTCCGGCTGATCCCAGCGATTGATCCATGCCAGGGCGCTTTGAATCGGTTTCGGGGAGTTGCGATTCCGGTAATCCGCCAGCGCTGAAAGCACCGGATCCGGACGGTAGCCCATCTGTTCCGCCAGTCTTAAAACCTGTTTGCGCCGTTTCTCAGGTATGGACGGCGCATTGCGAAAGCACATCGAAACCGTGGCGTGCGATACACCAGCCTGCTTGGCCACATCGCGCATGGTAACTCGGCGTTGAGTAGGAGCCGCTTCGCTCGGTTGAGTGGAAGGTTTCATTTGCAGCCGGGACACATCCCGAGTCTATGTCAGGGCCGAGTCCGTTTCCAAGAAATGATTTTGGGAGGTCAAAAAGCGATTCACCAGAATGTTGAATCCATTCCCAACTCCACCGCCAATGCCTCCATCAGAAAATAATCCCCCCAGCTGGTGAAGGTGTTTTGTGCCCGCCCCACCTGTCCATCTCGCAGCAAGCCGCCCTCAGCCTCATCAGAGTTCAGGTAATTGGGACTGCATAGGCGGGCCAGCAGCATTTCTTTCGCGTTCGCAATGGTTTTGTCGGCCGCTCCATTTCGCTCAAGTTCCTGAAACCCGCAAACCGCGATGGCAGCGGCCGAGGAATCGCGCAAGGCAACTTCTCCCGGCGATAGTTTGAAGTCCCACACTGGCACGCCGTGTTCATCCAGATTGGCAATGAATTTTCGCGCCAGCCGCAGCGACGCGTCCAGATACCGTTGCTCCCGCGTATAGCTGAAGCACAAGGCAAACCCGTAGATGGCCCAAGCCGTCCCCCGTGCCCAGTGTGATGGGATCGAATAGCCGCAATAATTTCCCCCCCGCTTTGGCGCGCCTGATTTGAGATCAAACCGGTAGGCATGAAACAGCGAATCATCCGGGCGAATGAAATTTGCCAGCGTGGTGTCGGCGTGCGCCATTGCAATCTGCCGATATTTGTCGTCATGGGTCTCCGCTGAAGCCCAGAAGAGCAGTGGCAGGTTCATCATGCAATCAATGATCGCCATGTCTTCCGTTAGTATGAACCCGTCATCTTTTGTCCCCACGCCTTGGCTATCCAGCCGGCCCCAGGCTCGAATAAAACGGCCGGTGGGTATATACCGTGCCGCCAGCACTTCCGCTGCCCGCAGGGCCGTCTCCCGGTGCGCCGGCGTGCCGGTCAGCTTGTAAAGTGCCACCGAATAGAGCGAGTAGAGAAACCCTAGATCGTGCATCGTGTCCATATCATGCTCATAGACCTTGAGCCGATAGATTGGGGCCAGGCGTTCAACCTGCTTCAAAAAGAATTCATCCTGCGTTTGCTTGAACGCCAGCAATCCCATGCCGGTGATAAACGATGTCGTCCAATTTCCGATTGCAAAAAAATTCTCATCCCACTTCCAATATTTACCTTCCTTGTGCCATGACCAGGTGCTGGTTTCCGGCCGGTCAGCCAGTCGCTGGATATTGGAACGTATCTTGCCAACGCACAGTTCAAGCGCAGCTGATAATTTTTCCTGCGGCGGGACTTGCCGGCCGGTCTCGACCGCATTCTGGCGGCACTCCATAGTCGCCTTTGTTTTCATAATTTACATAAACTATGCCAACCATAAATAGGACAGCAAGATGTCATGCGTCACCATTAACCTTGTTTGCCCCGGGAAACAACTCGCACTCAACTTACACAGTCTACTGCTTTAAAACAGTGCCATTTAATGCCGGACCGCCCGTCTTCTTTCGACAGTTCTAATCCCCGACCGGAATAAAATGAGTGTTGGTGGGTTGGCATAGCCGGTCTCTCAGGGAATTCATTTTACCCGGAATGCGACACCCTCAAAATGTCCGCTTTCAGATTTCCGACTAGGCTGGACAGCCGGCGTGTGCAATTGGATTCGCCAGTCTCACGCCCCATGCGCAGCGCCTTCCTTGGCCTTGAGCTCATATTCCTCCAGCGATGGTAGTTTCATCAGGGCGCGTTTCGCATAGGCTCGATGCACGGCCTTGCTATTGTGGCCCAAAGCCTCCTGGGCGAAGCGTTCGGGATAGCCTACAGTCTTGGCACGCTCAGCCCACGCATAGCGGTAGCAGTGGAGCGTCACGCCTTTGATGCCAAGCTGCCTACAGCGCTGGCCGAATTCGGTGGCGCGATCCCCTGCCCTCACTCGCGACAGATACGGAAACAACACGCCTTCGCTCGGCAGGTCTTTGAACAGGTTTAATGCTTCCGTGCCCAGGTGGATGATCACCGGCACGCCGGTTTTCTTCCGCGTGTAGCTCACCGCGCCGTTCTGCCAGTCCACATCCTCGCCTTTCAAGGCCGCAATGTCGCCCTGGCTGGCGCCCAGATGCCAGCACAATTGGTAAAGGCGTTTGCGTTCGGGGTTCACCTCAGCGGTGATAATCCGCTGATGTTCTTCGAGCGTGATGGCGCGCTTCTCCTTGTACTTCACGGCCGGCCATTGGCGCTTGGGGATGAGTGGATAAGGCAGCCAATTCATGTCCACGCAGAAGTTATGGAGCCGGCGCAGAAACACGTTGGTTGAAACGGTGCCTGCCTGCATCGCCTTCAACAGCAGTTCGCCCTGGGTCTCGATAATGACGCGCGGGAGCACGAGTGCCAGCGCTTTGTCCTTGGCGACGGTCCGCCAGCGCTGCTGGTTGGCGCCCTGTTTGGTGCCGGTAAGGCTCTCCAGCGCCTGCTGCCAGGTGCGGGTGGCGATACCGTTGTCGGTGCCGGCCAGATACGCCTTGGCGATCTGCAGATTCAGGATGGGCTGGCGGACGGAGTTGTT
>CAIXPZ010000049.1 GCA_903921455.1 uncultured Verrucomicrobia subdivision 3 bacterium | reverse complement strand
TTGCAACATTTTGCAACAGCCTCTATGTTCTTTTATGCTTTTCGACGCGGAGAGTATAGAAATTCAAAATTTACAACGCGTTATTATCAAGTAATTTGAGCGGTTATGAAAATTTTCAACCATGATTCGATTCCCTTCACCTGATCCAATGTTTACAATGGGTTTGTGAGGGTGGTTAGTTTTTGCAACAGTTATGCCACAGTCCGGCATTTTTTCGCCGGCTGATTTCCGTCAGGGCCGCCGACCTTTTCCAGTCGTGCTTTTTCCTGCCTGTTCGTGCGGGGTTAGCGACTATTTTCTAAAAAAGCACCCCTGTTAGTTACTGCAATCACCAATCCCGGTAAAATTAAGACTTGGAAAACGGGCGGTGTTTTACGCCCCAGTTATCTCGGAGAGACACGATGACCACGCTGGGTTGAAACCAAACGCGTGCACCAATTTTGATGAACGGAATTGTTCGTCGCGCCTGTTGTTCCCGCAACCAGCGCAACGAGGGGCGGGAAGATTCGTTCCACAACATGGACAGCAGACCTTTGGCATCCACCAGTTGTTCCCCCTGCGATTTAGGAATGGCCGGTCTAGGTTCGTTCAAAGCATTGCTCATGCCTTGATGTTTGGCCGGATTTTCCTAGCGCCGCCTTGAGCGCGACCGAATCGAGACCCAGCAACTGTTTGATGGTTGCCGGCGGCTGGCGTTGTTCAATCGGTTTGAGCCAATAGGCCGGCTCCGGTCGGGGCAGATGCCAGCGCCGGATCTCGCGCTCCACCGTGCTCTTGGACCACTTAAGCTGGCTGGCGATATCATCCGCTTTCATCTCCCAGACCATCCGTAGGAAGACGGCCAAGCCAGGACGCTTGAGCCGGATTTGTCGGCCCACCGGTTTGACGGATGGTGATAGGCCGTTCGGAAAAACCTTTTGCACCTCATCTGGTAATACAATGAGGCCGCCGGCTGACCGTTGCTGCCAGTGTCCTTTGGGCGGAAACAAATGCGGCGGCAACCCGGCTTCGTGCAAGGCGAGTGCCAAGGTGGACTTCGCCACCTTGAACTGTTGAGCCAGGACGCTCAGGGGATTTTCCCAGACCAAGCGGATGAGTTCATCCTGCTGCTTCGGCAGCTTCAACATCCGCCGCTTGGACCACATGCCTTTGCCACGGCGCGGCCCTTTGAATTCGGGTGCCGCCGCCTCGGGACAACGTTTCAGAAACACCTTTCGCGCCTGATGAAACGCCTGCGCATCAAGAAAGAAAGTGTTGGGATTGTCCACCGGACATTTGAACCGTATCAGTTCGCTGTCGGTGGCTTGGTCCGGCACACCGGCCTGCTTTAATTCCGCGAGCGCTGGCAACTTCAACCTTTCGGCGATGCCATAAAACCGGCGGGTGTCTTCACGGGTGGCCTTGCCCTTGTAATGCCGGAAAATCATCGCGGGCGAATCGCCGGCCCAGAGCGCCGTGGCCGTTTCATTCTGGGTGCGGTTAAGCTGGTGGGTGATGCCGACATGGCGCAGCACGTCGCTTGTCCACGGCTGCAACTTGTCGGAAAACAAATGCGCCGGCAGCAGGTCGCGGCGTCCCAGAAAACCCGCCTGTGCCCGCAACAGTGTCCAGTCATGGGCGAAATTTCGCGGGATGATGGGATAGCCGGCGTCAACGTAGGATTTTATCAGCGGGACAAATTCTGGCGGAATGACGGCCTGCCGCAGGTGGCGGGTCTTGCCGATGACCGAGATGCGCTGTTCGTCCGGCGTGTCACCAAAATGAAATGATTCCTGGCCGAGCACCTTGCGCATGGCCTGAACGCGCGCCATTTCAGCAGGCCGCAACGCCACCACAATGCCCACTACACAGAACAGGAAAAGCCGTCCACCCTTAAAGTCCTGAGCTTTGGACAACAGATCAAAAACTTCCTCGTTGGTCAAAATTTTCGGCACGCGATAGTCATCATACTTTTTCCGCAACTGGATACTTTTGATTGGATTGGCGGGGGCATAGGCTTGGTCTTCGTGGGCTGCCCATTCAAAAAACGTGTTCAGGTTGCTCTTGGTTTTCTTCCAGGTCTTGCGCTTGGTGCCCGAATGGATCAACTGCTTGAGCACCTCCACCGGCACCTCATGCACATGGATGTCCGGCGGGCAACATTTCACTAGACGCTTGAGCGTGGTGGCCTTGCCCTCAAGCGTGGCGAATTTCAAATTGGACGCATGCTCTGCGCGGTTGAATTCTCCGACCGCCTCGGCCAGCAGCTTGGGGCGGCGGCATGGCTGGAAATTTTTCGCCACGAAGTTGGCCGCATCGAGATGCGACCAAGACTGGCCGCTCCAGCCCTTGGCCGGCAGTCCGGATAGGATTAGTTTTGCGGCCTCGGCCGCACGCACCTCGCCCTCCGACAGACTCGTGGACACCAGCGACAAAGTGGTGGACGAATTGCTATCTTCTAAAATGAGCCGGGAACGTTCCGCGTCGGCCGCTTTCAAAGATTCGAAATTTGCTCGCACCCGCCGAAGCCCGGTTTTTCCCGACGCTACCTCAATCATGGTGTCAGCCAGACTGAAAGTGCCGGTTTGTGTTTGTGGAAGTGCCGGACGATAACCGTCCAGTTTTACCACCGTCTGGCCGGAAGGATTTTTGAACGGCCGGAGCGAATAGGATTCCTTTTTCGCCGGACAACGGAAGCGCCCATCGGTGATGAACTTGACGCCCTCAACCTCAATGAAGACGATGGCGTTCGAATCGGTCTGTGACCCAGCTTGAGTGCGATTGTTTTTCTTCATAATTCTGAAATTTGGAATTGAGTTAGGCGGCGAACTGGACAAATCGCGGTCAAATCCATTGCGGAAGTAATAAAACCCAATGAAATCAAGTTAAGCCGGAGAGGGCGACCGGTATCATCATTACAGGACTGGCTCGACATCCTTCCGCCGATATATAATGTTATATTCCAACGAGATGTGCTTAAAATGCCCGTCAAATAAGGAGATAATTGAGTTTTTGAGGATGCAGCCGGATGCAGGCAAACGAAGGCGCGTGCCGGCAGATGAACCATTTTGGACAAATCTTTGGTCAAATCGGCGACCCGGTTGTGGGTGAATTTGATTATAAGCCGGTGAAGAGACAGACCGGACTCAATCCAAGCCGACTGACAACTAGTGGCCGGTGTGTTCAGAACGGAGCATTCAATGTCAGTTGGCGGCAAAGTTTTCATGCGGAGTTGTGGCGGGAATGGTGGTTGGTGCGGAGGCCTTTTCGGGTGGGCTGATGGCCCAGAATTTCACGCAGTCGGCATTGCCAATCATTGCCCGATAATGACGGTGAACCATCGCCGGGCTGTTACCCATCTCGGCGGCAACACGATTCTCATCCTTGATCAGGGCAAAATAATAGGAGCCAAAACCGTGCCGCAAACCACGTCGCAACCGATAGGCTGTTTCCAGCGCAAAAGGCAGCCGCAGCTTTTCCGCCGCCGCCTTGAGGGAAAGTCCGGCCAGTAATTTGACCAGCCACGGCCACACCAGCGAAGCCGTCAACGTATGGCGTGGCAAAATATCCGCCAGGAACAAGGCGAAAGTGCGCCCGCACCCGCCGCGTTGTCCGCGATTGGAACAATACACCCGCTGACCCCGGAACGTTTCTCCGTCAGCGACCTGGGGATCATTGCCCAATGCCCGGCTGTGCCGGTTCAAACTGCCAAGGCAGCCGCAATGCGGACACGGCGACTGCTTGAGGGAAAAAGCTGTGCGTTCAACTCCTGGTCGTCGCGCACAAAATGAAAAGGCAGATGGAACATCCCCATTGCTGCCCGAACCGGAAATGGTTCGTCGAGCTTTTTTTGACGGCACTTCCGGACGGCGGGACTCGGTTCAAAAGGATTGAGAGAAAAGGAGGACGGCGCTGACGGCACTTCAGCCACACTGGGATCGTAATCCCAACCAGAGTTACAATTTCAATTCGGCCAAAACACGGCACTTCCTACGACGGCACTGCGGCACTTAACACATACATAGGGCATTGCCCAGGAGTTGTGGCTTGGTCACATCGCGGGTATGACAATCAATGCAAGTCACCCCGGCCTGATACATCTTGCTGCCGAGAAACGAGGCAAACTCATAATCCTCATCCTTGATTTGCCCGTCAGGATACCAGCGCCCGGCCCCATCGAGAATCTCAAGCGAATAATGGTCGTAAAAGGAATCGCCGGGGGTGAAATTGCCCGTTAAATCCGTGTTACGCGAATGACAAGACCCACACATGCCTATTGTGCGAGCCGGTGACAAAGGCGTGACCGTAGGATCGTGGCTGGCGGATTTGGGATGCTTTGCCTGCCAGTCCAGGTGCTTTTGGAGGGGGCCATGACAAGCTTCACAGCTAACGGCCATTTCCGCCATCGTTGTGTGGTAGCTGTCCGTGCCGGCGTCGTAGTTCTTCTTGAGCCTGGTGTTGTGGCATTCGGCGCATTGGGAGTTCCAGTTCATGCCCCGACCTGTCCAATGCCCGTATTCACCAGGATTGCGGAGGTCATCGCCATAGACGTAAAACCACTGGTTGGATTTCGGGTCGTAAGAGGCTTCCTGCACTTGGTAGCGACCACCGGGAAACGGCGTCAGAAATTGGACCAGCGGCGAATTACCAATCACCCGGTCGATCTGGAACGGCTGCCGGTTGCCGTCCACGCCAAGGGTGACGATTTGGAACCCGGCGCCGTTGGTCCTGACCGTGGCGGTTTCGGTGCCATGCTGGAGGGAGCGGGGTGGCACAAACGCCATTTGATCCGTGGTCATCCGCAGGGACCGTTCAGCCAGTCCATGCGCCGATTGAGCCCAGCGCTGATATTCCACTGGATGACAGCCCCGGCAGCTTGCTGCACCAACGTAGCCCGTATAATCCGACCCCGGGATGTTGGAGGCGAACGCGTTCAGCGCCAACAGCCCATAAGCCAACACCATCGCCCAGACGGGCCAGTATCGTAGCGGTGGCTTGCTTCGCACGTGGAATGATGCAAAAGCACCGGCCATGAAGTCAATTGAACCCCCGCCGGGAGACAATGGATCGTTTTTTACTCCAGCCCAACCGCTTCGGCGCGAAAATTAGGCGCAAATTTGCACACGCTTCTTTTTCCAGCAATGACCCTAGAAATGAACAAAAAACGTGATTATTTCGACTGTCTTTGAAGCCGGGGTCAAACAGTTCTGAAAAAAAGTTCGGAATTCTAAAAAAATATGCGCTCCACTTCCGAAATTAAAATCCGCAAAAAACAAATTTTTCAGGCTATATTTTCCATGCGAAAAACGCCCCATTTCTAATGAAATGCAATGAGGCATTTGGCAGAGCCGCTGATTATCAATTACTTGCAAATATGATATGTCCTTCATTTTTGAATTTTTTGGCCATAAATCTTAACAAAATGTTAAATAGTGTCCAACTGCTGGGCGCAAAATTGAAGTTTATAAAAGTTTACGAACACTGGAACCGTTAACATTTGGGGCTAATGCTTTAACGGTTTGGCTATTTAAGCCATCCCAAGTGTGAAATTCAAAATTCTTGACAGTAAAATGATAGTCGAATTCATTGGCTTTTTGATGTTTTCACAGCCAAACGTGAATTTTTGACAGTCCCATTTCACAGGTAAATTGTGCCCCATATTGAGGCTCATTTTCTGCCCGAAATGAGGTCCGGAGCACGTTCGTCTCGCAGAGTAAGGTCGTCTAAGCATTCTCGCCAATCGACACTGGGCGCACGCTGGCTAGGGGCGCTAGCCCAGCAATTGATGCACTTCTTTGAGCTTCGCCACGATATTGATATCCGCCTTGCAGGCGGGCATGCAGTCGCCGCAAGCGATGCAGGCGGTGCCATCCTTGGTCAGGGTCTTGTATTCAGCCCGGGCGCGCGAGAGTTCATGGTAATCCAGGGCATACCGCTCGTAGCGCAGGATGTCGGCGATGGCGATGTGTTCCGGGCAGTGTGAGACGCAGTCGGCGCACAACAGGCAAGTCAATCCCTTGTTGTAGGCTGCGAGCAGGCCGAGCGCATGGCGGTCGCTGGAACTCAAGGTGCTCGCCCGGGCGGCGGCGAGGTTTTCCTGCAGCATGTCAAAGTTCTTGGTGTTGATGACCGCGGCCGTGAGATTGGGGTTGGACATCAGCCATTTCACCATCGCAGCACCGGGGGTGCTGTCCTTGAACTTCGGCTCGGCCAGCAGGGCTTGAAACTTTTTGTCCGTGGCCGCCCGGCCCACGCCCCCCATGGTCTTCATGGCGATGGTGCCAAAGTCTTTCTGCTTGGCCAGCGCAAGCACGTCTTGAATCTCCTGGCGATCGCCATACGTATAGAAGAATTGTGCCGCTTCGAACGGCGAGTGGTCGATGAGGTAACGCACAATGTCGAAGGCCATGTCGCCGCCAATATTGTTGTAATGATGCTGGGAAATGGCGAGGTGCTTGACCAGGCCCTCCTTTTTCAGCCTTTCATAGGCCCGGGTTACGCCGGGATCCGTTTTGGCTTCGCTGATGGAGTGGTAGCCGAAATGGAACTTGAATACGTCGAAATAGCCCACACCTGAGCGCGCGACGGCTTGCTTCACGTATTGGTAGTGCTGTTCCTCGTCAATGTGCCCCTTCATATGATCGCCGCCGACCCGGTCGACGGTGATCTCCAGATGATATGCTTCCCGCGGCTGGCTTTTGATGGCCGCCGGCATCGTCTCCGCCGTCCAGCGCTGCGCCTTGTGCCAGTAGTTGACCCCGGCTTTGACTGCCAGCGGGATCACGTCGGAACTCCAGTCGGAGGCTCCCACCAGCGCGCTGATCTGCAGGCCGGTCCGCCCGTAACGCCGGCGCGGCAACTGGGCCGTGGTCTCAGCCGCGGAGATATTCAGCGCCCCCATGCTGGCGAGCGCGATGCCCGTGGCCCCGGTGGCCCCGACCCGGATGAAGTCCCGGCGGTTCAGTCCATTGGTTGCCTTTTGTTCATCATGCATACGGAGCCTTTCGCTTGGGAATGGAGGTGATTCGTCTTGCGACGAACAGACCACGCCTGAACCGGTTTGTCAATTGACTTCAGCTCGTTCAGCCACCGGCATCAGGGGTGGCACCCCCTTCAAGTTTTAACTCAGCAGCGCGCTTCGCTTCGGACTCCCGCACCACGGTGACGCCACGGATGGCCTGAAGGACGCGATCCGCCCGGTATCTGATTAGCAATTGCCGCCGCCGTTTATATTTATCGAATACGTAATTGTATTCGAGAAATCCGCTAAACTCCAATTCACGTATGATGAAGTGCACCTGCCGTTCAGTGAACGAGCAAGGAACGCGCTGATGTGTCCTGCCGAGTTGGCGAATTTCATCGATGGAAGTGATGCGCCACCCGTAGGCATCTATTTGGTTAGCGAATCGAACGTATTCCAGATTTTTGTCGACCTCGAATAGCGTGGCGATGGCCTGCAAGCCATCGACAATTGTTCGTGACACTTTTGTTCGGCGCTTATCCGTGTAGAAGGAACGCCCCAGTTTGTATTGGAGAATGGAGTAAGCCCAATTCTCAAGCTTGAACTTTTTCTTGTTCAGCGAACGCATTGCCAAACGGCGTTTCGCATCAGCTTCCAGGGTTTGATCAAAAGCGGTCGGTGTCGTCGGTTTGGTATGCGGTTTTAAGACTGGCTCTGCTGGGGGACGGTGGCCGTGCAGTTGAGCTAGACTTTCGGGAAAGAACGTACTGGGATATGGGAACATCTCGAAGAGGACACGATGGAAATTTGCTGGTATCGGAGTCGACTCCATCGTGGCGGCGTTGAGCAATTCACCTGCAGCGGGATCGATGTTGAAATCGGTTCTCATCTTCTTTTGAAATTTTGAGTTGAATTCAGGATTCATGGTTGTTTTATATTTTTGGATAGGGTTGATTGCTTTTGCGTGCAGAACTTTTGCGAGCTCGGCCTTTTGTTCGTTTACGAATCGGTTTGATGGCACACTTGCCTTCCCCTGGGGTCACGCGAGGGCGTTCCAATATCGGACAAAAGTTTGGGAATACCCGTACCATAGCCGCGTTCAAATTCGCAGCCGATTTGCGCATCAGAAAGATACAATCCTCAAGTTCCAAAATCTTGAGCTCGGCTGGAGAATGCCGAAGGTTAAGGGCCACGCGGGCCTGCATCTGATTCATAAACGCATATTCATCAAGGACGGGGGACGGAGTGGTGACGGCTTTGGTAAAGCCCTGGAGCGCCATCAGATCGCGGAGCGCCACAATGTTTTTATCCACCTGATAATTTCGGCCGATTATACTAAAGGCTTCGGGATGAAAGCTGGCGACATGGGCCAGGACGTGAAACAGCACGTCGTGGAAGTGATCGAGAGCGGCGTGAAATCGGCCGGTGGCGTATTTCAGAATGTGGGGACTGCTAGGTTCGGGCAGCCCGTTGGGTGGGACGATTGTGCCAGGAGATGGATGGTCGGTCGCAGGCGTGCAAGGGCTGAGCAATGCGCTAGGCTGGCCAGCTCGGGTATCTTGCATCCATTCAGCCATTGTAGGATTCGGCGAAGCAAGCTCGACTGATAGTATGGCGCCTACGCATTTATCGATGGTCAATAAATTGCGTGGGCTTTGTGTGGTCGAGTCGCAAATGGTGGATTGGGTTGCCAGCGTGGCCGCATTGAGGGAGGTGTTCGTACTCATAAAATATTTGTTAGTGCTAAGCGCCCGCCACGTCATAGACGTGGCGGGTAATGGTCGTGGCTAGTTTATATCGGTCGTGTTCACGGCATGCTTTCCAAGCAGCACCGCGCCCCGGCATTCCTGACTGCGCCACCAAGGGAGAGATTTTGGGGCGACGTATTGCAAAAACCGCAATTTATTTGGAGAAACAATGTCGGCATGAGCCAGAAAGGTGGCTCGGGCATAGTTTTCCCACGCAGCCTCATGTTTCGGACCACTGACTTGTAGCAGTCGCTCGGCTTCCGCTTTGAACCCGCCAGCGATGAGCGCATCAAACGTTTTTCTCAAAGATTTTCCGCGAAGATTTAGAACTTCGCACCACACGTGTTCACACTTTTCAATCCGCACCTGTTCCGCAGCCTCGCGTGCGAAAGCCGCGTAATCCAGTTGCGGCAGACTGGGGCAAATCATCGCGAAGGTGCGGTAGCCGTGATCCTGCAGCCAGTGCAGCGCACGCAGTCGTGCAGTCGGTGATGAAGTGCCCTTTTCAAACGAGGCAGCGAGACGGTCATTGAAAGTGCCGCTGCTGAACCCATAAATCACCCGGCATTTATACTCTTCAAGTTGCTCCGCCACGGATCGGAGCAAAGCTGATTTGCTCAACAGCCGAATTTGCCAGCTCGTGTTCTCCAGGATCAGCCGACATGCCGCCACGGTCTGCTGCGCGGTAGCTGCATTGGCCGCCACGTCTACGAGCGGCGACGCAAATATCACCCGCTGGTCGTTTGAATCTGGGAATCGGCGGCGGCCTTTTCCATCAATGAGCTGCCTTCGCAGGATGGGCAGCGGATCCTCTTTCTCGACGACGATGTCGGCAGGGGTCAGGCCATATTCCTTGCAAATCCGAGCAATGGCCGCGTGCCTGCAAAGTAAGGGCCCGACGTAGCAGAAGGAGCACATGAAGTGGCAAAGGAGGCCCAGCGTGAATGTTGGCCCATCGCACAGGAATTTATGAACGAATGCGCTCACCAGGTTTAACACCTTACCGGGTGGAATCCGGAACACCGGTTTCCCGTTTTGGTATTTACCGGTGTAGATATATTTCGATTTTGCCTGGGCTTTGGTCAGGGTCACGTTGGTGTTCTTGGTAAGGGTTTTAGTAGTCATGGTCGGTTGTGTATTGGGTGATGTGGCCAGCTGTTGAGTCCGACTGCTGGCTTTGTTTCGATCGATTAATTTCATGGTTATATTTGTTGAGTGTCGCGATATGCTTCACTTCACCCTTGCGCAACCGTCTCATGTGTTTACAGGAAACCGGGTAGCATTCGCGCGAATCCCCTTATTTATTAAGGCGAATATGAATTTTTAATTCGTCTCAGATTTGTCTCATCGACGGTATCGTGTTCTGCCCCCGTTACACCATTGATGAAACCCCTTCGGCTTGTGACAAACGTGACACTCGGTTAAGCCGAGCGGCACGAGTGTCACGTCTGGCACGAGTGTCACAGGACATCCTGTCGTTTTTCACTTTTCCAGCAGCGGATGCCGGAATGCCAGTCACGCATGTTTCTGTTTAGGGATGTCAGATAAATTTGTTGATTGATCTGCCCATTTTCTGCTGAATGCTTGTGTGCAACCGCCGCCATCAATCGAGCCGAACAGTTCAGCATCTATTCAGAATCTGACCTTAACCGAAAATTTGGTAGGAGCGGCACAAGAGGTAACCAGTCGGCACCGCGTCCTGTATGAGGACCGGGAGCAGCGAACCACATCAGACATCGTCGCTATTTTTGGGTTTCACAGCGAAGACCAGGCCAAGAGAGGTGAACTTCTTCTATGCGAAATCTTGGCCAGAGCGAATCTGAATGTGGTCAATGATGTCATTGCCGCTTTTCAAAGCCGCGTCCCATTGATCCTTAATCCGGTAGCCAAATCTTTGAAGGACATTAAAGATCGAGTTCGACCAAAAGACCCGATACTTAAAAAACTGCGAAAAATTCAGCGGGCTGTAAAAAAGACACAGGATGCAGTGGCTGAATACATTGAACAGATTAAGCGACAGACTGAAAGCCAGGCATGGGAGCAGGTCGCAATTGCCTGGGTCGAGATGAATCATTTTCTCGAAAGAATTAAGGACTTTCGAAGGGAAATTCTTGGTGTCGAAGTAGCAATTATTCGCACGCCGGGGAGCAAGCCGTTAGGTCGCTTGCCTACACACCCAATCGAATTCGCGCAGATTGGCCCTGTGGTGCGAACGGAATCCGTCGTGTGTGTATCGTTCGATTTGTTTTTTGACAGCTGGCTTAATGGTTTCTGCCGAAAGATTGCGGAGGTTATTGATCCGACTTGTCAATATGCGACAACGGTTGACGAAATGAGACTGATTTCAAAATATGACGAGTTTTATAACCGCTGCGCCCCGCGCCATTGCCATTTAAGCGATGATGAAAAATATGATCCAACCCAACTTTTGCGCATTGAAACCCATTCAAAAAAGTTAATCTGGGCGCAAGGGAGGTTGTTGAAGCAAATGCTAGGTTCAGATAATGAAGTAACGAGTTCTAAATCTGCAAAACAGGGTGGTGGTCTGCCGTTAAATTCAAACGCTGCAGGCAATGCGGATGTTATTGTCGTAGCTGAAATTATCAAAAAGTCAGGCCAGCAAGCACGCGCCGATATTGAAGCTGGTGCATCAAAATTAAGAGAAACAGTTAAGGATTTGGCTGAAGTTCTGGGCAAGGTTTCGGAAGCGTTAGCTGATCCGTTGGTGGCAGCTGCGAGAGATGCCTCTGTTAAAAAAGGTGTGCCCCACGAGTTTGTTTGGTGGGTTTTGCAAGAACGACATGATGGCAAATTCCCAACGGTTGACGTTGCCTTCAAGCGATGTGGCTTGGGATCCAAGCGGAAAAAAGCTGGTCTTCCGTATTGCCGCAATACCGTTTATCGCTGGCTTGTGAAAATCAAAGCTGAACTGGTTAAACGAGGGCTAATGGAAAAGTCCAGGGTTGGTCGCTCTGCCGTTAAGGTTTCAAATTATGATGTTGGTAAAACCAAAGACCTCAACCCAAGTTCTGTTGACATGGATGAGCCACCAGATGAATTTGTAAAGTGGGTGGATGATCAGATCTTTGCAGGGGTAAATTTCACCAAAGATGACTGGATAGCGCATCTGCCTACTGACTCAGAAAGCATGGGGCTTGAATCTGTCGATGGTGACAAACTCCGAATCATTTTGAAGAAGTGGCTAAAAAAGGCTTTGATAATTCTTGACAAAGATACGTCTGGCCCATTGGAAGATGACTGCCATGAACCAACCAAACCTGACACGCGTGCCCAAGAACTTCCTGAAGGGAATGAACCACGAGAAGACTGATTTTTTCGTCAACACTTCACATCGCTCCAAGAGTAGGTATTTTTTGGACAGCAGCACGGAGATTGTTCATTTCGTGATGCGTATATTTCTTATGCTCGCCTTCCGTGCTATGGCCGGTGAGCTTCATCCGCAATTCAGACGGCACATTTTCATTCGCCAGCGCGGATGTGAAGCTGTGGCGCAAGGCATGGAAGGAACGCTTGGAAAACATTTGTTTGCCCTTGCCCTTCACGGTCTGCGAATCCACGCCCGCCTTCCGCATGATCTTCTTAAAGGTTTCGGAAAGCCCCCGGCGTCCGCTGCCACGCTGGGCCGCGATTGCGGGCATGATGAAGACTTCCGGCTTGTCTGTCCCTGCCAGCTTGTTCAATCGCTCTAGCAAGTCTTTGTGGAGCGGAACGGTTACTTTTTTACCCGTCTTGGCTTGCGTGTAAGTGATTTGCCCTTCGCCGGCCAAGTCCACACCGTCCCATTGCATCCGCGCGCAATCAGAAAGCCGCGCCCCAGTGAAGTAGGCGAGCATGATTAACAGCTTCCATTCGCCATCCGCCTTGCCCGCAATCTTGGTTAGCCATTCGCCTTGGGCGACATCCACGAGCATCTTCACTTCCGCCGGGGTGAACGTCCCGCGTTCCATGCCCACGGCTTCCGGCAGTTCCACGGCTTCCGCCGGATTGGTAGGAATCAAACCTTGCCGGCGGGCCGCGTTCAATGCGCCCCGGATGATCTTCACGTCCACATTCACGGTCTTGGGGGCAAGGCCCTTTTCAGTCCGCTCGTCGAAAAAGTGTTGCACGTCGCCCGCTCTAAGACTCGTAAGGTTTTTGCTGGCCCGATTGCCCAGCGATTTCAAAAACTCGGTCACGGCCACTTTATAGCGTTCCCCGGTGCTGGTGGCGTTGCACTTCGTCTTACTGGAAAGCCAATCGTCGAAATGCTTTTTGATGGACACGGTTTGTAATGTCTCGCCCAGGTCCGCCCGCTTCATGATGTCATTCAGAACTTCGCGGGCTTGGGCTTCGACGAGTTCCCCACGGCGGGCCAGCTTGGATGCCCGCTCGAATTCCATCGCCACGGCCAAGGCCGCGCTACGGTCTGCTAGTCTGGTGCTGCGGAGAATCCACCGGCCATCCGGCCCCATGTAAGAGGCATGCCAGTAGGGTGAGCGGGGTCTTTGATGAATGCTTGCCATAACAGTGCTAAAGCTAGTGCTAAAATTTGGTTATGTCAATGGTGTTTGGACACGTTGTTAATAAAGGGTTTTGTGAAGACTGCCTTGCGGGAACGAGACGAGGGTTCGATTCCCTTCACCCGCTCCACTTCTAATTCGCTAGCAAATAAGAGGTTTATTGAGTTTTAACTCCCCCAAAAAGCAAAAATGCATAACAAACGCATAACAGACGTTCCTGTAGTTG
>CAIXPZ010000048.1 GCA_903921455.1 uncultured Verrucomicrobia subdivision 3 bacterium | reverse complement strand
TTCCTCGCCTCGAAGGAAGCCGACTACATGAACGGCACTATCATGAACGTGGACGGCGGCTGGCTGGCGCGCTGAACTGGTTAAAATCTTTCTGGAAACGCCAATCGGCGCGGAAGCTATTCCGCGCCGTTTGGCGTTTCCAGAAAGATTTTAACCAGTTCAGCGCGCCAGCCAGCCGCCGTCCACGTTCATGATAGTGCCGTTCATGTAGTCGGCTTCCTTCGAGGCGAGGAACAAAATCGGTTCGGCGATGTCGGCAGGCTCGGCCCAGCGGTTTTCCGGAATGCGGGCGAGGATGGATTCCGAGCGCTTCTCGTCCTCGCGCAGCGGGCGCGTGTTCTCGGTGGCCACGTAGCCGGGGGCGATGGCGTTGAAGTTGCAGCGCTCCTTGGCGAGCTCGTTGGCAAACGCCTTGGTGATGCCGGCAATGCCGCTCTTCGCGGCGGTGTAACCGGGCACAAAAATGCCGCCCTGAAAAGAGAGCATCGAAGCGATGTTGACGACTTTCAGCCGCGCGTCAGCCGGGGACTTTTCGCGTCCGCCGGTCACCCACCACTTGGCGACGGCCTGCGTGAGAAAGAACGGCGCGGAAAGATTGATTTGCAGGAGCGCGTTCCAATCGGCTTCGGGATGATCCACAATCGGCGCGCGGCGAATGATGCCGGCGTTGTTGACGAGGATGTCCACGCGCCCGGCGTCGGCAATTATTTTGGCGATAAGTTCAGCGGCGGCCTTCTGGTTAAGCTTGCCGAAGTCCTCGGTGTAACAGTTGAACTTGGCGCCCAACGCGCGAACCTTCGTGCCGGTCTCGGTCTGGTCGCCGATGTCCACGCTGACCACGTGCGCGCCCTCGCGGGCAAAGGCCAAGGCAATCCCCTGCCCGATGCCACGACTGGCGCCGGTGACGATGGCCACTTTGTTTTCGAATCGTTTGGTGTTCATAAAATTAAAAGTTTTTAGCCACAGATTTTCACTATTGGGCGGGTGATTTACAAAACAAGTAAATCACATTATTATGAACGCCGAAACAATAGTGAAATCGAAAACTCATGCAATTAGCTATATCCGGTTCTCATCGGTTAAGCAAGGAACCTCAGCCGGAGGAGACTCCCACCGCCGCCAGTTGGAGCGGACGCAGGAATACTGCAAGAAAAACAACCTGATCCTCAACGAGACGCGCTACGAAGATTTGGGCGTGTCCGGGTGGACGGGGAAAAACATTGAACGCGGGCAGATGGGCGAACTGATCGCGGCGCTAAAGGCCGGCAAAATCGAAACAAAAAACACGGTGCTCATCCTGGAGAATCTGGATCGTTTTTCGCGTTTGCCCCCTCGCGTCGCCTATAACAAGCTCGCCGAAATCATCGAGATGGGTCTGGATGTAATTACCCTGGAGGACGGAAAAACCCACAGCAAAAAAACGATTGACGATTTTGCCACGCTGATTTGCTCATTCGCCGTGATGCAACGCGCGCATGAGGAATCCACGCGGAAAAGTGATTTCACGCGGCAGAATTGGGCGCAAAAGCGCAAGCTGGCCATCGCGGGCAAAGAGGTGTTGACGAAGAATTGTCCGTCATGGCTAAAGCTGAAAGAGGACAAAACCGGATTTGAACCAATCCCGGAGCGGGTCAAACTCGTAAAGCGGATTATCAAACTGGTGCAAGAGGGCAAAGGCAAGCGTGAGATTGCCAGAATGTTGGACGCCGAAAAAGTGCCGACATGGTCATGGGCGAAGTGTTGGCGAGACAATTACATATTGGAACTCGTGAAATCGCGCGCGCTGCTGGGGGAACTGCAACTCCAACAACGGAAAGAGGAGCCGGGCGAAATCATCAAAAACTATTATCCCGCCGTGGTTGATGAGGCGACCTGGCTGGCAATCCAGCCGAAGGCAATCAAGACGTTCAATGCCGGTCCTCAATCGAATGCCAACAACCTGTTTACGGGACTTTTATTTGACGGATACCACCCCGATTTCCCGATGAAATTTTTCCTGACCAACAAGGAAAAAAACTACGTCTATCTGTCGAGCGATTATGCCACGGTCGATCCGCTTTATCTGGATGGGCAGAAAGCAATCGCCAGAGGCGAGAAGCCGGGCCC
>CAIXPZ010000047.1 GCA_903921455.1 uncultured Verrucomicrobia subdivision 3 bacterium | reverse complement strand
TCGGCGAGTTCGCCGGGATGGGTGAATTTCAATTCTTCGCCGGCGGCGTTGACGGGAATGAGGCAGATGTCGCCGCAGGCTTTGGCGGGGAGCTTGATCTTGGTTTTGACGGCGGTGTTGGCGGCGGCATGGTCGAGGGTGAGGTGACTTCGCTTTTTCAGGCCAGGTAATTTGTTAGTCTGGGCCCAACGAAAGGACCAGACGATGAAAGGCAAACGGTATACGACGGAAGAGAAGATACGCATCCTGCGGGAAGCGGATGGTGGGGAGCGCAGCGCGGCGGAACTCTGCCGGGAAGCAAATATTTCGGAGGTGACGTTTCACCGCTGGAAGAAACAATTCGGACACATGGATGTCAATGAGGCTCGCCGGCTCAAGGAGCTTGAGCGGGAGAACAGCGAGCTCAAGAAGATGCTGGCGGAGGAGATGCTCAAGAACCGCGTATTATCCTACGTATGCGAAAAAAAGTTGTGAGCCCGGCTCAGCGCCGGGCATTGGCACATGAGGTGGTGGACCAGGAGCTGTGTTCCCAACGCAAGGCTTGCCAGATTCTCAAGCTGGCGCGCTCGACATTCAACTATCACGGCCGGCCAGCGACCCCAGCCGAAGAGCAGTTAAGGAAGCGGCTGTTGGAGTTGTCGGCGGAGCATCCGCGATATGGCTACAGACGCATCGCCGCGTTGCTACGCCGGGAAGGCTGGCGTGTGGGCAAGCGCCACATTCAACGGTTACGCCGTGATGAAGGTCTGCGGGTGCCGCCGACCAAACGCAAGATTGTCCGGCGAGGGGTATCGACGGGTCTGCCGACGACGGCCACTCATCGGAACCACGTTTGGACGTGGGACTTCATCGCGGATGCGACGGTGCGCGGTGGAGCCTTGAAGATGCTGACGATCCTGGATGAATACACGCGGGAGTGTCATGTGCTGTGGGCAGAACGGGCTCTGAAGGCGGCGAACGTGTTGCACTGGTTGCAGAAAGCCGTGGAACAACATGGCGCACCGGAGCATCTACGAAGTGATAACGGCTCGGAGTTCATTGCGAAGATTGTGCAGCGGTGGTTGAAGGCAAACCGGATCAAGACGATTTACATTGAGCCGGGCAGCCCGTGGCAGAACGGTTTTGTGCAGAGTTTCCATGGCCGGTTCCGGGACGAATGTTTGAACCGGGAACAACTGTGGACGCTGACGGAAGCACGGGTGGTGGTGGGCGACTTCCGGCAGAAATACAATCAGGTGAGGCCGCACAGCCGGCTGGGCTATGAGAGCCCGGCGATATTTGCGGCGCGGAGCTGTCCATTCCCAGTTCCGGTCGGGCTTCGCCCTCCCTCCACTGGGAATGGACAAAGAAACAACGAAAACATAAACTCAAACCAATGCTCGGACTAACAAATCAGTGGTCCAGAAAAGTGAACCCTCTCAGGTGACCGAAAGGACATGCGTGGCTCGGGGTTTTTTAATCGCCCCCCAAAATGTGGTATGGTCGCCGTGTGTGGAAGTGTTATAAACCAGTTCACTAGTTGGTTTTACTATTTCATCGCAGTGTATTTATTATGAAAGCTTTGGTTAAAAAAGAATCTAAACCCGGCCTCTGGCTCGAGGATGTTCCGGAACCCACCATCGGTATCAATGATGTTCTCATCCAGGTGGATCGCACCGGTATCTGTGGCACGGATCTGCACATCTACAAGTGGGATGCCTGGGCGCAAAAGACCATTCCCGTGCCGATGGTGGTCGGGCATGAATTTGTGGGCGAGATTGTGGATGTCGGCTCCAACGTATCCGACTTCCATCGCGGCGATGTCGTCAGCGCCGAGGGCCATGTTGTCTGTGGCCGCTGCCGCAACTGTCTCGCGGGCCGCCGCCACCTGTGCAAGGACACCAAGGGCATCGGCGTGAACCGCACCGGCGCGTTTGCGGAATACATTTCGGTGCCGATGACCAATGTCTGGCACCACAAGCCGGGGATTGATCGCGACGTGGCCAGTATTTTTGATCCGTTCGGCAACGCCGTTCACACTGCGCTCTCATTTGATCTGTTGGGCGAGGATGTCTTGATTACCGGGGCCGGCCCGATTGGCGTCATGGCGGTGGGGATTGCCAAGCACGCCGGCGCCCGCCACGTGGTCATCACGGATGTGAATGACTACCGGCTCAAGCTGGCCAAGATCATGGGTGCGGACGTCGCCCTCAACGTCACTAAAGACAAGCTCGCCGATGTGCTGCCGAAACTGGGCATGAAGGAAGGCTTCGATGTCGGGTTGGAAATGTCCGGCAATGCCGCCGCCTTCCGCGACATGATTGACGCGATGGCCCACGGCGGCAAAATCGCCCTGCTGGGCATTCCGTCCGAGCCGATGGCGATTGATTGGAATAAGGTGGTTTTCAACATGCTCACGATCAAGGGCATTTACGGCCGCGAGATGTATGAGACCTGGTATAAGATGACGGTCATGCTCGAAAGCGGCCTGGATATCCGCTCCGTCATCACCCACCGCTTCCACTACACCGAGTTTGAAAAAGGTTTTCAGGCCATGTTGAGTGGGCAATCCGGCAAGGTGGTCCTGAGTTGGCGTTGAGTTATGACTCGTTCAACGCTTGTTCGCAGCCGCAGCGAGGCGGTCTTGTCGCTGGTCGGCAACACGCCGCTTGTGCCGCTGCATTTCGAGGCCGAGCGCCTGACGATCTACGCCAAGTGCGAGATTTTCAACCCCAGCGGCAGCATCAAGGACCGCTTCGCCAAATGCGTGCTGCTCGACGCGGAGCGGCGCGGTCTGCTGCGCCCGGATTCCATCATCGTGGAGTGCAGCAGCGGGAACACCGGCATCGCGATGTCCATGATCGGTGCGACGCTCGGTTATCAGGTGCGCATTCTCATGTCCGCCAGCGCGAGCGAGGAGCGGCGGAAAATCATCCGCCAGCTCGGGGCGGAACTTGTCTTGTTCGACAGTGGCGGCCAGTATCAAACCGGCATCGAAATGTCGCGCGCCATGGCGACGCAGGATCCGCGGGTTTTCCTGCCCCGGCAGTTTGAGAATTCCCTCAACGCCGAGGATCACGAGCATTTCACCGGCGCGGAGATTCTCCGGCAGCTGCCCGGACCGATTGACGCCTTCGTGACTGGCTTCGGCACCGGCGGCACGCTGGCCGGCTGCGGCCAGGCCATCAAGCGCCGCTGGCCGGACGCGCGCATCATCGCGATGGAGCCCGCCGAACAGGCCCTGCTCGCCGGCGAATGCCCGTGCTGTCATTTCATTGAGGGCGTGGCCGATGGCTTTATTCCGCAGTTGCTGAAAGGTGCGCCGCTGGATGGCAACATCAAGGTCAAAAGCGCCGAGGCCATGGCGATGACCCGCCGGCTGCATCGTGAATTCGGTTTCCTCGTGGGCACGTCTTCCGGCGCCAACGTCATCGCCGCGCTCCAGCTCGCGCGGGAACTGGGCCCGCGCGCGACGGTGGTCACTTTGCTGTGCGACCGCGCGGAGCGCTATTTCAGTACGCCGCTGTTTGATGCGTTTGCATCTCCATGAAGCGCCGCGATTTCCTCAAAGCGTCCTCGCTCACCGCTTTTTTTGCCGGGGTCGGCGGAACCCCCGGACTGCTCGCGCAGGCGGCTCCGGTTGAATTTGCGTTTGCGTCGCCGCCGGTTTTGCAAAATCCCGCCCCCGACGGGATGACCGTGGTTTGGGCCGTGACTGGCCTGGCGACCGGCTGGGTGGAATACGGCGAGACCGAAGCCCTCGGCCGGCGCAGTGATGGCAGCCGGCACGGGCTGATCCCGCTGGATGAGCGCGTGTTGCAAATCCGGCTCCCTGGGTTGAAGCCCGGCACGAAATATTTTTATCGCGTGTATGCGTGCCCGGTTTTTTTCAAGAATGCCTATTCTATCCGGCGTGGTGATGTGATCCGCACCGCGGTCCACCAGTTTTCTACGCCGGATCCGGCGGCGCCCACCACGAGTTTTTCGGTTATCAACGACACGCACGAGGTTGAGGAAACGCTTCAGCGGTTGGGCGGGCTGTTGCAATCCCGGCCCGCGGAATCTCTGGTTTGGAATGGTGATATTTTCAATGATATCCACGATGAAGCTCAAATCGTCGGGCAGGTGCTCGCGCCCGGCGGACAATCTTTTGCCGCCGGGGTGCCGCTCCTGCCGGTGCGCGGCAACCACGATGTGCGGGGGGTGAAGGCGCGTGTGCTGGACCGTTTCTTCGACCTGCCGGCCGGACTCAGTTATTACACGCTGCGGCAGGGGCCGGTGGCTTTCGTGGTGCTGGATACGGGGGAAGATAAGCCGGACGACCATCCGGTTTATGCCGGCCTGAATGATTTTGCCCGGTATCGCACCACGCAGCAGGAATGGTTGCGTTCGGCCATCCGGCGCGAGGAGTTTCGTTCCGCGCCGTTTCGCGTGGCGCTTCTGCATATTCCGCTGCTCTGGAAGGATTACACCCATGCCGGTTCGTATTGTGGCGACGGCAAGGCCAAGTGGCATGACCTGCTGGTGCAGGCCGGGGTTCAGCTCGTCATCAGCGGCCATACGCACGAACCGGCCTGGTTTCCCGCTAAGTCGCAGGCCCCTTACGCCCAGCTTGTCGGTGGCGGTCCCAAACCTGCGGCGGCCACCCTGATTCAGGGGCACGCGGATCAGCGCGAACTTCGGCTCACCCTGCAAAATCTTGATGGCAAGGAATTGGGTAACTATTCGATTACAGCCTGACCAACGCAGTCATTTTTCAACAACTCATGATTAATACCCCTCAATACTCTGTCATTGTTATGACCCGCGTCGCCGCGCTGGTCCGTCACTCCCGCGATCTTCGGCGGATTTTCGTTGCCGGGCTGTTGCTTGCCAGTCTGGCGGCGGCGCGCGCGGAATTGCGTGTGCCCGCGTTCACCGCGTATTTCAGCCCCGATGTGGCCGGCGCTCAGCTATCTGGCCGCTCGGGCATCACCGGCTGGGACGATCCGCGGATCAGCGTGCTTTGGTTCGGTGAATTCAAAACGCCGGGCCCGCTTGAGTGCTCGGTGGTCTTGCGCTTGCCGGTGGGCGTGGAAACCAGACTGCGCCTGACCGTCGCCGGCACCGCGCACGAAGCCACGGCTAAAGGAGCGGGTGATGAAGCGGTCAAGGTTGACTTTGGTGCCTTTGATATTGCTGCGGCGGGCTATCAAAAGTTCGCGTTGGAATCGCTCAATGTTGCCGGTAAACCGGCGGGTGACATTGCGGCGCTGGTGTTGGGCGGCGCCGCGGCTGCCGACGCGCACTTCAATCTGAAGTCGCGCCGTAATACCGCGTCAGTGCACCTTGCGTATCCGACCGGCGGATTCACCAATGTGAATGCCTTTTACTGCGAGGTGACCGCGACGGAAACGCCTTTGTGGACTTACTTTGAAGCCGTTGGCTGGCATCGCGGTTATTTTGGGATGCAGGTCAACAGTCCGACCGAGCGCCGCATTATTTTTAGTGTGTGGGACAGCGGCGACGAAGCCGTGAGCCGCACCAAGGTCGGTCAGGCTGACCGGGTGACGTTGATCGCCAAGGGTGAAAATGTTTTCTCCGGGGACTTCGGCAATGAAGGGACCGGCGGCCACAGTCACCTCGTGTATGATTGGCAGACTGGCGAGAAACAGCGCTTCCTCGTGACCTCCAAGCCGACGGATGCCACGCACACGATTTATGCCGGTTACTGGTTTCACCCCCAACAGAAAAAGTGGATGCTGATTTCCAGTTGGCAGGCGCCGAAAGATGGCGAGTATCTGCACGGGCTTTACAGCTTCGTCGAGGATTTTAATGGCGAAAACGGACTGCTCAACCGCAAGGCGCTATATGGCAACCAATGGTTGCGCACGGCTGACGGCCAGTGGCACGAGGTGACCACGGCGAAGTTTACTTGTGACCCCACGGGCAAGGCCGATCGCTTCGACCGTTTCATGGGCGTCGAGCATGGGCAGTTTTTCCTTTCAACGGGTGGTTTCCTTTCCGGCTTCACGCCGTTTGGTGTGAAATTTGACCGGCCGGCCACGGATAAGGCGCCGTCTGATTTGGTCCTGCCGCCGTTGCCGTAAAGCTTGACGGATCATTTGCGGCTGGGCATTTACCTTGCGCATGAAATCATTACTGGTCGCCGTCTTACTCGCCGGTGGTCTCGCGCAGTATTTGGAAGCTGCCACCCGCGAAATCGCCAATGCCATGTTGGTGGTCCGGTATGATGATGCCGCTCAGACTTTCACGGTTGCGGAACGGTCTTCCGGAAAAGTGTTTCTGACGGGCGGTAAGTTGGAAGGCGGGGCGGCCTTGTTCCGCACTGAATCCGTGAAGGATCCGATCTTCGGCCGGGGCCGGCGTATTGTCGCGGCGCTGGCGGAGGGCGGTGAAAACTCGTTGGAACTATACCGCGATTTGCCGTTCCTCCTCGTTCGCGGCGTGCGGCACAATGGTGGCAGGGAATATGTGGACCTGAAAAAATCCGTTCCCGCCACGTTCGCTATAGATCTCGGCCAGCCGGCGGACCGGCTCAAAACCCTGGGCACCGGTGGCTTGCTCGCGCCCGATAAAAATCCTGGCAGCTATCTTTTTCTGCTGTGTGCTGATCCGCTGACGCGGCGGGGTGTTGTCGCCGGCTGGGTCACGGAAGATCGCGGCAGCGGGGTGCTTTTTTCGGAGGTTGCCGGTGCCAGTGTGAATTTCCGGGCGCAGATTGATTACGGCAACCTTCGCCTCCCTGCCGGCAAGTCGGCGAAGCTGGAAACGCTGGCGATTGGCTGTTTCGATGATGCGCGGATGGGAGCGGAGAGGTATGCGGATTTGATCCAGCGGCAATACCAGATCCGGTTGCGTTCGCCGTCCGCCGTTTATTGCTCGTGGTATGCGGAGAAGCACGGGCAGGCTGGCGACGAAAAATCCACGGTGGAACTTGCAAAATTCGCGGCGAAGGAACTGAAGCCGTTCGGGTTCGGGGTTGTGCAGATCGATGATGAGTGGCAGGACGGCCCCAAGCTTAACGGACCGCGCCGTGGCTTTGATCGGCCGCGTCCGGCCGGGCCTTATCCTCACGGCCTCGCGCCTGTGGCGGCGGCGGTGAGGCAGGAAGGATTGGCGTTTGGACTTTGGTGGCTGCCGTTTGGGCGAAATTATCAGGACCCGGAATACCAAGACCGGCAGGACTGGTTTGTGAAGCGCGCGGCCGGCCGGCCCTACGACACCGCGTGGGGCGGGACGTGTCTGGACCTTACCCACCCTGATGTGCAAGCACAGCTGGCGCGCATCGCGAAGCTCTATCGCCGTGACTGGGGTGTGACGTATTATAAGATGGACGGCCTTTGGACCGGCGCGGCGTGCGAGCAGGTTTACGTCAACGACGGTTATAAAGACGACCACTTCGGCAATAACCTGCCGTTTCACGATCCGCTCGTCAGTAACATCGAGGCTTACCGCAGCGGCCTGAAGTTGCTCCGCCAAAGCGCGGGCGACGATGTGTTTTTCTCCGGCTGCTGCGTCTCCCAGAACATGCGCGAACTGTGCGCCGTCGGCTTGGTGGATTCCATGCGCATCGGCCCGGACTACAACGCCGACAAGCAAGGCATGCGGACCGGGCCGATTCGCGGTTCGCGTTTGTATTTTTTGAACGGCCGCGTCTGGTGGAACGATCCCGACCCGGCCAAAGTCCGCGCCTCCGGCGCCCGGAGCAGCGCCGATGCGGCGGCGACCGGCGCCGTGTCGCTCGCCGCCGCCCGCCTCGGCGCTTCTTGGGTCGCGGTTACGGGGCAATTCTTTCTCATCAGCGATTGGCTTCCCGACCTGCCGGCCGACCGGCTCGACGTGTTGAAGCGCACCATGCTGACGCATCATGCTACGGCGCGGCCGGTGGATTACTTTGATAATTCCCTGCCGACCACCTGGCTGGTCACTGCGACCAATGACACCGTCCGCCGCGACGTGATTGGTGTTTTTAATCAGGAAAATTCGGAGTTAACCATTGATTACCCGTGCGCCAAACTCGGCCTGGACCCGGCGAATAACTATTTCGCCTTTGATTTCTGGGCCGACACGCCGCTGCCGTCGTTTGGCGGCGGATTCAAATGCGCTTTGCCCCCGAAGTCCTGCCGCGTGATCGCCGTGCGGCCGGCGGAAGATCATCCAGTGCTGGTCAGCACCTCGCGTCATGTCACGCAGGGCATCGTGGATGTCACGGGCGAAAAATGGAATGCGGCTCGCAAAACGCTTGCCGGCCTCAGCCAGATCGTCGGTAACGACCCTTATGAGCTGCGTATTGCCGGCTTGGCTGAAGGTGGCAAAACGTGGCGGCTCATTTCCGCCACGGTTTCGGGAAAGGATCAGGCTGCCGGTGTCACGATCGCGTCCAAGCCCGCACGTGCAGGCGAGGCTGGTTGGTGTCGCGTCGTCATCAATGCGAAGGGAAGCCGCGCCGTCCGTTGGACGTTGAAGTTCACGGCCGACTGATTTTCAACCAAACAGAAGTTTTCACCATGAAAATTAACCTCTGCATTTTTCCAGGCCTTGGAATTTTGGCATTGGCACTTTCCCCATCATTGGGAATTCTCGCGGCGGATACCAACGGCGTGCCGGTTTCGGAACTGACGCCCGTGTCCGCGCAACAGGATTACGGCTCGCTGGAACTGAATCACAGCGTGCAGGGACAGACCTTGAAGATTGGCGACCGCGAATTTGCTCTCGGTCTGGGCACGCACGCGAACAGTGAAATCGTTTACGATCTTGGTGGTGTCTGCACTCGGTTCGAGTCGTGGGTCGGCGTGGATGCGGAGATGTCCGGCTACCACGAATCGAGTGTCGTTTTTCAGATGTTCGGCGACGGCAAGAAGCTTTTTGACAGCGGTGTGATGCGGCTCGCCACGCCTGCCCGGCAGGTGAATGTGGATGTGCGCGGCGTGAGAAAACTCGCGCTCATCGTCACCGCTGCGGGCAATGGAATCAATTGTGATCACGCGGACTGGGGGGACGTGATGCTGTTTGCGAATGTGCCGCTTGCGCGCCAGCCTGCGCCGCCGGCGGCGGATCGGTCGCCGAAATATGAAGTGAGTGCGAAGTGCATCACGGTAAGGTTGTCCGCCAACGGCGAAATTGTTAGTGCGATTGAAGGTGGTCGCGAAAGAAATATTTCGGGCCTGACAAAACTTGGCGGCTGCGTTCAAATCGGCAAAACGAAACCGGAAAAACATTTTCTTTCCGGCGAGGTGGAATTCACGCGCACGCTGCGGCAAATTCTGTCGGGCAAAACTTTGACCGTGGTGGACCGCTTCCAGCCGGCGGGCGAAAGTATTCGCTGGGAAAATGAAATTGTCTCCGACGGCGAATCGTGGACGACGGACATCGCGACGGAATTGAATTATCCGGCGACGACGGGGACGCGGTTCTGGACGGCGTGGTCCGACCCCGAACACAAGGGCGGCGAATGGCACGATCCGCTCGTATTGCGTCCGCTTACCAACACCTCATGGATGTTCGGCGGCCCGTTGACGGGCAGTGGCTATATCGCTCTGCCACTGGCGACCATCGCGGAACCGGCGGATGATCTCGGTCTAAGCATCGTGTTCTCGCCAGAGGATACAATCCTGTGCGATTCCCGACTGACGACCACGCCATCCGGCGCGATCCGGTTTTCGCGCACGAATTACCGGCTCGGTGGCGGCAAGCCGGTTCGCTTTGAAATGAATCTGGTTGCACACGAGGCGGACTGGCGCGGCGGGCTGCGCTGGATGACCGCGCGCTACCCGAAGTTTTTCCAGCCGCCGAACCCGCATGCCGATGCGATGGCGGGCTGCGGCGCATATTCCGGCAACGAAGGTCCGGTTGACGTGGCGAAATTCAAACGGATGGCCTTTCGCATCAATTGGAAATTGTCGGATGACTTCCCCTACATGGGCATGTTCATCCCGCCGGTGAAGGACGCCGATGAAAAATGGGATCGTTCTTGCGATGAAAAAGCACCGCCCGACAAACCGCGGTGGACGACCTGCCGCCGGCTGAACGATTACGCGCATTACATGAAGACCAACGGCTTCCATGTGCTGGATTATTTCAACGTCACCGAATTTGGAAAGAACATGGCCGGCCCGCCCGCGAAGCAACCCGGCGATCCCGAACTGTGGCAAGACCCGCGCGCGTTTCTCACCACGCAGCTTCCCGGCGCGATCCTGATCGGTGGCAACGCGACGTGCTACGCCGCCAGCGCGGTTGACCCCGGCGATTCCGCCTTTCAGAAATTCATTCTGGAGCAGGCCGACCGTCACATCCGCCTGATCCCCGAATCATCCGGCATCTGCATTGACCGGCTCGACTGGCTGGCCCGTTCCAACGGCAAAGCGGACGATGGCGTAAGCTGGGTCGGCGGAAAACCAGCGCGTTCGTTATGCGTTTCGTGGACCAAGCTGCTGGCGAGGCTCGGCCCGAAAATGCATGCCGCCGACAAGGTGATTTTCGTGAACCCGTGTTATACGCGCTTCGACCTGCTGCGGCAGATTGACGGCATCTACACCGAATTCGGCAACGTCGGCACATCGCTCAATTCCAGCGCCCTCATGGGCCTGGACAAGCCGGTGCTGGCGTGGACATACAACGAGACGCTGCATCAGCCCGATCCCGATTCATTTTTCCAGCGGCATCTGCTGCTCGGTGTTTATCCGACCGCACCGTATCCGTGGAACAACCATTGCATCAACCCGGAACCTTCCGCTGATCAGTCGTTTGCCGACTACGGCCCGCTGCTCGACGCCATGCGCGGAAAGAAATGGGTGCTTGCGCCCCACGCCGTCGAAGTTGTTGGCGACATGGCAAAAGCGAATCTCTTCCAGGTTTCAGGCGGCTACGCAATGCCCGTCACCTTTGGCGGCAAGTCCGGGTTTGCGGACATCGTTGTCCGGAATGTCGCCGGACTCGACGCCGCGCATTGCGCCGTGCTGCATCCCGGCAACGAAGCTGCCCCGCCGCTCGCCGGAACATTCCAGAACGGTGCGCTCAAGCTGCACGTTCCACTCCAGCGCGGTTGCGCGATGGTGCTGCTGAAAAAAAGAGGCTAAAATGACAAAGATGCAAATTGCCATTTGCGGATTTTCAATCGTCGGAATTCTGACGCTCGCCTGTTTCCAGCCTTTGCAAAGCCATGCTTCGGACTGGCTGATTGATCCGTCGCCCTTCCGCGCCGCGGTGATGACGAACTCGGCCACAGGCGAAATTGTCCTCCAAAACGGTTTGATCCGCCGGGTAATCAAACTTACGCCGAACGCGGCGACGGTGGCCTTTGACAACCTGATGACCGGCCAATCCATCCTGCGCTCGGTGCGACCCGAGGCGGAGGTCACGCTTGACGGCACGGTTTACCCCGTGGGCGGGCTGGAAGGCCAGCCCGTTCACAATTACCTCGATGTGCGCTGGCTCACCAATCTGACGGTTAATCCCGGCGCGTATCAGTTTGACCATTTTGAAACCGGCGCGACGCAGGCCCGGTTTCCTTGGCAAAAGCGGCGCGAATGGATGCCGCAGGATGCGTCGTGGCCGCCGCCGGGGAAATCATTGACGCTCTTTTTCCGTCCGCCGTCCGCGCCGCCGGCGGTGGCCGCTGGGCCGGTGTTGCTGGAGGACCATTTTACCGGCCCGTTGAATACCGTCTGGAAGGTGCACGCCAGCCCAAGCCATCCGCGCGCCTCCTTTGCGAATGAAGGCAAGGCGGGCGAGATCATGGCGGTGCCGGATACCTGCGTCTATGCGGAACAACCGCTGCCGAAATCCGCCGCGAGCGTGGAGGTGGCGGCGGACACGGGCGATGATATCGATGCGAATTCATGGGGGCCTGGCCTGGCGCTGATGGCGGCGGGCCAGCCGGTGGCAAGCCTCGTGATGCGGCCCAATTCGCAACAGTATGAAATCTTCACCCCGGCGTTCGGCCAGCAGTTGGTGGAGCGCTTTGGCCGGGGCCGCGCGGCCACGCTCCGCCTGCGTCTGGCCGGCGGCATGGTGTATTTCGAGGCGTCGCAGGACGGGAAGAAATTCCTCGCGCTGGGACACGCCAAGCTGGCCGCGCCGCCGGACGCGCTGCGGGTGGGCAAAGTCGGCCGCTACGCCGGGGGGATTGATGCTGGCGGAATCAAGGCGGACCCGGCCAAGCTGCCGCCGCGTTGCCACATTTTGAGCGTCGCCGTCCGGGGCGCAGAGCCGGCGACCATGTCCGCGGTGCGTGACGATTTGCCGGCGATACAGGTTCATTATGAGATTTACGACGGTGTTCCGCTGGTCAGCAAATGGCTCACCGTCAGCAACACCACCGCGAAGGCCGTCCGGCTGGAAAAGTTTGTAAGCGAAATTCTTGCCGTGGTGGAAACGGAAGCCGTGGTTGACGACACGCCGGCCTGGCGCTTGGAGGACAATCTGCTCGTCGAAACCGATTATACCTTCGGCGGGATGTCGGGGCCGAACCACAGCCCCGGAGTCCACTG
This sequence comes from uncultured Verrucomicrobia subdivision 3 bacterium, assembly GCA_903921455.1. Next base: position 60,935 of record CAIXPZ010000047.1, on the reverse strand, counting down.
GGAGCCCGATTCGCTGTATGCGACCCAGGTGAATTACAACCGGCGCACGCCGTGCCTGCTGGAATGCAAGCCGCCCATCGGGCCTGATCAACTCATCGCGCCCGGCGGCGTCTTCGAGTCGTTCCGCGCCTTTGAAATCGCGCCGGACTCGAACGAGCGCGAGCGCCGCACCCTCGCGATGCGGCGGATGTATCGCGCCATCGCCCCGTGGGCCACGGAGAATCCGATCCTCATGCACGTCATCGCGTCGGACGACCAGCGGGTGCGCAAGGCGATCGACCAGGCGGCGGCGGTGGGGTTTGAAATGGTCATCATGAGTTTCGGGAGCGGCTTCAACTTTGAAAGCCGGGATGCGGGCTATCAGCAGCGATACAAGGTGCTGGCCGACTACGCCCGCTCAAAGGGCATTGCGCTGGGCGCCTATTCGCTGCTCGCTTCGCGCGGTGCCGCCACCGGCGCGGACAATACGCAAGGTTCGCCGGCTCGCTTTGGCGTGATGCCGTGCCTCGGGGCGCAATGGGGCATGGACTATCTCGCGCAGCTCCGCTCCTTCATGGCTGCCGCCGGCCTCGGCGTGCTCGAACATGACGGCTCATATCCGGGTGATTTGTGCGCGGCTACCAATCATCCCGGCCATCATGGATTGGAAGACTCGCAATGGGTCATGTGGCGGGCCATCACGGATCTTTACCAATGGTGTTGCGGTCACGGCGTCTATCTGAACATTCCCGACTGGTATTTTCTAAACGGTGGCACCAAGACCGGCATGGGTTACCGCGAGACCGACTGGTCCCTGCCGCGGGCGCAGCAGGAAATCATCGAGCGGCAGAACATTTTTGACGGCACCTGGGACAAGACGCCCAGCATGGGCTGGATGTTTGTGCCGCTGACGCAATATCACGGTGGCGGCGCCGCGGCCACCATTGAGCCGCTCAAGGATCATCTGGAACATTATGAGACGCGCCTGGCCGATCTTTTTGGCGCGGGCGTCCAGGCTTGTTACCGCGGGCCCCGGTTGTATGACACGGACGAGACGAAGGCCGTCGTGAAAAAGTGGGTGGATTTTTACAAGGCGCACCGGGCAATTCTCGATAGCGACCTCATCCATCTGCGGCGCGCCGACGGGCGGGATTGGGATGGCTGGCTCCACGTCAACCCTCGTTTGCCCGAATGCGGCCTGGCGATGTTTTATAATCCGCTGCCTGAACCTATCGAGCGCCGCATCCGGCTGCCGCTTTATTACACCGGCCTGACCGATCATGCGATCATCCGCCATGCGGACGGCCGGGTGGAGGCGATCCAGCTGGCACGGGATTTTTCGGCGGAAATCGCGGTGAAGATCCCGGCCGGCGGGCGGACCTGGTTGTCCGTCGGCCCGACTGGGCCGCCGCATTGAAGGTGGCTCCACCCTTTTGTGGTATTCCTTGTTCCGGCGGCGAGGGTTACCATTTGGTGATCGGTGCAAGACAAGTTTCTTGCCGCCAGCCAGATTTGGACCAAATTTATGTTCACGCAAATTAAAACACACTTGGAAACACAGCTCGCCGATATTCGCAAAGCGGGCACTTATAAAAACGAGCGCGTCATCATCACGCCACAAGGCGCGACTATCCGCGTGGCTGACGGCCAGCCGGTGTTGAATTTCTGCGCCAACAATTATCTCGGCCTGGCGCAGCATCCCGAAGTCGCCGCCGCCGCCAAGGCGGCGATTGATGAATGGGGTTACGGCTGCGCCAGCGTCCGCTTTATCTGCGGCACGCAGGGTGTGCACAAAAAACTGGAGGCGAAATTGAGCGAGTTTCTCGGCACCGAGGACACGATTCTTTACGGCTCGTGTTTCGATGCGAACGGCGGCTTGTTCGAGACCCTGCTGGGCGAGCCGGATGCGATCATTTCTGACGAGCTGAATCACGCGAGCATCATCGACGGCATCCGGCTTTGCAAGGCGCAGCGGCATCGTTACAAAAACAACGACATGGCCGATCTCGAAGCGAAGTTGCAGGCGACGGCCGACTGTCGCTTTAAGATGATTGCGACCGATGGCGTGTTTTCGATGGACGGCTATATCGCCAACCTCACTGCGGTTTGCGACCTTGCCGAAAAATATGGCGCGCTTGTGATGGTGGATGATTCGCACGCGGTGGGTTTCATGGGTAAGACCGGCCGCGGCACGCATGAATACAACCATGTCATGGGGCGCGTGGACATCATTACCGGCACGCTGGGCAAAGCGCTGGGCGGAGCGAGCGGTGGTTACACGAGCGGCCGCAAGGAGATCATCGAATTTCTGCGCCAGCGTTCGCGGCCGTATCTTTTTTCCAACACACTGGCGCCGAGTATTGCCGGCGCTTCGCTGAAAGTGCTGGAGTTGCTCAGTCGCTCAACCGAACTACGTGACAAGCTCGAAACCAACACAAAATTCTTCCGGGAAGGCATGGGGAAGCTCGGCTTCAACATTTTGCCCGGCACGCATCCGATTTGTCCGGTGATGCTCGGCGATGCCGCGCTGGCCGGAAAATTTGCGGAGGCGATGCTGGCGAAAGGTGTCTATGTCATCGGCTTTTCGTATCCCGTCGTGCCGCAGGGTAAGGCGCGTATTCGCACGCAGATTTCGGCGGCCCACACGCGCCAGGATTTGGAAAAGGCCATCAATGCCTTCGCGGAAGTGAAAAACGAGTTAAAAGTCTGAAGCTGGTTGTGTGAATGAGGATTTCACCGCCTCCGGTCATATGTTTAAAATAATACCTCTCATGAGATGCCGGCGGCGATGGCTTGTCTTGGTTTTATGCGCGGCGTGGTTGCCCGCGCTCTTTCAGTCGGCGGCGGCTTTGCCCGCTGCCGCGCTCAACCTGAAATTGGCCGCGCCGGTTACGACTTGGGATGAGGCTGTGCCGCTGGGTAACGGTGCAATGGGACTGCTGCTTTGGGGGCAGGGCCATGAGCTGCGCCTCTCGCTTGACCGGGGCGATTTATGGGACGAGCGGCCGTCAAAAGCTTTTCTGCAGATTCGCGACCAATTCCATTGGGGCACGCTCCAGCAGCTGGTCGCCAGCAATCGCATGGACGAGTTCAATGCCATTTGTGACGCGAATTATGACTACAATGGACCGCCGACCAAACTGCCGGCCGGTCGCGTCGAGTTGACGCTCGATGATTCTCAGTCGGTCGAGTCGTTTGAGTTGAAACTGGCCACGGCGGAAGGGGTCGCCAACTTTCGCAACGGTAGTCGGGCGAGTGTGTTTGTCAACGCGGCGGATGTCGCCAATCCGGTGGCCTTGATCCGCATCCACGGTCCGCCGCTGAAAGCGGTGCGGCTCAAGATGCCCGCCTCGGTGAAGCAGCTTGGTTATTCCGAGCCGCGCACCGGCGAGGCGGAAGGCTTGCGCTGGTTTGAGCAGCAGGCGGCGGATGGATTTGCCTACGCCATCTGCGCCGCTTGGAAGCGGGAAGGCGATTCCACCTTGCTGGCCGTTACCGTGGCCACCAGTGGCGAGGGCAAAAGCCCGCAGGCTGTGGCTGAGGCGCGGGTCAGGGCCGCGCTCCAAGTCGGCTACGAAAAACTCTTTTCGCGGCACGTCGCCTGGTGGTCATCGTTCTGGGAACATTCCAGTGTCCATCTTCCAGAGCCGGATATTTTGCGGCATTATTATCTCGTCCGGTATTTTTACGGGGCGGCTTCACGGCGCGGCGCCCCGCCGATGCCGTTGCAGGGGGTGTGGTCGGCGGATGCCGGTTCGCTGCCGCCCTGGAAGGGCGATTATCACAACGACCTTAACACGCAGATGACGTATCTTGCCTATCGGACGGCAGGTGACTTTGACGAGGGCCTCTCCTTTCTCGATTTTCTCTGGGACCGCCTGCCCGTATTCCGCAAGTTTGCGAAAGAATTTTACCATGTCCCCGGCGCGGCGGTGCCCGGTGTGATGAGCCTCGCGGGGCAGCCGCTCGGCGGCTGGGGGCAATACAGTCTCTCGCCTACGATGGGTGCGTGGAATGCACACCTTTTCTATCTGCATTGGCGCGCGACCGGTGATGAAAAATTTCTCCGTGGCCGCGCCTACCCTTTCTGTCGCGAGATCGGCATCTGTCTCCGCGGGTTGCTCAAAACGGGCACCAACGGCGTGCTCCTGCTGCCGCTATCTAGTTCGCCTGAAATTTTTGATAACTCGCGTCGCGCGTTCCTCCAGCCGAACAGCAACTATGACCTCGCCAGTATGAAGATGCTTTTTCTTTCATTGGCCGAAATGGCGTCGGCTACCGGCGATTTGCAAGCGGCCGCCGATTGGACCGCGACGGCCCAACAGCTCGGCGAATTTCACACCAAACCGGACGGCACGTTGTTGCTCGACGAAACCACGCCGCTGCCTGGTAGCCATCGGCATCTTTCAAACCTCATGGCCATCCATCCCTTTAACACCATCACTATGGATGGCGGTGAACGCGACCGGCAGATCATCGCCGCCAGTCTTGAGGATTGGGCCAGCAAAGGCACGGGCGGCTGGTGCGGCTACAGCTTTTCGTGGATGGCCTGTCTGCGGGCGCGCGTGGGCGATGCCGAGACCGCCCTGCGCAACCTTGATATTTATACGCACGCTTTCATTTTGCGTAACGGGTTTCACGCGAATGGCGATCAGACCAAATCGGGCTTTAGTGGCTTCACCTATCGTCCTTTCACGCTGGAGGGCAATTTCCTCGCGATGGAAGCGGTTCATGAAATGTTGCTGCAAAGCTGGAGTGGCCAGCCGGGCAGTGGGGATTGGGGGGCCATCCGCATTTTCCCCGCGACGCCTTGGCGCTGGCACGACGCATCCTTCACCGATCTGCGAGCCGAAGGCGGCCATCGTGTCTCGGCGAAACGCGAGAACAACGCGACGACTTGGCTGCGGGTGGTCGCTGGTCGCGCTGGCATGATTCGCATTCGCGATAACTTCGGTGGACGCGAGCCGAAATGGAACCTGCGTCCCTTGAAGAAAGTCGGGGAGAACTTCGAGTTCGACGTAAAGAAGGGCACCGTTATCGAGGCGACGCTTGCGAAGTCCGATGCCTTTCCGCCCGAGCCGGCAAATCTCGCGGAGCCGGTAGTGATCCAACCTCATTCCGCCATTCAGCCGAACACGCTTCCGCTGCGAATCGGTGCGGACAGTCAGGGCAACCATCGCTTTATCGGCGATCTGGCGCGCATTGCGATTTTCAACCGCGTGCTGGGCGCGGGCGAAATTGCAAAACTCGCCGACAAAAGCAATGCGGATTGGGACAAGTCAGCGGGTGCCGTGCTCACGCTCAACGGCGAAACGGCTGCTCACGCCCGCGCCGGTTTCAACCTTAAACAGGTCGAGCAAGTCGAAGTCGTTCCGGCCGATGGCGGGCTCGCCGGTAATATGTTCCATCTCTCCGGGGCGGGCTATCTGGAAGTCCCGCATCGGGCCACGCTCAATTGCCCTGACGGGGTGACGCTCGCGGCGTGGATCCGCCCGACGGCGGCTCCCGCTGGCGGCATGAGAATTATCGACAAATCGCCCGTTGGCGCGGCCTCGGCTTATTTGCTCGACACCTATCCCAATAACTCTTTGCGCCTGATCACGCGCGATCCGCATTTGATTTTTGAGGCCAAGCTGCCCTTGAACGAATGGACGCACGTTGCGGCGACGGTTCACGGCCAGACTGGTAAGCAGCGATTGTTCATCAACGGTCAGGCGGTGATGGCCAGCCCATGAAAATTGGACAACATTACTTAGTGGGGAGGTTGCTTCAATCTGGTAACTTGGGCCCGGCTCTCGGCGTCAATTCTAGACAATTCCCATCGCTTATTAGAAAATGAAACGAATCATTCACTTGCTCGCTGCGGCTCTATTTGCTGGCAGTCTCGCTGCCGCGGAGGGCGCGCGCAAACCAAACATCATATTCATTCTGGCGGATGATTTGGGCTACGGCGATATCGGGCCGTTCGGCCAGAAAATTATTCATACGCCCACGCTCGACCGGCTGGCGGCGGAAGGAATGAAGTTCACGCAACATTATTCCGGCAGCCCGGTATGTGCGCCCGCGCGGTGCGTGTTGATGACGGGCAAGCATCCCGGTCACGCGTTCATCCGCGACAATCGCGAAGTTGGGGACTGGTATTCCGGGCTGGGGCAGTTTCCCATTCCGGCGACCGATACGACGATTGCTTCGTTGCTGAAGTCCGCCGGCTACGCGACCGGCGCTTTTGGTAAATGGGGGCTTGGCGGGGTTGGCTCGTCGGGTGATCCCTTAAAGCATGGCTTCGATCATTTCTTCGGCTTCAACGACCAGCGGCCGGCGCATAATTATTTTCCGCAGTATCTGGTGGATGATGCCGTCCGGATGCGTCTGCCTGGCAATGCCAATGTGGTGATGACGGAAGATAAAATCCAGTTGCCGGAGGGTGCGGACGCAAACAATCCTACAAACTACGCCAGTTACCTCGGCCAACAATACGCGCCCGACCTCTGCAATGAGCGCGCGTTGAAATTCATCCGCGAAAATAAGGATAGGCCATTCTTCCTGTATTATCCAACCACGGTGCCGCATCTTGCGTTGCAAGTGCCTGAGGATTCGCTTGCGGAATACCGGGGCAAACTCGACGACACGCCCTACACCGGCGGTAACGGTTATCTGCCGCATCAATATCCCCATGCCGCTTACGCCGCGATGATCACGCGCATGGATCGCGACATCGGCCGCATCGAGAAACTTATCCAGGAACTCGGCTTGGCGGACGACACGATTTTTATTTTCACCTCGGACAATGGCGCGGTGTATCCGCTGTCAGGCTTTGATCCGGTCTATTTCCATTCCAATGGCGACCTGCACGGCTACAAAGGCGAAATATATGAAGGCGGCATCCGCGAGCCGCTCATCGTCCGTTGGCGGGGTCATGTGCCCGCGCATGCGACTTCGACTCTTGTGAGCGGTTTTGAAGATTGGATGCCGACGCTTCTCGAACTCGCCGGTGCCACTAATTTGATTCCGCCAAGTGCGGATGGCATCAGTTTCGCGCCGACGATTCTGGGCGGCAAACAGGCGGAACGCCCCTTCCTCTATCGTGAATTTCATGGCTATGGCGGCCAGCAGGCCGTGCGGGTGGGGGACTGGAAGCTGGTCCACCGTCATCTGCTGGGAACACCCAAGCAACCCGCCGCACCCACCACGGAGCTCTTCAATTTGGGCGCTGATCCTGCGGAAAATAACAATGTTGCCGGCGCGCATCCGGACATGGTGGCAAAGCTGGAAAAAATCATGGGCGAGCAACATGCGCCCTCCCGGGAGTTTCTTTTCCCCTCACTCGACAAAACACCCGGTCCGGCCACTGAATTTGAAGCCGGGAACCCGCGTCCCGCGTCTTCGGTGGTTCCCGGGGGCGGCCTGAAAAAATGAAAAAAATATTTAGCCTGGCCGTCTTGCTGATGGGGGTCCAGTTCGCTGTCTGGCCTCTGCGGGTCAGTGCGGTTGTGGTGGACGGCGTTCAGGTGGGATTGGTTCCGGACAGCGGGATGGACTGCACGGTGGCTTTTCAAAAAGTGCTGGCTCAGTTGAGCCGACAACCCGGTTCAAAGCTTCGGCTGTCGCCGGGCACGTATCATTTTCACGAGGCCAGCGCCAGCCAGCGGGTTGATTATCAATCGAACACTTCGGTTGTCTCGCCTCGCCGCTACGGGATTCTCATCGAAAACGCGCAGGGTCTGACCATTGACGGCCAAGGAGCCACGCTGGTGATGCATGGTGAAATGAGTGCCATCGGCGTTGATGGCTGTCAAAAAATCACCCTGAAAAACTTGAACGTGGATTGGGATCGGCTTCTGACCTCGCAAGCCGAAGTGATTGAGCAGGGCCCGGACTGGCAAATGATTGAAATCAACTCAAACAAGTTTCCTTATTCGGTGAGCGACGGGAATTTAACGATGATCGTCGAAGGCCGGAAGTCCCGTGTTTGGGCGACGATGGAGTATGATCCTGCCAGCGGAAGAAATCTCGGCGATGGCGGCGGCATTGGCCGCGCCGAGGAAATGGCGCCGGGTAAACTGAAAATTTGGGGCGCGCGGCGCGTGGAAAAAACCGGAAACTTGCTCGCCTTGCGGCATCACCAGCGCAGCCATGCGGGAATCTTTGTCCATAATTCCCAGCGGGTTAGTATTGAGCATACCGAGGTCTGGGGCACTTGTGGCCTGGGTATTCTTTTCCAACATAGTTCCGACCTGACGCTTAAATTAACTTCTGTGCGTCCGCGCCCCGGCTCCGGTCTGGTGGTCGGCCCGAAGGACGACGGTTTTCATTTTTCCGGCTGTTCCGGCGCCATCCTCATTGATGGCTGCCGGGTCGAATGCACGCCGGACGATCCGATCAACATTCACGGCACCTGCCTGCCGGTGGACCTTCAGCCCGCCGGCAACACGCTGCTCGCGCATTTTGGCGAAGGCATGTCCATCGGCCAGGCCTGCTGGGGCAAGCCCGGCGACTCGGTTTCGGTGATGGACCGCGAGACCCTGTTGCCGGTGGAACAAAACGCGATCAAATCATTTCGCCTGCTCGATCCGCACCAGGTCGAGGTGGTGTTTGCAAAGCCGTTTGCGCACGTCATCACGGCGGGGCAGGCGCTGGAAAATCTTACTGACACGCCGAGTGCGGTCATTCGCAACTGCTGGTTTGGCAATAACCGCGCCCGCGGCATTCTCTGCTCGACGCCGCGCAAGGTGGTGATTGAGGATAATACGTTCGCCATCCAGGGTTCGGCGATCCTCATTCCCGGTGATGCGAACGGCTGGTATGAGTCCGGCGCCGTCAGTGACGTGCTGATCCGCCATAACACTTTCGATAACTGCCTCATCGCGCCGACCCAATTTTCCGACGGCATCATCGCGGTCTGGCCGGAGATCCATCGCGATGTTGCCGGACGATATTTCCACCGCAACGTCCGCATTGAGGAGAATTTTTTCAAAACATTTGACCGGCCAATCCTTTACGCGCACAACCTGGACGGACTTACCTTCAGCGGGAATCGCATTGAGCGCACTAAGTTTCGCGAGCCGTGGCATCCGCTTCACGATGCGATTTGTCTGTGCCACTGCCGCGACGTGCATATTGAAAATAATAAGGCCGCGGGCGAACTTTTGAGCGATTCGATAACGCATCCGGACACTCCGGTTTCTGAAATCAGGCTGGATTCGAAAAGCCCATTCAGGATCAAGCCTGAACTCGCCAGATGAAATCGCCCGCCTCAATTCTGCTGGCTCTGGCAAGCCTGTGGGGAGTGGTGGGATGCTTTGCCGCCGGGAATTCGGCTGCGCAGCCAAATATTTTATTCCTCTTTGCCGATGACCAGCGGGCGGACACCATCGCCGCGCTCGGTAATCCGGTCATCCAGACACCGAATCTGGACCGGCTCTGCCATCAAGGCCTGGCCTTCACGCGGGCCTACATGCAGGGCGGATTCAACGCCGCGACCTGCGTGCCGTCGCGCGCGATGCTGTTGTCCGGCCAGTCGCTGTTTCACATTGATGAAAAACTGCTGCGCGACGAAACTTGGCCGGCGGCTTTCGGGCGGGCGGGCTACACGACTTTTGCCACCGGCAAATGGCACAACGGCGCGGCGTCGCTGCCGGAATGTTTTCAGAGTTCGCGCGGCAGTTTTATCGGCGGTATGGCGACTAACCCGTTGGGTGCGCCGGTTCAGGACCTCAAGAACGGCAAGCTTTTAAAACCCCGGTTGGCCAAGGAGCATTTATGCGCCGTTGCTGCCGCCGAGTCTATTCGGTTCCTGCAAGCCCACCGAGCCGGCCCGTTCTTCTGCTATGTGGCGTTCGATGCGCCCCATGACCCGCATATCGTTCCGCCTGATTTTCCGGTGAAATACGACCCGGCAAAAATCCCGCTGCCGCCCAATTTTATGCCGCAGCATCCGTTTGACAACGGCGAAATGAAAGTCCGCGACGAAATGCTGCTGCCGCATCCGCGTCCGCCGGAAGCCGTGCGTCAGATGACTGCGGATTACTACCGTTACATCACGTTTCTTGATTCGCAGGTTGGCCGCATCCTCGATGCGCTCGCGGCGTCGCCATTCGCGACGAATACGATTGTGGTGTTCAGCGCCGACTCCGGCGTGGCGCGCGGTAGTCATGGGCTGATTGGGAAACAAAACCTATACGAATACGACTCCGTGCGCGTTCCGTTGATCTTCGTTGGGCCGGGCATGCCCGCCGGTAAAACCACGGACGCGATGTGTTACCTCTACGACGTGCTGCCGACGCTGGGCGCGGTGTGCGGCGTGCCCGGCCCGCCGAAAAGCGAAGGCCAGAATTTAAGCGCGGTGCTGCGCGGCGGCAGCGGCGGTCGTGAATCGCTGGTGTTTGCCTATCAAAACGTCCAGCGCGCCATCGCCACGCGTGACTGGAAATTGATTCGTTACCCCCAAGCCGGCCAGACGCAGTTATTCCATCTGAGCGAGGACCCTTATGAAGTTTGCAACCTGGCGGACAAGCCTGAACAGGTCGTGCGAGTTGCTGAATTGATCGCGCAATTGAAGCAGGAGCTGGCGGCTGCTGGCGACCATGCGTCCCAGTCCAGTGCCGCCTCCATCCCTAATGAATAGGTCGAATCCATGACAAATTTTTTCACTGGCCTGATTGTTTCGTTAGCTCTGGCCCGGCAATTGCACGCGGCGGCACCCCGGCCCAACATTTTGCTGATCGTCTCTGACGATCAGGGCTATGCGGACGCCGGATTTCAAGGCAGCAAGGACATCCCCACCCCCAACCTCGACGCCCTGGCGCAGGCGGGCGTTCGCTGCACGCGCGGCTACGTCACCGCGCCGGTGTGCAGCCCGTCACGCGCGGGACTGCTGACTGGTCGTTACCAGGAAAAATTCGGGCATCATAATAACATCGTGGTCGAGGCGGGGCTGCCCATCGCTCATTTGCCGGCGGGCGAAACACTCCTGCCCGAAGTCTTGGCAAAGGCGGGTTACGAAACGTCGATGATTGGCAAATGGCACCTTGGCTTGCAGAAAGGTTTTAGTCCGCATGATCGCGGCTTTGAAAATTTCTTCGGCTTTGTCACCGGTGGCCATGACTATTTCGTCAACCATCCGGGCGAGCTGGCCGTGGGTGACGGCAGTTACCGAGCGCGAATTGAGCGCAATGGCGTCGGCGTCGCGGTGCCGGGCTACCTCACGGACGCCTGGGGGGATGAAGCCGTGCGGATCCTCCGGCAAAAGCGTGACAAGCCGCTGTTTCTCTATCTCGCCTTCAACGCGCCGCACACGCCCACGCAGGCGCCGGAAGTCCTCGTCAAGACCATGCCGCCCGGGCTGGCAGGGAAGAACCGCCGCACATATGCCGCACAAATTGCCTCGTTGGATGCGAACCTTGGCAAGGTGCTGACTGCGCTCAAGGAAACCGGCTTGGCCACCAATACGTTCATCGTCTTTTTTTCCGATAATGGCGGGGCCATGCATCCATATTATGACAACACCCCGTTGCGTGATCACAAAGGCTCGCTCTACGAAGGCGGAATCCGCGTGCCGTTTCTGGCCGTGTATCCGGGACACATTCCGCCGGGCAGCGTGTGCGACACGCCGGTGATCACGCTGGATGTGTTCGCCACCGTCTGTCGTCTGGCACAGGCCAAGACCACAACGGCTAACCTGCTGGACAGTGTCGACATGCTGCCGGTGCTTGCCGGTAAGACAAAAACCGCGACGCACGAAAATCTTTTTTGGAATTTTCCGGCCTTTGGTGCGGCGGTTTCATCTGGCAATCTGAAGCTGGTTGTTCCCAAGAACGGCGAAAACGAACTTTTCGACCTCGCCGCGGATATCGGTGAAAAAACCGATCTCGCAAAATCGCGTCCGGATGATGTCGTCCGCCTCACCAAGTTGTTCAATGACTGGCTGGCACAGACCGTCACGCCGTTGTGGGGACCGGGCAGCAAAGATTTCCAGGCTGGGAAATTGCAAAATATCCCCCCGGCCCGGCCTCCGAAAAAAGCAGCCTCCAGGGCATCTGTCCCCCATGGCGATCTTGTAGGTGAAACCGAGAAATAGACTCGAATTTATGTTTGAATTCACAGGCGTCTGGGCCTTTGGCAAATCAGTTAAATTATGAAACAGATTATTCAATTGCTGGCGTTTGGATTGATTACCGCCAGCCCGCGCTCGGCGGAACCGGCCAAACGCCCGCCCAACATCATGGTCATTCCCATTGACGACATGAGCAGCCTATAAGATCGCCATGAACAGGCAATCACTCTATTTATGTCTTCTGTTAACCGTGGTTGCTGCGTTGTCCGCTTGGGCCGAGCCGTTGCCGGATAAAACCGTGGCGTATGGATTCCTTTGCTTGCCCAACATGCCTGCGGTGTCGTCTGTGGCGGGGATTTATTTATCGCCGGGTGGCCAGTTGACGCAGACCTTCATTCCCAGAACCGATGTTTTTCTCTCCGCTTTCAACCGTCAGGACAGCAATGGTATCCGCACGGTTGCTTTGAGCGGCCTTTCACTGAAGCTTTCCGGTTATCAAAGCAGTTCATCCACTTTTAATGTGGTCATTTCGCGAGTCGACACCAACGGGTTGCGCACGTTGCTTTACAGCGAGAATTTCCTGCAAGGGGTTTATGGCCAGACGGTCCGGACCTGGACCTTCAGCAATTCCTGCCTGGTGAACTTCGACGCGCAATATGAGTTGGCCCTGACGCTCGTCCAAGGCGGCACCAATTATTATGGCACCAACATCGTCGGCGTGAATCTCTTTACCGCCGCCAGTGATTATCCGGATGGCACCTGTTCGGCTGTTACCAACGACCTGTGGTGCAGCCTGTCGGGAAGCTCCGCGCTGCCGATGTTCACAAATTTGACCCTGACGGAGATTGCCACCAACGCCTATTTCCTCGACGTGAGCACCAATCAGGATTTTTCCAGCTATGACAATCTGAAAGGCAAATTTCTGGGTGTGAATGGCCACTCGGAACAACTCAAGTTCACCTGTCCGGCTGCCTGGCCGCAGTTGACCTTCGTTCTCGCCGATCCGAATTCAGCCACCCTCCAGGCGCAAGGCAGCGGTGGCACCAACATAGTCACGCTAAACGGTCTGGCCGAGGGCGAGACTTTCCTGTTCACCAAATCCGGTGCCACGGTGGTTGGTTATCTGAAGATTCAAAGCCATCCCCGCCGCACCATGAATCTGGCCTTTGCTTATGTCCGTTTTCCGACCGAGTCCACCAACTGGGCTTACACCGCTTATTCCGGCATCGCCAACCACATCTCTTCGGTGTATGCCAAGATCAACATCGGCATCAACTGGACCAACGACGGCGTGCTGACCTTTAACTGGGATTTGAACGGCGATGGGGGCAGCTACACCGCCGCCTACGATGAAGTGTGGTCACCCATGACTTACGGTGTGCTGCCAAATATGCCGAAGGTTTTTTCCAATGTCTATGGGCTGCGGGATGGCACGAATGACGCCTATTACGGCCAATCCAACGGTGGCGGCACCTCGACGGGATTGGGGCCGCAGACCTTGCCGCCGCGTGGCGCCATGGTCCGCGTCAATCTGCTGTCCCGGACGCCCGACTCGCTGGGTTCCACTCTGGCCCATGAAGTTGGCCATAATCTCGGCTTGTATCACGTCGCGATTGGCACCCCGGCCACCGACAATCTGATGGACGTGGGACGTTACGCCGATAACCTTTGGAGCTGGCAGTGGCCAATCGTTCACAACACCTTGAGCGTGCTGTATGATGTGCCTCCGGCGGTGGCATTGACGGCGCCGATCAACGGGGCCAGTTATCTTCCGCCCGGCGCCCTGAACCTGTCTGCCGGGATACTGACCAACCGTAACCCGATTGCGATGGTGCAGTTCTTCTCCAACGGCACCAATCTGCTGGGCACCGTCACTAACGTCCCTTATGACTGCGCTTGGCCCAATGTCGGTGCCGGCCAATACGCGCTGACAGCCGTCGTCTATGATAACCAGTGGATGAACTCCACCTCAACCGTGGTCAACATTACCGTTGGCACTCCCGCACCACCGGTGATTTTGCCGGGCGCGAATATCGCGGGCGGCAATTTCAATCTCCAGTTCATGGGGATACAAGGCCGGCACTATCGCGTCGAATACACACCGGCATTGCCTGTGGCTGGTTCGTGGCAGATGGTGACGGATATTATTTCGCTCGCGACTTCGCCGTTCGCCATTTCGATTCTCACCACTGGCCGAACCGGTTATTATCGGGTGGGTTTGGTGCCATGACCTAGCCTGAATTTTTATGAAACGCATCTTCCAAATATTGACGCTTGGCTTGTCGGTTGTCAGCCTTGACGCTGTCGAATCGGTGAAAAAGCCGAACATCGTCTTCATTTTGATTGACGACATGGGCTGGGCGGACGGCGCATGTTTCGGGAGCAAATTTTATCAGACGCCGCAGATGGGTGCGTTGGCGGCCTCGGGCGTGCGCTTCACGCAGGCTTACGCGGCTTGCGCGGTGTGTTCGCCGACGCGCGCGGCGCTGATGACCGGGAAATATCCTGCGCGACTGCACATCACCGACTGGATCGCCGGTGAGGGTGCGCCCAAGAACAGCCGTTTCAAAATCCCCGACTGGCAGCAGCATCTGCCGCTGGGGGAAACGACGTTGGCGGGAGCTTTGAAAAAACAAGGCTACACGACCGCGCACATCGGCAAGTGGCATCTCGGCGGCGGCGAATTCCTGCCGCAGCACCAGGGCTTCGATACCAACATCGCCGGCGGCGAGATCGGTCATCCGGCGTCGTATTTCTGGCCTTACGGCGCGACGAACAATGATCATCGGGTTCCGGGTTTGGCCGAGCGCGGCGGAATGAAAGGGGATTACCTCACGGATCAGCTTACGGATGAGGCTTTGAATTTTATTGAGGCGAACCGGGATCATCCGTTTTACCTGAACTTTTGTCATTATGCCGTCCACGCACCGCTCATGGGTAAACAGGAGTTGATTGATGCCGCCGCCGACCGGCCTGGTGCTGATGGCCAGAGTAACAGGGTATATGCCGCGATGATCAAAAGCGTGGACGAAAGTGTCGGGCGGATTGTTAAAAAATTGGAAGAGCTCCATATCGCTGACCATACGCTTGTCGTTTTCACCTCGGATAACGGGGGCGTGGTGCATTTCGGTAAGCCGCCGGCAACATCGAATTTTCCGCTGCGCAACGGCAAGGGCAGTGCCTACGAAGGCGGTTTGCGCGTGCCGCTCATCGTCAAAGCGCCCGGCGTGACGCATGCCGGCACGGTTTGCGACTCCCCGGTCATCACCATGGATTTCTTTCCAACCCTGCTCGAACTCGCTGGCGCGGACCAATCCGCCAGCCGCATGGCGGTGGACGGCAAGAGCGTTGTGCCGCTGCTGCGCGGCGAGGCGGCGACTCCGCACCCAGCGTTGTTCTGGCATTATCCGCATTATTGGAATGGCGGTAAGATTTCACCTTACAGCGTGGCGCGCGTCGGCGACTGGAAGCTGATTCGTTTTTACGAAACCGGAACCGAGGAGCTTTATAATTTAAAAGCTGATTTGTCCGAGCGGCATAATCTTGCGGAATCAAATCCCGATAAACGTACAGAATTGGACACGCGTCTCGATGACTGGCTCAAGGAAGTGGGCGCGCAAATGCCGGTGCCCAATCCGCAATACCAAACGGACCGGCGCGATTGAACCGATTTATGGACTCAACAGAAAAAAAACCGGGAGACGGTTCAAAAGTCAGCCGGAAGGAGTTTCTCGCTTTGCTGGGTGCGGGCGCAGGAGCTTTGATGTTGCCGGGCAAAATCTCGGGCCAGGATGTGGCTGCGGAAAAAACTCGGCTGCCGTCCGTCAAGCGCCGGAAAACCCGCATCAGCTTTCGCTATTTTTTGCCGTGGGCACCGGCTTGGGGTGATGAAAAATATGCCGAACAGCGATTGGCAGAACTGATTCAATTCGCCCGCGAGGCGGATATTGATAGCGTGCAATTTTTCGTCAACACGTTTCGCCATAGTTATTATGCGCTACCCGTGGACGCGGAAAGCCAGCATGAATGGATCGACTGGATGCGCCAGATCGTTGCGCCGCGCATTCGTGCCGAAGGATTCGGCTTTGAATTGAA
The DNA here is from genome assembly GCA_903921455.1 of uncultured Verrucomicrobia subdivision 3 bacterium. The sequence goes on along the minus strand of CAIXPZ010000047.1, from coordinate 44,809 downwards.
TTTCCAGCAATTGCTGGGGGCCACCACCTCCAACACCGACTTGCGGTCGATCTACAAGTGGAAGCAGTTCATGGTGGATCATTACGGCAATACTTCGCACGGCTCGCCGTGTCCGGAGGATCCGGTTTATCGCCAGGAAATGTCCAGGATGTTGCGCGGCTGGGCTTCAACCAAGCCGGACATTCTCTGGATTGATGACGATTTCCGTCTGCACAACCATAGCACGGCGGGCATGTTTTGTTATTGTCCGCTGCACTTGAACCAGTTTGCGCAACTCGCGGGCAAAGATTACACGCGTGAGGAAATTCTTGCTGCCGTGCTCCAGCCCGGACCGCCGTCGGCCTTCCGCCAGCAATGGCTGGATTTTCTCGGCGACGGCATGGCCGAGTTTGCGCAATGGATCAGCGGCCAGGTTCATTCGGAATCGCCTGAAACCCGCGTCGCGTTGATGACGTCCGGCACCGGCATTCATTCGCTTGAAGGTCGCGACTGGAAAAAGGTTCTCGGCAATTTCGCGGGCAGGTTCAAGCCGCTTATCCGTCCGACCTTCGGGCTTTACACCGGCACCACGTCGCCGCCCAAGTCGGCCAGCGCGGGCCTCACTTCCATCATTTCGCAACTTCAGGTCGTCGAGCAATCGCTCGGTGAAAATAATTGCGACTTCGCTCCTGAACTGGAAAACACACGCTACACCACCTGGGCCAAATCCGTGGCCCACAGCACGCACTCGCTGATTCTCGGCCAATTGATGGGCCTGCCCACGATCACCGCCGCCGTCAACGACCTCGATGGCTCGCCTCTCGCTGAGGAGCCGACGACGGTGTCCCTGTTTCGCAATGCGCGTCCGCGCATGGAGGCGATCGCCGCCTTGAATCTGAAAGGCTGGCCGGTGCAAGGTCTTGTCGCCTTGAGCGACAAGGATGTGGCGCGCAAAACGCAACTATCCGCCAAGGCCGATTATTATGACATGGCGCCCGGCAGCCACCTGGAATCGGTCCTCGTGCAAATGGGGATACCGCTTAACTACCAGACCGCGGCCAAGGCCGCCGCCGGCGGCGAAGTGGTTTTGCTCGAAGCAGCCACGGTTTGGAACGCCAGTGACGAAGAGCTGCAGAAAATTCTTTCCGGCGCCGTGCTGCTGACCAGCGGCGCGGCGCGCATCATCTCTGAGCGGGGCTTTGGAAATCTGCTGGGCGTGAAGCTGAACCAGCATCGCACCCAAGGCATCCAGTCGGAAGAATATCTCGCCGATAAACTCCCCGGAGTCACAAAAATCCGCGTGCCTCATCGCGGGGCGGATTGGGATGAGCTGGAATTGCTTGATGCGCAGGTAGCGGTCGCCAGTTATTTTTGCGACATGCTGGGGGAGAAACACATCGGCACCGCGTTGTTTGAGAATTCACGCGGTGGACGAGTTGCCGTTTACGCGCAAAATTCCGACCTGCAGGGTGGATTGTTTGGCAGTCACGCCCGCCGCCGCTGGCTGCATGGCGTCTTGTTGTGGTTGAGCCGTGGTCAGTTCAAGGCGCTGCCCGTGATACCGCAGCATGGCGTTTCATTGCTCAAAAAAAATCTACTCAATCCGGGACAATGGCTTTATGCCTTTTGCAACCTGGGCACGGATGTCCTGACCACCTTCACTCTCCGCTGGAAAAACGTTGGGACGATTCGGTCTATAAAGTGTCTGCAAAAAGACGGGCGCTGGCAGCGGTTGTGGTTTTCCATTAAGCCCAGCTACGATGAAGCTGGCCTGCAAATCATTTTTGAGACGAATTTAAATTGTTATGACTGGCTGGTGCTATTGATTCATGAAACTTCGGCCTAAACCACCTGCGAAATCAAATATTACCATGAAAATGTTGTTCATTGGTCTTACAGCCGTGTCTGTCATGCTCGGAACCATATCGCGGGCGGCGGATCCGGTTCCCTTCCATGAAACTGTGCAGGAGCACGCCGCGCGGATGCAGTGGTTTCGCGCCGCGAAGTTCGGCATGTTTATTCATTGGGGGTTGTATTCACAGTTGGCCGGCGAGTGGCAGGGCCAGACCATCACCGGCGGCGCAGAATGGATCCAAAATTATCTCAACATTCCCAGCTCGCAATACAGTCCGCTGGCTAAGACTTGGCACCCGTCAAAATACAATGCGCGGGAATGGGTGCGCCTGATTAAGGCGGCAGGCGTCAAGTATATCTGTATCACTACGAAACATCACGACGGCTTTTGTTTGTGGCCGACGAGAATGAATGACGACTGGAACATCGCCATTACTCCCGGCGGCCAGGACCTGCTCAAGCCGCTGGCCGACGCGTGCCATGCGGAAGGCGTGCAGTTCTGCATCTATCACTCGGTATTGGACTGGCATCATCCGGATTGGCCGGGCCGACCGGCATTCAATGATTATGCCAAAAGTCAGTCGGATAAGGCGCGGTTCAAAACCTATCTTTACGGGGAACTCGGGGAATTGTTCGCCAACTATGGACCGATCGGGATGGTGTGGTTTGATGGCTCATGGGATCGCAAAGTGTGGAACTCCGACGACGGCAAAGGACTTGAAGAATACACGCGTTCGCTTCAGCCGAGCGTGATCATCAATAACCGCTCCGGCTACGTGCCACCTCAACGTAAACTCGCTATCGCTATCGCTAATTCCTATGGCTATGTGTTTGCCGGTGATTATATTTCGCCCGAAGGCGAAGTGCCGTCCACGGGTTTGCCGGGAATTGATTGGGAAACCTGCCAGACCATGCAGTTGCCGAACAACTGGGGCTATAACCGGCTTGTCGGCTTTCGACCGTTCAAAGATCTGCTCGAGCAATTGATTGATGTCGCGAGTAAGGGCGGCAACATGCTGCTCAACATCGGGCCGAGTGCCGAGGGCGAAATTCTGCCGCAAGCCCGGCAATGCCTCGAAAAATTTGGCGCCTGGATGCAGGTCAATGGCGAAGCGATCCACGGAACGACGGCTAGTCCGTTCGAATGGCTGCCTTTTGACGGTCGTTGCACCCAAAAGCCCGGCAAGTTGTTTCTGCACGTTTTCAAATGGCCAACCAACGGTCGATTGTCGGTGCCGCTCGCAACCAAAGTGAAACGCGCCTATCTGCTCGCCGGGCCGGACCAGAATCTGCCGGTGACGTCCACCTCCAGGGGAATGGAGATTGCGCTTCCTGCCGCCGCGCCCGACCCCATCGCTTCGGTGGTGGTCGTGATGCTGGAGGGGCCCGTTGCGCTTTCCCCGGCTCCGGAAAACCTGGCCTTAGGCAAGCCGGTCACGGTTTCGGGTGAATGGCCTGGTCGTGAGAAAGAACTGTCGAAGCACCATGCCAATGATGGCGACTTTGACACCCTCTGGGCCGGAGCCGATGTAAAGGCCCGTGATGGTTGGGTGCAGATTGATCTCGGCGAAGAACACGAAGTCGGGGCGGTGTTGCTGGATGACCATGCCTACAACCGGACCCGGAGGTTTGAAGTTCAAGCACAGGTCGCTGGCGAGTGGAAGCCATTGGTCGCCGGCACCACGATTGGCAGCCACAAACGGGAGTCATTTCCATCGGTCAAAGCGCGTGTCTTTCGTCTCGTTATTCAGGAAGCCATCGATACGCCGGTGGTGAACGAGTTTCAATTGTTCGAACCCTGAATCACCATGTTAACACTTTGAACAGCCGGCATGTCCTAGAAACAGCGCGCCAATGCCGGTGCCCAAGTCGGACCACGTAGATTGAAAGAATTTCAAAATGAAAAACATAATTATATTGCTGATCGCTGGCCTGATGGTGTTTGCCTCCGTCGCGATCGCTGTGGACGCCAGTGCGCCGGTCGTGATGCCGCGTGCGATATCTTACCAAGCCACGAGTTCGGAAAATCTCGCGCCGACATTGGATGCCCGGCTGACGGAGAAATTTACCCCATTAATCAAAGATTCGGTGCCCGGCCCATTCTTGGCGGGTGAATGGGGATTCTCAAGAGCCAAGGGCAGCACGGTTTTTCTTTTCATCCGCAACTGGCAGCCAGGACTTTCAATGCAATTTCCCAATTCGGAACTCCCGCTGGTGAAGGGAACCTGTAAGGCTCTGACCGGTGGCAAGGTTTCTATCGATTGGGCGACCGGCATTCAGATCTTTATGGATCGCGCGGAGCGAGACCCGGTCGCCACGGTCATCGAATATGAGGTGGTGGGGAATGCCGGGCAAATGCACAAAATATCCGTGCCCGACTGGCGCGCCCCGGCTTTGAATGCGGACAAGGATACCATTGCGGCGTGGCGAAAGCTTAAGTTCGGCCTGTTCGCACACTGGGGACCGTGTTCCGTGGCCGGAGAAGAAATCGGCTGGTCGCGAAAGGGCAGCAAGATGGGGCGCATCCGCTACGGCGGGGACGGCGTCAACGGAACCTACCGGGCCGATCCCGTCTATGACAATCTCTACAAGCAGTTCCGCAACGAAAACTTTGACGCTGAAAAATGGGCTGCGATGGCCAAAGCGGCGGGTATGAAATACATGATCCCCATCATGAAACATCATGACGGATTTTGCATGTTCGGCACCCAGACCACGGATCACAATATCCTGTCCACGCCTTATGGCAAAGACACCGCCAAAGAGCTGGCGGATGCCTGCCATAAGAACGGACTGAAGCTCGGCTGGTATTATTCGCCGCGGGATTGGTATGATCGTGACTTCGGCCGGGAATCCACGCATGACAAATACTGTGAGATGTATTTAACGCACCTAAAAGAGCTTTGCAGCAATTATGGCAAGATCGATATGCTGTGGTTCGACTGTCTCGACAGCCCGCAATACCTCTGGAAGAACACGCCTGAAGCATCCGTCCGGCTGATCCGCAAACTCCAGCCCGGCATCGTGATCAACGACCGTAGCGGCCTGCGCGGAGATTATGACACGCCGGAAGGGCGCATTGGCGAGTTCGACCGGGAACGTCCCTGGGAAACCTGCATCTCCATCACCCAAGGCTGGTCCTGGCATCCCAATACAACCACCCGCCCCTTGAAAACGCTCATCCAGCAACTGGTGAATACAGTCGGCCGGGACGGCAACCTGCTGCTCAATGTGCCGCCCAAAGCCGACGGCACCTTTGAACCGGACAAGGTTGCCCGGCTCAAGGAAATAGGTGCCTGGTTGGAAAAGAACGGCGAAAGTATTTATGACACGCGCGGCGGCCCGTTTTTGCCGGAGAAGAACTTTGCGTCCACCTGCAAGGATCATAAAATCTATCTCCACCTGCTGAATGGTCGTAAAGAGATTGCGATTCCGGATCTGAAAGAAAAGGCGGTTTCCGTCAAACTGCTTAATGGTGTCCCGCTCACCGTTGTCAAACGGGACAACCGAAGCACCATTCGTTTGGATGATAAAAATGTGAATGACACCGACACAATTGTCGTGGTGGAATTGGCTGGTGCCGCTGAATCCATCGATCCAATTCCCGTGCTTAAACCGGCGAAGTGAGGCGGCGGTAAATTGAATTTTAAAATGAAAAATACGATTATTCTGCTGGCCGCAGCCTTGACGATGGTCACGGTCACCGCTGCGGAACCTCTCTTGCCGGCCGCCGCGCCGGCCGCCGCCCGGAAGCCAAACATCGTCATCATCTTCACCGATGACCAGGGCTACGCCGATGTCGGCAAGTTTGGCGCGGAAGGTTTTAAGACGCCAAACCTCGACCGCATGGCCGACGAAGGTGTGATCTTCCGGAATTTTCACGTCGCCCAGCCGGTTTGCTCTGCCTCACGCTGCGCGTTGCTCACGGGCTGTTATCCCAATCGGGTCGGCATTCATGGTGCGCTGGGGCCGGGTTCCAAAATCGGTTTGAATGAAAAAGAAACAACCTTGGCCCAACTTCTCAAGCAGCACGGTTACGCCACCGGTATGTTTGGCAAATGGCATCTGGGCGATGCGCCGCAATTTATGCCGCTGCAGCATGGCTTCGATGAGTTTTTCGGCCTGCCTTTATCTTGTGACTACTGGCCGGGTCATCCTGATTTGATCACTAATTTCCCTCCCGCCTATGCCGCGATGAAACGCGAGTATCCGAATCTGCCGATTTATGACGGCGGAAATAAATTCCGCGAGGAAATGTCCATTGATGACCTGAATCATCTGACGACTTGGTATGCCGAACACGCGGTGAAGTTTATCGAAAAGAACAGGTCGCAGCCGTTTTTTCTCTACGTCGCGCACAGCATGCCGCACGTGCCGCTGGGCGTGAGTGAAAAATTTCGCGGCCAGAGCGTGCGCGGACTTTACGGCGATGTGATTGAGGAAATCGATTGGTCGGTTGGACAAATTCTCGACGCGCTCAAGCGGAATGGCCTCGACGAAAACACCTGGGTCATCTTTACGTCGGACAACGGGCCCTGGTTGAGCTACGGCAATCACGGTGGTTCCGCGAAGCCGTTGCGCGAGGGCAAAGGCTCCAATTGGGAAGGGGGCACGCGTGAACCGTGCATCATGCGCTGGCCAGGAAAGATTCCTGCCGGCGCCGACTCTGCTGACATGCTGATGACGATTGATTTATTTCCGACCATCGCGAAGCTCGTCGGCGCTGATTTGCCGAAGAACAAAATTGACGGTCTGGATGTATGGCCGGTTATCACCCGCCAGCCCGGTGCCAAAAATCCGCACGACGCCTACTGGTTTTATTACGGCGTGAATGAGCTTCAGGCGGTGACCACCAGCGATGGCCGCTGGAAACTTCAATTGCCGCACACTTACCAGACGCTGGCCGGCAAGCCAGGCGGCCAAGACGGGGTGCCGGCACCTTATTCGCAGCGTAAAATTCAAAAAGCGGAACTCTACGATCTGGTCAATGACATCGGCGAAACCACTGATGTTTCCGCGCTGCATCCGGAAATTGTAAAACAACTTGCCGCCGAAGCAGAAAAGGCACGGGCGGATTTGGGCGACAGCTTGACCAAGCATCCCGGTTCCGGTCGCCGCGAACCGGGCCGTTTGAACGAACCGAAGTCTCCAGCCAAATAAACCATGCATCGAATCATTCATATTTGTTCCGCATTGCTGCCGGTGTTGTCAGCTTTTGACGCAGCTGCCGCCACCCCTCCGCAAAGGCCCAACATCCTGTTCATCATGGCGGACGATCACGCCTGGCAGGCGGTCAGCGCCTACGGCGAGTCGCGGCACCTGATCCAGACGCCAAACATTGATCGCCTCGCGCAGGAAGGCATGCGGTTCGACCGTTTTCTGGTGAACAATTCGTTGTGCGGCCCGGCCCGCGCCTCGATCCTTACCGGCACTTATAGCCACATCAACGGATTTTACAACAATTACAACTGTCGCTTCGACGGCTCCCAGACCACCTTGCCCAAGCTGCTCCAAAAGGCCGGTTATCAGACCGCGATCATCGGCAAGTGGCATTTGGAAACCGACCCGACCGGCTTCGACCATTGGGAAATTCTCCCGGAGCAGGGGATTTATTATAACCCCCCAATGATTTGCGATGGCCAGCGCGTGAAACATCCGGGCTATGTCACCGACATCATCGCCGATCTTTCGCTGGACTGGTTGAAACAGCGCGACACCAACAAGCCGTTCATGTTGCTCTGCTGGCAAAAGGCGCCGCATCGCAACTGGCAGCCGGCGCTGCGCGACTTGGATTTCGACCATGATCGCACCTATGCCTTGCCTGACAACTTGTTCGATGACTACTCCGGCCGTGGTTTGGCCGAGCGTGGCCAGAACATGAGTATTGAAAACACGATGACTTTGAAATCGGACAATAAGCTCGCCGTCCCGCCGGATCTCACTCCCGACCAGAAAGAAATTTGGAATGCCTATTACGTGCCGCGCAACGAGGCGTTTCTAAAAAAGAATCTCACTGGCCGCGCGCTTACCGAATGGAAATATAACCGTTTCCTGCACGACTACCTTGGCTGCATCAAGGGCGTGGATGACAACGTCGGGCACATTTTAAAATATCTCGACGATACCGGCCTCGCCACCAACACCATCGTTATCTATTCCTCGGACCAGGGATTCTTCCTCGGCGAACACGGTTGGTTTGACAAGCGCTGGATCTTCCAGGAATCCGCGCGCACGCCCTTTCTCATCCGCTGGCCGGGAGTCGTCAAGGCCGGCAGCGTGAATAAAGACGTGGTTGCCAACCTCGATATTGCTGAGACCCTGCTGCAGGCCGCCGGCCAGCCCGTCCCCGCCCGGATGCAGGGGCGCAGCTTTCTGCCGCTGCTCCAGGGCGCAACCCCCGCCGACTGGCGCAAGGCCTTTTACTATCATTACTACGAATATCCCGACGAACACCATGTCCGTCCGCATTACGGGGTCATCACCGACCGTTACACACTGGCGCATTTTTACGCACCCGACGTGGACTATTGGGAGCTGTTCGACCGCGCCAAAGATCCCGGCGAGATGCGGAGCGTCTTTGGTAACCCGGACTACGCGGACGTGCAAACCAATCTGGTGCAGGAGGTCTTCCGCCAGCGGGCCGCATTGAAGGAACCGGACCAGGACGACCCCAAAGCCTTTGGCGCCAGCCTCCGTAAACCTTGAAAACACTCGTTCTAATTGGTTGTGCCTTGCTGCCGGCGTGGTCAACACTGGCCGCTCCTGCCGCCGCGATTCCGCAACCACCCAACATTGTCTTCATCCTTGCCGACGATTTGGGTTATGGCGATGTGCAATGCAATTACCCTTCTGGGAAAATCCCGACGCCGAATCTCGATCGACTCGCGAGCCAGGGAATGCGCTTCACTGATGCACACGCGCCGACCGCCGTCTGCACGCCGACGCGTTATGCGCTGCTGACGGGGCGTTATTGCTGGCGGACGCGCCTCAAGGCAGGCGTCCTGTGGCAATGGGACAAGCCGCTCATCGAGCCGGGCCGGTTGACCGTGCCGGAAATGCTGCGCGAGCAAGGCTACCGCACGGCGGCCATCGGCAAATGGCATCTCGGCCTGAACTGGCCGTTCGCGTTGGAGGCCTCGGCAAAGAAACTCGCCTTGACTAAGAATCAGGACAACGCGCTGTGCGCGGACATTGACTGGAGCCAGCCCATCACCGGTGGCCCGGTGGATCTCGGCTTTGATTATTTTTTCGGCATGAGCGCGCCGAATTTCTCGCCGTATGTGTTCATTCAAAACGATCGGATTGCCGGCCCGGCGCCGACGGAACAATGGCCCGCACTTGGTTCGCGCCTGAGCCAGCACGCCGGCCCGGCACAGGCGAGTTTTGACCGGAAACAAATCGCGCCCACAATGGCACGCAAGGCGGTGGAATGGATCGGGCAAAGCGCGAAGACGCCGGCGAAACCGTTTTTCCTTTATCTCGCGCTCACGGGGCCGCACTCGCCGATTATCCCGAACGACCAGTTCAAGGGCAAGAGCGGCATCGGCGATTACGGCGACTGGGTGATGGAGATGGACTGGACGGTGGGCGAGGTCATGGCGGCGCTGCAGCGCGCCGGCTGCGCGAGCAACACGCTGGTGTTTTTCACTTCCGACAACGGGCCTGAAAACTGGAACTACGAGGAGGCGCGCGACCAGAAGCATTATGCGATGGGCGACTGGCGTGGCGTGAAGCGCGATACCTGGGAAGGCGGTCATCGCATACCGTTCATCGTGAGCTGGCCCGCGCGCATCCAGCCCGGCACCACGAACGCCGAGGTCATCTGCCACGCCGATCTCATGGCTACGGCGGCGGCGATTGTCGGCGCGAAACTGCCGGACAACGCCGGTGAGGACAGCTACAACATTCTTCCTGCGCTGCTCGGCGAGAAGCTCACCAAGCCCATCCGTGAAGCTACCGTCCATCACGCCGGCAACGGCAAGCTCGCCGTCCGCCAGGGCAGCTGGGTGTTCATTGATGCGAAAACCGGCGACGCGAACAAGGAGCCGGATTGGTTCAAGCAGGAGCGCGGCTATGATTCCGCGCCGAATCCGTTTCCCGGCGTGCTCTATGATTTAAGCGCCGACCCCGCCGAGCGCCGTAACCTTTACGGCGAACATCCCGAAATCGTTGTCCGCCTGAAAGCCCTGCTCGAAAAATACAAGGCCGACGGCCGCAGCACGCCCGGCCTGCCGCAGAAGAATGATGCGGCTTTCAACCAAAAAACAAACGCTCCCGACGCCCTGACCGAATAACCTGAAAACCAAATGAAAATGCCCATCGCCATTGCCCTTGCGTGTGTCATCCCTTTGACCACCAGACCCGCCGCCGCCGCCCCGACCGCCGCCGCCTCATCTTCTCCGAACATCGTGCTCATCCTGGCCGACGACCTCGGCTTTGGCGACACCGGCTGTTACGGCGCAACGAAAATTCCCACGCCCAATGTGGATCGACTTGGACAACATGGTTTGCGCTTCACCGATGCCCACGCCACTTCCGCAACTTGCACGCCGTCGCGCTATGCGCTGCTCACTGGGCAATATCCATGGCGCAAGACCGGCACCGGTGTTTTGCCCGGCAACGCGCCGCTGATCATTGACCCGAACCACGCCACGCTCGCCTCTATCATGCAAAAGGCGGGCTACCGCACCGGCGTCGTCGGCAAATGGCATCTCGGACTCGGCGGCCCCGGCGGTGCAGACTGGAATGCCGACATCAAGCCCGGCCCGAACGAACTGGGCTTTGATTATAGTTTTATCATGGCGGCGACCGGCGACCGGGTGCCGTGCGTCTATATCGAGAATCACCGGGTTGTCGGCCTTGACCCGAAAGATCCGATTCAAGTCAGCTACGGCAAGCCCATTGATGACGAGCCGACGGGCAAACAGCATCCCGAGCTTTTGAAAATGGGACTTTCGCTCGGCCATGATGGAACCATCATAGATGGCATCAGCCGGATTGGTTTCATGACGGGCGGACAGGCGGCCCGCTGGAAGGACGAGGACAAGGCGGACACGTTTACGCAGAAGGCTGTCAACTTCATTACCCAAAGCACCAACGGGCCTTTCTTTCTGTATTTTGCCACGCACGATCCGCATGTGCCGCGCGTGCCGCACCCGCGGTTTGTCGGCAAGAGCGGCTGCGGGGTGCGTGGTGACGTGATCGTGGAATTTGATTGGTGCGTCGGGGAAATTCTTTCGACGCTTGATAAGCTGAACCTGGCGTCCAACACGATTGTCATTTTGAGCAGCGACAACGGCCCGGTGCTGGACGACGGCTACGCGGACGGCGCCGTGCGCGACTTGAACGGCCATCAGGCTGCCGGCCCATTGCGCGGCGGCAAATACAGCATCTACGAAGCCGGCACGCGGGTGCCCTTCATTGTGCGCTGGCCGGGTCGTGTGACGCCGGGGGTGTCGGATGCACTGGTTTGCCTGATGGATTTCCCCGCCACGTTCGCCGCGTTGACTGGGCAGAAGATCCCCGCCGGTGACGCGCCGGACAGCGTCAATATATTGCCCGCGCTGCTGGGTGATGCGAAGACGGGCCGCGAGAAGTTGGTGGAACACAACGGCGCGCAGGTGCTGGGCTTTCGTGACGGCCAGTGGAAATTCATCGAACCCAAGCAGGCAGCCAATCCCGAAGCGGGTTCCGCGAAGTCACCGCAGCTTTATGACCTGGGCCATGATCTGGGCGAGACCAAGAACCTCAATGCCACGCAGCCCGACGCGAGCAAGAAGCTGGCGGGCGAACTGGATGCGGTGGAGCAGGCCGGTGGCCGGGCCTTGGGCCGGAAAACGAACATTGAATAACGGGCCGAAAAACAAGTCCGCCGGGCGGACTCGCCGTCTCGGCTTTTGATTTGATTAAGGTGGCCCTTCGTAAGCGGTGGTCGTTGCTGAGGTCTCCCCCGTATTGGGTATTGTCCGACTGGCGGCTTCCTTCCAAGCTCTATTTTTTACCAATCCGAAATAGCCATGCTCAACTCTATTTTAAAATCCTTTCGCTCCGGCTTTGGAGCCGCGCTGCTGGTTACCGCCTTTACCGGTTTTGCCGCCGTGGAGTTTCCCGGCCCGATGCCGGGCCACGCGGAATCGGCGCAGGCGGGTGACGTCTTTACGTTGGGCAATGCGGTGATTTCCGAATCGTGGCAGGTCGCCGATGGGCAGCTTCGGCCGCTCCAATTAAAAAATAAGATTTCCGGACCGTCCTTTGACCAGTCGGGCGCGGAGCTGTTCCGGCTGGCGCTGGCGCCGGCATCCGCGCGAAAAGGCGTGGCGGTGGCGGTGCGGCTGGAGGCTGACCGTGTGGTGGCGCTGGCTTCGCGCGACGGTTTGACGTGGACGGAACTGGCGGCGTTTCCACGGGCGGAATTTGCCGGCGAACCGAAGCTGGTGCGCCTAGGTAAAATGAATTTGCAGGCGCAGGCGAAAAATCATTCGGACCTCGGCGCGGCGGGCCGGTGTGTGATTTCAGAATTCAATCTGGCGAGGGCATTCCACTCTCCGCCGGTGTTTGAGTTGGATGTGCAGGCAAACCAGGCGGAGGCGGAGGAGTTTCCCTTTCCCGCCGGCACCAATTTCGTCTCCTGCCGCATTGACAAGGGCACCGATCAGGGAATGTCGTGGGGGCCGGCGCTGGCGCTCATCTGGGAAGACGGAAAAAAGTTTCTGCTCATCGGTGTTCGCGAGGCCAAGCCGGAATTCAATGTCACCACGGTGGCAGGCGAACAGATGATCGAGAGGAAGCTCGGTGAATTTCCCGCTTTTGATTTGCCCGCTTCGGCGTTTCGGCTCGACGGTGAGCCAAAGCTGGTGCGGCTGACGCCGTCGCCGGGCGGTGTTCGCGTGGCTGAGCGGATTGGCGGCGCGGCACTGGAAGCCAACCTGGTTTCCGCGAGCGGCGTGCGCGCGCACTGGCGCGCCGAACTGCGCGATGGTTCCAGCTACCTTCGCCAGACGGTGGAATTTTCGTCGCCGGATAGAACGATTCCCTTGTTTGGAGTCGAACTGACCGATGTGCGGATTCCCGGCGCGAAGACGATTGGCTCCGTGCCCGGCTGTCCGGTGGCCGGCGGCGGAATGTTCTTTGGCGTGGAAATGCCCGGCGCGGAAAATGCGCTTGATGCTGCGGGTGCGCGCATTGGTCTGGCCTGCAAGCTGGAACTTTCGCCGGCGCAAAATTACCGGTTCGGCGCAGTGGCGGGTGTCGCGCCGGAAGGCCAGTTGCGCCGCGCGTTTCTGTATTATATCGAACGCGAACGCGCCCGGCCTTCGAGTCCGTTTCTGCATTACAATTGCTGGTATGACCTCGGCTTCTCGGTGGACGCTGCGAAAATGCTCGACGTGGTGAATCGCTTCAACGACGAGCTGGTGAACAAGCGCGGCGTGCCGGTAAAATCCTATCTCGTGGATGACGGCTGGGATTCGCCCGGCCGCGGACTCTGGGCCGAGAACACCAATAAGTTTCCCGGCGGCTACGCGGCGCTCAAATTGCAGATGGAAAAACTAAGCGCGCACCTCGCGATTTGGATTTCGCCACTCGGCGGCTACGGTGGCAATGAGGAACGCACCGCCACGGCGCAGCAGATGGGCATCATACCGGCAGGCGCACATCTCGATCTCGCGTATCCCGGCTACAAGAGATGGTTTCAAGAGCGCTGCCTCCAACTCATGCGCGAGGACGGTGTGAACTCGTTCAAGTGGGACAAAGCTGGCGAAGGCGTCAGCCCTCATTTCATGGCGCTGCTGGATGTGGCGCGGAATCTGCGGAAGCAAAATTCTGATGTCTTCATCAATGTCACCGTCGGCACCTGGCCTTCGCCGTTCTGGTTGAACCACGTGGATTCCACCTGGCGGAACGGCAGCGCGGATGTCGGCTGGGCCGGTAAGGGCCTGATTTCGACGAACAAGTATGACCGCGAAAAGTGGCTCACCTTCCGCGACGGTTACTGCCGCCAGCTCTTTGTCCAGAAATCGCCGCTCTATCCGCTCAATTCCATCATGGCGCACGGCATCGTCCACGGACGCGAGTTTCAGGGCGGCGATGTGGGCCGGAACAATCCGCCCGATCTGAAGAACGAGGCGCGCTCGTATTTCGCCAACGGATCGTCGCTGCAGGAGTTGTATCTGACGCCATCCTTGATGACCTCCAACTCCTGGGATCAAATCGCCGAGGCCGCCAAGTGGGCACAGGCGAATGCGGATGTGCTTGTGGATTCGCACTGGGTCGGCGGCGATCCGCTGAAGTTGCAAATCTACGGCTACGCCGCGTGGAATCCGCACAAGGGCACGCTGATGCTCCGCAATCCCGACAACCAGCCGCAAACCGTCACGCTTGATATTGCCACGGTATTTGAACTGCCGGCCGGCGCGGCGAAGGATTACGCGCTCCAATCGCCTTACAAGGAGCAGCGCGTGCAGACGCTTTCGCTGGCGGCGGGTCATCCGCAAAGCATCACGCTGGAGCCGTTCGAGGTGCTGGTCTTCGACGCGCGCCCGGCGGGGAAATAGCGGCGCGGGCAGATAACTGAAACTAAATCCCCGGGCGGTTCGTCAAGGAAACCACCCACATGGGTTTCGAGACAACCTGGTATGAAAAGTATAACCGCCATTCTCACTTTTACTTTGCTGGCTGCCGTGTCGGCCGGCGTCCGCGCCGCCGGACTGGCGATGGCGGCCGATCCGGGGCTGGATGCCTGCAACACCGTCTTCACCAACGCCTCGCAGGATGAGACCGGCTCCATCCCGCTGGGCAATGGTAATGTCGGCGTCAACCTGTGGGTTGAGGAGGACGGCGATCTGCTCTTCTATGTCGCCCGCAACGACGCCATCTCCGAGATCGACACGCTTTTGAAGTGCGGCCGGGTGCGCGTGCATCTTTCGCCCAATCCGTTCCGCAAGGGGATGCCCTACCGGCAGGAATTGAAGCTGCGCCAGGGCCGCTGCGAAATCACCGCCGGTCCCCCGGGCAGAGCCGTCCGCCTCACCGCCTTCGTGGATGCCGGCGCGCCGGACATCCGCCTCCGCGTGCAGGCCGACCAGCCGACGGCAGCGCAATTCGCCTACTACGACTGGCGGACAGATCGGCGCGACTTTCATACCACCATCGGCGACGCGTGCTATCCCCTGCGCGGTGCCCCCGCGGATGTGCCGGTCTGGACCAGCGCCGATCATTGGGACAACCGTGACCCGGTCGCCATCATCTCCTATCACCGCAATGAATACTCGCCGGCGGACACCATCCTCAAGTGGCAGCACATGGAGAAGTATGCCGATCTGGTGAAGGCGGTGGATCCCATCCGCGACAACACCTTCGGCGTCAAGATCAGCGGGCGCGGCCTGGAGCTGGAGCGGCTGAGCGATCACCGGTTGCGGTCCAAGCAGCCCGTCCGCGATTTTGAGCTCGTCGTCACCACGCACCGGGCGCAGGCACCGGACGCCGAGGCTTGGATCAAGCAGCTGGAGGCCGCCGCTGCCGCCGCGCCCGCCTTCGCGGAGGCGCAGGCGCGGACGGAAAAGTATTGGGCGGATTACTGGGATCGCTCGTTCGTCACCGTGTCCGATCCCGTCGTGACGCAGGCGTATGTGCTCTCGAAATATCTGCTCGCCTGCCAGATGCGCTCCGCCATGCTGGCGAATTTCTGCGGCGGCCTCTTCCGGATGCATCCGAACTACGCCGCCTACGCGCTCGACTACCGCGACCTGGCCGCCACGGCCGACGACCAGTTCTACGGCAATTCTTACTGGTGGCAGAACAACCGCCTGCTCTACCAGCCGCAACTGGCGCAAGGTTCGGCGGACTTCTTCCGCTCGCTGCTGGTGTTCATGAACAAGCTGGCCCCGGTGATGGAGGCGCGGGCGGAAAAATATTACGGCGCCCAGGGCATCTATTTTGAGGAATGCTTCTCGCGGCTCGGCCTGCCGGTCATGGGCGATTTCGGCTGGGGCGCCACGGAATATAGCGAGCCGTATTGCCGGTGGACCTGGCAGCACAGCCTGGAAGCCGCCAACCTGATGCTCGATGATTACGCCTACACGCAGGACGAGGCGTTTCTGTGCCAGACGGGCCTGCCGTATGCCTTCGGCGCTCTGAGTTTTTTTGAGACGCGGTTCAAGCGCGATGCGCAGGGCAAAATCCGGATCTTCCCCACCCACGCCTTGGAAACTTATTGGGATGACGTGGTGAACGACACGCCGACCGTGGCCGGGCTGAACTATGTGGTTTATCGCCTCGAACAACTTCCGGCCAACCTGCTGACCGCTGAACAAAAGACCGGCCTCGCGCGGATCAAGGCCATCCTGCCGCCGATTCCCATGTGCGATTACAAGGGTAAACACATGCCCGACAACGCCGGGGTCTATCAGAAGATGAATGAGGACCGCGGGCGCCAGGCGCGCGCCAATTATGAGGCGCCCGACCTCTACACCGTATTCCCGTTCCGCATCTACAGCCTCGACAAAAAGACGCCGGACATTCAGGAGGCGATCAACGCGCTGGGCGTGATGCCCGACATCGAGCACTGCTGCTGGAACCAATACGGCATCTTCTCCGCCCGCCTCGGCCAGGCTGAAAACGCGAAGAAGGATGTGCTGGGACGAATCCGCGGCCAGCGGCTCTTCCGGCAGGATCGCGACCTGCGCGAGCCGTTCCGCTTCCCCGGCTTCTGCGGCTCGCCGCACGATTCGCCGCCCGACTATGACGGCATGGCGAACATGATGACGACCCTTCAGGAAATGCTCCTGCAAAACGGCGAGCATGGCGAAATCATGCTGCTCCAGGCCTGGCCGCGCGACTGGAACGCCGCGTTCAAGCTCCATGCCTTCGCCAACACGACGGTGGAGGGCGAGGTCAAGGACGGCAAACTCACCCGGCTGGTCGTCATGCCGGAATCCCGCCGCAAGGACGTCGTGATCAGCAAGGATTTCGAGCTTAACCTTGAGTGATTCTTTGAAAAAATCGATCCCTGGCCATCGCCGTAAATAAAATCAAACATGAATAATACCTTCTGCCATCTGAAGTTCCTGCTGCCCGTCCTCGCCGCCGTCCTGTTGCCGCTGGCGGCTCGGGCGGCGGAGCCGGAAATTGTTCCAGCGGTGCAGCGGTGGACGGACGGTAACGGCACGCTGGCGCTGACGATGCCATGCGTCATCGAAGTTGCTTCAAAGGACAAGGCGGCACTCGGAGCCGTCGCCACGCAATTGCTGTGCGATCTCTTGGCGATGGGCCTCCGCCCCGCGTCGCTGAAGTTTGCAGACAGCCCTTCGGCGGGCGCGATTTTTCTCTCGCTCGCGAAACCTGCTTCGCCGGTGCCGCACGGGAACGAGGCTTATGCGCTGTCTCTGGACCGCGCGGCGCGCATCACGTCGGAAACGGAGACGGGAATTTTTTATGGCACACGTTCGTTGTTGCAGCTGCTCCACCAGCATGCCGACGGCAAGCTCCCCCGGGGCGAAATTGTGGATTTTCCGCAGTATGCCCGGCGCATGTTGATGCTCGACGTGGGCCGCAAACCGTTTCCAATCGAGGTGCTGCACGATTACCTGAAAATCATGTCTTGGTATAAAATGAACGAGCTGCATCTGCACCTGAGCGACGAGGCGTTCGGCGACGGCTACTCTGGCTTTCGTGTGCAGTGCGACACCTTTCCCGGGCTGACGTCCAAGGATTTGTTTTACACGAAAAAGGAGCTGCGCAAGTTGCAGGACGAAGCCAAAGCCCTCGGCATCACCATCACCCCGGAAATTGACATGCCGGGCCATGCGCTTTGTTTCACCACCTACTGGCCGGACTTGCGGCATCCCAAACTTGGTAAGGCGTTTCTCGATGTGACTAACCCGAACACCATTGAGCGGATGAAGAAGGTGCTCGACGAGATGATTCCGATTTTTGACGCGCCAGATTTTCATATCGGCACGGATGAATACCGGATGGGCGGTGTGCCGAAGGACGAGCAGGAAAAACTCGGCGAGGCGTTCCGGCAGTTCATCAACACCATGAACGCCCACCTTCGCTCGAAGGGGAAAAACTGCCGCATCTGGTCGGGCTACGAATACATGCCCGGCACCACGCTGCCCGATCCCAGCGTGACGATTGACATGTGGGTCACGCGCGATGCGAAGACGCTCATCGAACAGGGCCACAACGTCATCAATTCCAGCGACGGCCAGACCTATCTTTGCCCGGGCTGCCACTACTACGGTGTCAATAACGCCGGCATCTACAATAACTGGGAGCCTTGGAAAATCAGCGGTGACGCCAACAAAAATCCGGCGCCGAATGATCCACACCTGCTTGGCGGTAAACTCCACCTCTGGGGCGATCAGGCGCCGACGGGCTGGACTATGACGGAGATTGCCAACCTCGTCTTGCCAAGCCTGCAGGCATTTTCGGAAAAGCTCTGGGGCGTCAAAGGCTTGAAGGATTATTCGGAATTTCAGAAACGCACCGCGCTCACGCTGCCCGTCCCCGGCGTCACGGTGTTTGACCGCATTCCGGCCAGCAACGCGGACGGCGTGGTGCTGGACCTGCCGCGCGAATTCACGCTGGGCGCGACGAACGCCGTGGTGAAACTGCCGTTCGCCGGCCAGCCGCGCGCCGATTTGGAATGGCCGTGGACCTTGACGATGCAGGTTTTTCGGACCGCCGAGACCGGGAGGCGCGGCGTCATGCTTTCATCCGACATGGTGGAAATCTGTTCGGATTTTTCGCGCGAAGAGGAAATCAAAACAAAGGAGGCCGCCGGCAAGGAGGTCAAAACGAAAGTTGCCCGACAGGGCATCGGCCTGGTGCGGGCCGCCGGCACGCCCGGCGCGGACCCGGCCGCGAGTCATTTGATGAAGGACGTAAGCCATGTCTTAGGCGAGACGCCACCGCTGAACCAATGGGTGACGCTGACGATTGTAGGCGAGCGCGGCCACACAGCGCTTTATGTCAACGGCCAGCTAGCGGGCGGATCCAATGACCAGATGGTTTGTCCCTTGGCGCAACTCGGGAGCAAGACCGGCAATTCCTTTGTCGGCCACGTTCGGAAACTGAAAATATGGAACCGTAATTTGTCCCCAACTGAACTCGCCGGTCTCAACCAATGAATTTCACTATGAAACCATACCGACTTGCGGCCTTTGGCCTTCTGTCGCTCACCCTTTTTCAACCGCTGATGGGCTGGGCTAGCTATTACGATCTCGTGCCCGAGTCCAAGTCGGATTTGGAATGTGTTACCTACGATGCGCGCTATCCGTATTGGACGCGCACCATTTACATCGCCACGTATCCGCACCACAGCCGGTCCAAGGAAGGCTGGGGCTGCGAATATTACGGCGGCGTCCAGCTCAATTCGGCGGAGCATGCCACCCACCTGTTGTGGTCCACCTGGGGCGTGACCGGCAAGGGGGCGCCGGCCAGCGGCATTGATTTCGTTTATGCCGGACCGCACATGGGCTGGCACCGGTCCACGTGGGAAGGCTCGTCCGGCGGCGTATCCGGCATGTGGCCCGCGGATGAATTCAATGTGAACCAATGGTATCGGTTCGTTCATCGCGTCTGGACGCCGACGGATCATGCGCCGCATGTGGGCTTTGCCGGCATCTGGATGAAGAACCTCGACACGGGCGAATGGCATCACATGGCCACCTTCAAGTTCCCGGCGGAGCTGACCGGGTTCAACAACATGGGCGGGTTCATGGAATGGTTCGGCCCCACCAAATCGAAAAAGGCCGCCGTCGAGTTTCGCAACATCTACACCTTCGACAATGGCCACTGGACTTCCCGGACGAACTTCACCGCGCAAAACGCCGGCGGCAACGCCGTCACGCTTGTGCCCGGCGACAATGGCGGCGGCGTCCTCATGGAAACCACGGTGAACCCCGTGGACCCCGCCACGGACCGGCCCAGGTCCGTGCCCGTGGTGCATCAGAGCTTTGCCGTCCGCCAGCCCGTGCAGCCCGATTTCTTTGACGCTGCGAAAATTGAATATCCTTCCGCCGAGTGGCTCGGCAATCAACTCGTCGTGCGCTGGAGCTTGGATTCCAAATCTGCGCCGCAGCTTGGCTATGACGTTGAAGTATTTGACGGCGACAACCGCGTCGCCACATATTCTTGGAACGATCCCGAGGCGCGCGAGTGCGCCCTCACGCTGCCCACCGCGCCGGTGGGCAAGGTCAGCGTCCGGCTTGTCCTCCGCGACATCTTCAACCAGAAGTCGCCGGAAGCCCGGTTCGCCGCATCGTCCGCCAAGCCCCTGGCTTCGGCCGAAATCGGCAACCTCCTTCCCGGCCTCTCCTATCGGTATTACGAAACCGCCCGACCGGAGTCCTGGTCGGTGCTGCCGTATTTCTCCTCGCTTAAACCCCTGCGCACTGGCGTCACCGCCACGCCCGACATCACCCCGCGGTTGCACCGCAATGGCTATGCCTTTGCCTTTGACGGGTATCTCCGTATTCCGGCGGAAGGTCTATATACTTTTAACCTGGTAGCCGCCAGCGGCGCACAATTCATCATCGATGGTAAGGCCATCATTGATGCCGATGGCGACCGCTCCATCGCCCGGTATCCGGGCACAGTCGCGCTCAAGGCGGGTGTGCATCCTGTGCGCGTATCATTCTATCACGGTAAAGGCCGGGCCAACCAGGCGGACGATTTTTTGCAGATGACGTGGTCCGGTCCGGGCTTTAGCACCACCACTGTGCCGGCATCAGCCTTTGCGCACGCGGGTATCACGAGCGAACCCATGCTGGTTGCTGAGGCGCAACTCACTGCCGGCATTTGGCTCGAACTTTCCAGTCATTTGGCCGGATTTACCGGTAAGGTCAAGCGGGTGGAATATTATGCGGTCAACGATCACTTTGATTATTTCACGCAACAAGGTGCGCAATCGGAAAATTATTTTTTGGCCGGCACGGATAAGCCGGACCAGGCCCTCTCCGCGCCCGTCTGGGGCGGCGAAACTAAGACCGTTTTTGCCCGCGCTATTCTGGATGACAATCGCACCGTGGATAGCGCGCCGGTTGTCGTCCGCGAAACAAAGCCGGCTCCCGTCACGGATGCCAATGGCATGAAGCTCACCGAACTGGAGCATCATCTTTATCCGATCAACCGCGCTGTCGAGAATGGCACGGTCACGCTGGTCGGGGATTCCGTGGGTCTCCTGACCCGCCCGCACACGGGCGATGTCACCATCGTCGCCCATCTGGCCGGCATTACGCCCGACCGGGCGCTGGCCGACGGCACGCGTCTCGAATCGGCGGGTAACTGGTATTCTGGCATCATCCTGCGCGACAACCTCAATCCCCGCCCCGGCGAGCCGCTCGGCGGGGCGGGCATCCCCTACATCGCGCTCATGGGTTCCGCCGATGGCGCGACCCGTCATTGCGACAGCACCATGATCAATGGCGCTGGCAACCAGCCGTCCGGCGACATCGGATCCGGGTCAAAATGGTTCAAGCTCACGCGCAAGGGGCAGGAACTCGCAGCCTATATCTCGCCGGACGGCAAGGTCTGGGAAAAAGTGACCGGCTTCACGCTGCCCACCAAGAGCATCGAAGGCGGCCACCGCATACCGGCCATGAACGATGCGATCGAGGTCGGCTTTGTCCATTATGCGCTGCCTGGCGCCACGCCCTGCGTCCATTGGGCGCAGTTCGACCATCTCTCGATCACGGATCATGCCGAATGATCTGGCTCACTGCTTGTATAATTAAAAACCATGAATTTAAGTAAGTATTCCATATTGTTCGCCACCATTGTGTTGTCCAGCCTCCCGGCTTCTGCCCAGCATCTGTGGTGGGACCTCGCTGGGCAAGGTGACGGCACCTGTCTTTACGGCCAGATCACCGTGCTGGCGACGCAGCCGACGACTTATTATTGCGGGGCCAACTGGCATCCGGGCGAGCCGGCGGGCGGCTACTGCGGCATCCAGCACAACGACCCGCAGGAGCGGCGCACCATCTTCTCCATCTGGGATACCTCGCCGTCGCTGCATCCAAAGACCACCGAAGCCGGGCCGCACACCGAGTTCGGCCGGTTCGGCGGCGAAGGCGAGGGCGGGCACACGCACATGATCTGGAATTGGCAGACCAACGAGACCTTTCAATTCTTCGTCCGCAAGCAGCCCGGCGCGGCCACCAACACCACTGACGCGCGCTATTACATCTACAATCCTGCTGCGAAGAAATGGCTGCACCTTGCCACTATCCGCAGCCCCATCGGTGGCCAGCATTGTGTCGAGACTCTCGGCGGTGGTGTGAACTCCTTCCTCGAAAACTTCGGCGGCGAGAATCCCACCGCTGCGCGGCTCGCCCTTTACCGGCTCTGGCTGGGGCCGGATGTGGATCATTTGAAATGCCTAACGCAGGCCGTGGGCGATGGCACTTGGGGCGAGCTGCATGACTCCTATTTCCTGGCTTCCGGCGGCTCCAACGAACTGGCGGCGGTTTTCTCAAAATTGTCTGCGCAATACGGCAAACCGGTTTTTGGCGAAAATGGGGTTCACATCATGAATCCGCTGGCCGATGAATCGTTGCCTAAAGATTTGATCAAACAGCTGAACCAACTACCCCGCGCCGTCGCCGTCAAAGAATAATCCACGCCATGAAAAGATTCATAAATCGTCTATTAGTCGGAACCGGCTTGGCCTTACTGCTGGCAATGTTGGCGGTTGTCCGCTTGAATGCCCAAACCAACACCGCGCCTTCAACAGGTGTGTCCGAGGCCCGCGTCGTAGCCTTGAAGAATCTGCGGTTTGGCATGTTCATCTGCTGGTCGTTCAGCACCTTCTCCGGCAAGGAATGGACGCCGGGGGTGACGAATATTGATCTCTTTGCCGCAAAGGATTGCGATACCGACCAATGGGCTAAGACCGCAAAGGATGCCGGCATGGGCTACATCCTTTTTCTCACCAAGCATCATGACGGCTTTTGTCTGTGGGATACGCAAACGACCGACCGCAAGGTCACTAAGGCGAAATTGGGTCGCGATGTGCTCGCTGAACTGCGGAAATCCTGTGACAAATACGGCATCAAACTCGCGCTCTATTTTTCCGAGGGCGAATGGGCCTGGCCGGATTTTCCCGGTGGCCGCCAACGTCGCAATAATGGGGGTTACAATCCGGAAATGAAAAAAGCGCAGCTCAAGGAACTACTCACCCGATACGGTCCGGTGGAATATATCTGGTTTGATTACGCTGTCGGCGATGGGGGATTGAGTCACGCGGACACAATTGCTTTTGTGAAGTCCTTGCAGCCGGATTGCTTTGTCGGTTTCAATAACGGCGACCAGGAGGGCGCCGACATCCGGCTGGGTGAGGAAGGTCGCCCCGGCTCCCTCAACGACCACAAAGCTGCCGGCCGCCATATGGATCGCCCGGCGGCGAAAAGTTACCAGCTGGCTGAATTCACCTATCCTATCCTACCCAAACATCAGGGCGGCGCGATGTGGTTTTATTCGCTGCCCAGCCATGACAGCCTGTGTCTGCCGGCGGAGAAGCTTTATGCCGACTATCTCGGCGCCGTGAATTTTGGAAACATCTTCTCGCTGGATGTTGGTCCGGATTACAGCGGTCGATTGCGGGAGATTGATGTGAAAACGTTGCAGCAGGTGGGACGTTTTATTCGCGGCGAAGCCAAGCCGGTTGTCACCGATGAATCCTGCGAGCAGCCATCGCCGGAGGAAATGGCCAAGGCCGCTGGCGTGACGCTGCCGCACCAGCCGTGGCACGTCGCGAATGTGTGGTGGGATTTTCAAAAACCCACCGAACATTTCACCTCGCTGGAAATGGATGTGACGATTGACCGCGACATTCCCTCCACCTACAACCTCTACGTTTCGCCGTGCGGCATTGCCAAGATCAATGACCTCCAATTCTATGGCGGTCTGCAATCCAACATCAACGGCTGGCAGAACGCGACCAATCACGAACGCATTTTCCCCGGCCACGGCGTAATCTTTTCCCGTTGGTCGAGCGACAAGAAAGCGCCCGTCGGATTGGAGAATGTGCGCGTGGCCGGCGAAGACTGTCTCGTGGAGAGCGCCGGCTATGAAGGCGAATTTTGCAGCGTGCGCCGCCCCTTCGCATGGACCAAGGGTTCCTACACCTACCGCATCGAGAAAGGCGCGACGGAGATTGCCAACGGCAAGACCAACACCTGGTTCATCTGCAAGGTGAAGTCTGCCGACGGTTCCGTGCGCGAAGTCGGTAGCCTGCGGTTCGAGGGCGACGATTTTACTTTTTGGGCCAGGCACTCGGCGTTTGTGGAAGTTTACAGCACGGCAAAAATTCCCCACGCCAACATTCCCAAAGTGAACGTCACGTTCGGTTGGCCGCGGGTGAATGGCAACCAGGTTCCGCTCAAAAAAGCCAGCGCCTATTACCCGAGCAAGACCGGCCCGGCTTCGCCCGACTGCTGCTGGATCAAGGCCGACGGTGAAAGAGTGCGCGTGGAAGTTGGTGCCATTTTTGTGCGTGATGAGGCCCGGCGTCGGCATGAACTCAAGTTGTCGTCCGCCCAAACCGACTGATTTTTCGGAAGTACGTTGCGTTGCTTGAAGACTGGTAAGGCCCTTAACTCAGCAGTTTAAACTATGGCCCGTGGAACACGGTGTCTTGCGAGTAAAATAGAAACGCCGGGTAAATGCTGTAAACTAACAATTACAATATTTCCACCACGCGCTGTAATTCGGCGTCGGTGTTGTAAAAATGTGGCGAAAGGCGGATGTAATTCTGCCCTTTGCGATCAGTTCGCAGGGAAGTGATGACGCCCGCATCCGCTAGTTTCTGGTGCAAGGTCGTAAGGTCTTTACCCGGTGTGAAGAAAGTAGTGATGCCGCTGGCGTTTTCCGGTTTTGGTTCGGCGTTCAGAACAATATAGCCTTTGGCCTGCAATGCCGGCACAAGCCAGGCGCGCTTGCGGAGCAGTTCGGTGGCGATGCTTTCCACTCCTATCTCCAGCGCCAGTTCCATCGCCGCCAGCAGGCCGACCAGGCCGACGAGATTATGCGTGCCGGCCTCGAACTTGGCCGCGCCGCTACGGAACTCGATTTTTTCCTGCGCGACAAAATTGGGATTGCGCACATTATGCCAGCCGTATATGGGCGGGTTTAGTTTCTCCTGCAAATCCTTTTTGACATAGAGCAACCCCGCGCCGCACGGGCCAAGCAGCCATTTATGTGAATCAGCGGCAAGGAAATCAACGTGGTCGACGGTCGTCGGAAACGCGCCGAGCGTCTGGATGGCGTCGAGGCAAAAAAGGATCCCTCGTTCACGCAGAAATTTGCCGACAGCGGTGTGGTCAAGCCGGTAGCCGCTGATGAAATGATTGGACGCAAGCGCGACGAGGCGGGTGTTTTCGTCCACCTGACCCATCACGTCAATGGCGCGGATGATGCCTAGTCCGCGGGTATTCAGGAGGCGCACTTTCACGCCCTGGTCGGCGAGTGCCAGCCACGGGTACACGTTGGAAGGATAATCGTCGTGGTAAATCAGAATGTTGTCGCCCTTGCGGAATTTCAGTCCGGCGGCAACGAGGCTCAACGCTAGTGAGGTCGGGCCAACGAGTGAAACTTCGTCCGGCTGGCAGTTCAAGAGTTGTGCGCCGGCCTTGCGCGCGTCGGCGATCCGATGCATGACAAACGCTTCCTGATCGCCTAGCATGGCTTCGTTGGCGCAGTCAATCATCGCTTGCGCGACGCGGCGGGGTAGGGGGCAGACGCCGGCGTGGCCGAGGAAAACCTTGTTTTTTGCTACGGGGAACTCATGCTGGCGCAACTCCTCGTTTGACAGGATTTCAGACAAAGTCATGGGGTGAAGTTATCGTAAAAAGAAAAACGACAAAGCGGGAAAATCCGCCTTGCCGTTTTGGTCAAAAGAATTTTCAGGCCGTGGCGCGGTCAAGGCTGGCTTTCAAATCGCGCTTGCTTTTGGCCCCGACCATCTGCTCGGCGACCTGGCCGTTTTTAATGACGAGCAGCGTCGGAATCGCCCGGACGCCAAACTGCGCGGCAAGTCCCTGATGTTCGTCGATGTTAACCTTGCCGATTTTCACCTTGCCTTGATATTCAGTGGCAAGTTCGTCAAGGACGGGGGCAATCATCTTGCATGGGCCGCACCATTCCGCCCAAAAATCTACCAGCACGGGGGTGGGGGATTTCAGCGCCTCGGCATCAAAATTATCCTGCGTGAGTGTAACAATCAAAGGGGAAGCCATAAATCAACTGGTGAAATTTTCAACGACGTTTTTCAAGGTGAGGAATACCCAAGTCACGCCACCCACGGCGATGAGGCTGGCAACGGCAGCGGAAAAAATTAAAACCTTGTCGAGTGTCTTGATGGACGGCACAACGGGCGCAGCGGCGCGCTGGGCAACTGGGGCAGGTTTTTGGGCAGCGGTTGGCGCGGCCCCCTTGGCTGGCGCGGCTGGTGCGGCCGCCGCGGCCGCCGCAGTTCTCAAAGCTGGCGCGGGCGCCGATGCGGCCGGCGCGGTCATTGGCACGGGACTGGGTGCACCAGTCGGTCCGCCAGGCGGCAGCGTCGGTAGTTTGATGGTTGGCGCGGCGGTTGGTTTGGGCGGCAAATTGATGCGGACAGTCTCTTTTTTGGGTTGGACCTTGCCGGTTTCTTTTTTTGGTGGCGGCACCGCGCCGGTCGGCCCTGGTGTGGGTGCGGGATTGGACGGAGGAATTTCAGCCATAATGTTTACGGCTCAAGATAAAGCGGGCAGGGGAGCTGTCAAATTTAATCCTAAAACAAAATCAATGGACAGGCAGGGGCGGTCAGGGTCGGCTTTCGAGTCGCAGCTGGATTAGGTTTTTTCCTCAATCAATTCGCGGCGCGCACCGCCGAGCAGTTGTTCCACGAAGTTGGTGGTATAAACGCCCCGGCGGAAGTTGGGATCCTGCATGATGGCCTGCTGGAACGAAATCGTGGTCTTGACGCCGCTGATCATAAACTCGTTCAACGCCCGGTTCATGCGGTCAATCGCATCGCGGCGATCTTTGCCCCGGACAATGAGTTTGCCGATCATCGAATCGTAGGTCGGCGGGATTGTGTAGCCGGCGTAGGCGTGGGTGTCCACGCGGACTTCGCGTCCGCCCGGCTGATAATACATTTCAATGCGGCCGGGGCTGGGCCGGAAGTCGTTGAAAGGATCTTCCGCATTGATGCGGCATTCAATGGCGTGGCCTTTCATTACAATGTCACTTTGCGAATAACGCAGCGGCTCGCCCATCGCAATTTCAATCTGGGCGCGCACTAGGTCAATGCCCGTGACTTCTTCGGTGACGGGATGTTCCACCTGAATACGTTTGTTGACTTCAAGGAAATAAAAATTCCCATTGTCGTCCACAATGAATTCCACCGTGCCGGCATTGGTATAGCGAGCAGCTTCTGCAATACGAATGGCCGCCTTGCCGATTTTATCGCGCAACTTGCGAAATTTCTGCTCCAACAGGGGCGAGGGCGATTCTTCAATCAACTTCTGATTGCGCCGCTGCACCGAGCAGTCCCGCTCACCGAGATGAATAATTTTCCCCTTGGTGTCGCCGAGAATTTGAATCTCAATATGGTGCGGGTTTTCGATGAATTTTTCGATATAAACCCCGGAATTACCAAAACACTTCTCGGCTTCGGAGCGAGCCGTGTGGTAACCCTTAACTAGCGAAATGTCATTGTGCGCAATGCGCATTCCCCGTCCGCCACCGCCGGCCACGGCTTTGATCATCACGGGATAGCCAATTTTTTTGGCAATGAGCAAGGCGTCTTTCTCGTTTTCAACCGTCCCTTCGGAGCCGGGGGGAGTTTCTACGCCGGCCTTCTTGGCGAGCGAGCGGCTGACAGCCTTGTCTTCCAGTGCGCTCATGGCGCGAGGGCTTGGGCCAATGAACCGAATATTGCAACTCTCGCAAACTTCAGCAAAATGGGCGTTCTCTGATAAAAACCCGTAACCCGGATGAATTGCATCCACGTCTGCGATTTCGGCCGCGCTTATAATTCGATCAATACGTAGATAACTTTCCGAAGACTGAGCTTTACCGATACAGATAGCCTCGTCGGCCATCTGGACGTGCATTGAGTTTGCATCCACCTCGGAATACACTGCCACAGTCCGGATGTTCATTTCCTTGCAGGCACGAATAATCCGGACGGCAATTTCTCCGCGGTTGGCTACCAATACTTTTTCGAACATGATTGATGCGTTAAAAAAACTTTAGGACGGACGAACTTTGAACATTGGCTGGCCGAACTCAACCGGCTTACCATTTTCAACGAGAATTTGTGTGATGACCCCTTTAACTTCAGATTTAATCTCATTCATCACTTTCATCGCTTCAATGATGCAAACCACCGTTTCGGGACTGACTTCTGTCCCGACTTCAACATATGAAGCCGATTCAGGAGAAGGTGAACGATAAAAAGTTCCAATCATTGGTGACTTTATGTCAATTTCCCCGGTATTAACCGAAGGAGCAACGGTTGGCGTTGTTGTTACAGAAGTAGGTAGCGCAAACGTCGCAACAGGTGTGGGTATTAACTGCCCCGATTCATCGCCTAGCGCTGTCGCTGGAATGCTGCTTAATCCCCGCTTTAGGCGGAGTTTTGAGTCTTTCTCTTCAAGTTCAAACTCCGTGATGGAGTTTTTCTTCATCAAGTCAATGATGGCCTTAATATCTTTGAGTTCCACGTTTTGTTTTCGTTAAAGTTAAAAACGGAATTTATCACTAAAATTAGAGTTAAAATGTTAACTCTGGTGATGAAACTGAGCTACTCGTAGGAGTTTATTTTTCGATAGGCAAAACGTCAAGCTATATTTCCCAAAAGTTATTGACTACTAAAAAGTGAATTTAGACTTCAGATTTTGAATCGGTAACGTAAACGGCTGCTTCAATGCCCAAAATATATGATTTTGAGCCAAATCCACAGATTTGTCCTAGGCAAACCGGTGCAATTAGCGACTTGTGGCGAAATTCCTCCCTCGCATGAACATTGGAAAGATGAATTTCTATCGTTGGCACCCCCACAGCCGAAATGGCATCGCGTAGGGCGACGCTTGTATGCGTATAAGCAGCCGCATTGATAACAATAAACTGAAATTTGCCCTTGGCTTCTTGTATCCAGCCGACGAGTTCGCCTTCCTGATTTGACTGTCGAAAATCCACCTCGACCTTCAGATCCGCGGCACGTGATCGAACTTGAGCCTCAATGTCGCCCAAAGTCAGCCGACCATAAATTTCCGGCTCGCGCGTTCCTAACAAATTCAAATTTGGGCCGTTAAGAAACAAAACTTTCATTGGCATAACCTAGCAATCTGAGTTTTCATTGTCGAATTCAATTATTCTTCCCCTATCAGGCAGCCCAATAACGTAAAAGCTGGCCAGGCTAAAGCGGGAATGAATATCCCAAATTCTCCGATACCTTGCGCATACCAGCCCAGAAGTCCGGAAAAGACGGCGAATTTGATGGTATCGCTGCGGTGCCAGATTTTATTTCCCGTTGTCATCAGCGCCAGGAAAATCCATGCCACATAAGCCAGTCCGCCAGCGAGACCGGAATCTGAAAAGTGTTCCAGATAGTCATTGTGCGTTAGCCTTGCCATTTCGGCTTCGGGCGATTTTAGGCGGGCATAAGGGCGTTGGAAGGTTCCCGGTCCTGTGCCATAAACTGGATTATCCGCTGTGATTTGGACCGCCGCTCGCCAGTAGTCGAACCGCGCACCAATGCTCGTGGCCCCGGCGGCAAAGTAACTGTGAAAGCGAACGACAAAAACACTGAGCCCGGTGATCACCACGAAGGCAATCAATCCCAACTTGAATTTTCGCGGCCACTCTCGTCGTAATAAAAAAAGGCCGGTTATGCCAAGGCCAATGAGCCAGCCAAGCTTTGAGCCGCTCCAAAAAAAAGCCGCGCCGCCAAGAAAAAAAGTCAGCCCAATCGCGGCAAACCGAACCAACGGCTTCAGGCTTTTGGTCGCGCCGAATGCCAGTGCCAGCGATAGCGGCCAGAGCAAAAGAATGAGTCCGGCTAGTGCGTTTGGATAGACGAGCGTGCCGGCAACCCGTCCTTTTTTGAATTTTTCGAGAATGACCGGATTTGCCGCGTCTTGGTTGTTGGTGGTGATGATAATGCCGTCGGATTTCATTTGCGCGATGAGTTCAGGCGGGAAATTCGTCCAGCCTGTGCGTTCGCCTTCCACGAGCATCTGATGATTTTGTGGAAACTCAAAAACGCGCTGGTCAATACCGCGCATGAGGCAAAAAATGAACGCCGTGAGCAATCCGGGAAGCAGCCAGCGCCACAGATAGTTGCGGGCAAAAAATAGCGCGCCGAGAAAATAACAGGTCACGCAACCGGCAAATTGCCAGAGCGTGGCGCGGGTTAAATCCGCATCCACCGAGTGGGTAGCGGACACAAATTGCCACCCGAGCCATATCAGCGGCAGCAGCGACAGCCACTTTGTTTGTGTCCAAGTAATTTTTGTCTGAAAAACGAACAGTGCGCCCAAACCCGCTAACAGCAGTAAAATCCAGTTGGCCCAATGAATTGGCCAGGGATCGTTAAGGAATTCCGGTAGCGTGGCGGGCGAAAGAATTTTGTGGTCGAGGATGACTGGATTGCCGAATTTCCAAACGCAGAGGCCGAGAAAAAGTCCGAACGCGAGCGTGAAGAGTTTCGTCGCGGAGAGTTTTTTCATTTAATTGCGTCAGAGTTGCAATTTGAGCAGGCCAACCTCGAGGGCGAGCGCTTCCTGCACGTTGGTATGAAGCAGCCGCTGGGTTTGTTCGATCACGGTTAAATTATCCTGGGCCTGGCGCGGACTGATGCGTTTGGCGACTTCATCGGCGCCGGCGATCTGTGGGAGGTGCAACAATTCTTCGCCCGCGGTCAGGGTGAAAAGCCAGACATCGCGCAGCCACCATTGCAGGAGTAGTAAAACCTCCGCGCGCTGCCGGCGGTATTCAGATTCGATTCCGGCCTTCAATTCCTCCTCCCATTTTTCGCGCAAATCTTTTTCTGCGTCGGTATATTTCTCCAGTGGCGAGCGGGCTGACAACGTTTCATCGACGCGGACCCGGAGGGTGTTAAGATATTGCAACAAGGCGTCGAGCAGGCGATAGCGGCCAAAGAGACTTTTTTGCTCGCCGGCGGCGGCGGAACTGAATTGTTGCAGCCAGATGGACTGTTCGGCGGAAAGCGTGCGCGCGGTTTCGGCGGAAAAATTTAGGCGCAGGCAGCGGGACAAAATGGTTTCCAGAATTCGCGATGGCTCGGTGGAGAGCAGGATCAAAATGGATTTGGCCGGTGGCTCCTCGAGGGTCTTTAGAAAGGCATTGGCGGCTTGGGCGTTGAGCCGGTCAGCCCCGGCGATGATGGCAATTTTATAGCCCGCTTCGGTGGGCTTGAGCTGGATTTCACGCGTAAGTTCGCGGGTTTGGTCCACGGAAATAATGCGGGATTTGGATTCCGGGCGCGCCCAATGGAGGTCGGCGTGGTTTTCGTTCTCGATTTTCTTGCAGTTCGGACATTCGTCGCAACAGTCGGTGGCAATGCCGGAGGTTTTGGTGGGATTTTGGCAGTTCAGCGTTTTGGCCAAGGTGCGCGCCAAGGTTTCAAGCTCCTCAAGTTGGTGGCCGGTGAACAGATAGGCGTGTCCCAGCCGGCCGCGGGCGAGGGAGCGCTGCAAAAGTTGAACGCCTTGGGATTTCTCGGAAAATTTTGTGAAGGCCATGGAATAATTGGCGTGTTACTGAATATCCGCCTTCGCTTTGCTTGCAGGGCGGAAACTTTTGCCCTTGCTTTGCATGGGTAAAAGTTGGTGCCGACGGAGGGGGTCGAACCCACACACCCTTTCGGATACCAGATTTTGAGTCTAGCGCGTCTGCCAATTCCGCCACATCGGCTACCAAGGCGGAAAATATATCAGGGAATCGCTTCAGGAAAAGAAAAAACGCCGGTGGAATTTCCACCGGCGTCGTGAAATAAATCGGATCAGAAGCCGACGCCGGACTGGGTGCCTTGCTTGGTGATTTCTTTTTCACCTTCCCAGACGGCCAGACCCTGCGTGTCGGTCAGCGACAGTTGGAAGCTGTAAGTGGATTGGCGGGTGTTGCCGGCTTTGACCGCGAGTTGAATGATCTTTCCCGACAGGCTGAAATCCGCCGTGCGGGTGGTCTTCTGGTCATTCATGAACTGCTGTTCCTGCTGCATGCCTTTGGCGAGCGGATCCTCCGCCGTGCCACCAAGGCCAAAGGTCGTGGTGGTGACCGCCTTGCCGCTTTGAAGCAGGGCAACGCGGATTTTCTTCGTGAGCAGGTCGGTGTCGATCTGCTGGCCGGTGTTGTTTACAATACGGCTCATGGCGAGGATGGCGGGTGGGGTTTTCACGCGGTCGAGCACGCCGGAGGCCAGCAGGTCAGAGGTGGCTGCATTGGCCGCCTGAATATAGTCTTGAATGTTAATCTGGCCGATGCTGACAACGCTTTGGCGACCGCCAGTATCTACGTAATGCGCGTCGGTGGCGCAGCCGCTGATGAATGCGGCGCTCGCGGCGATGAGGGGGATGAGTATTTTGTTTTTCATATTATTTTCTGGTTGGCGATGTTTTTATTGGGCTTCAATCAGTTTCAAACGGAAATCCTTGGCGGTCTGTAGGGGGGCGATGGCGCTGATGAACTTGCTTTCCCGACCGTCAATTTCCTCGGCGATGACCGCCGTGGAGGAATTGTTGATCTGCATGCCGTTCTGGTCGAACCACTCAAAGCGGTAGTTAAAATTATGGGACGACTTCTTCCGGTTGAGCAACTCCACCTGCACCTTGAGGAAACCGCCCGGAGTCATGGTCGTGTTGACCCCGACCACCGAGACGCTGCTGTTCAGGCCCGTGTCGGAAACGACGCGCTGGTCGGAGATCATGTTGCGTTGACCTTCCTTCTGCGCGTTTTCGACCGAGTTCATCGGGTTGTGGCAACCCGCCACCGCGAGGGCGACGGCACAAAAAGCTACGATTTTGGTTTTCATTTTAGTTTGAATTGACTGACCAGCAGCGGCGTTCCCGCCGTGATGGACTTCACATAAACGACATTCACCAGACTGCCAGTGTTCAAAGATGCTTGCACGCTGTTCGTCGAGGTCAAATCAATTTTTGTCCCGCCGGCCATGCCGTCCAGCGTGACCGGCAATTTGATTCCGTTCGGCGTGGCTAATTCCAGCTTGCCGTCCGCTGGTGTGGGAAATCGGCAGATCTGGAATTCCTTCGGTAGCGTCGTCCAGGTGCGCGTGTCGGCGATGTTCACCGCGCCCTGATAAATGGCCGTGCTGACCTGCGCGACCAGCCCGAAGATGCTGCTCTGCTGGCTGGCGGCCTGATTGATGGCGTAGGCGGCGACCGCTTTGGTGATCGTGGCCGCGATGGTCTTGGTGATGACAATGGGCAGCTCGTTTTTGTAATCGAGGGTCACAATGCTGTCCATGCTGCAAATGACCTGCGTGTTGTAATTGGTGCCGTTCGCGGCGATGGTCAGCACCGGTTGAAAGTTTCCATGCGGCTTGATGGTCGGGAATGCCGCGCCGATGTAGGAAACTTTCGAGATGATGATGGGAATATCGATGCGAATCTGATCGCGCACCGGTGCGCAACCGGTTTCAAAAATGACGTAGGTTGTCGGCACCAGCGGCTTGGCGGTCATGAGGTCATTCGCCGTGGCCAGGTCCTGTTTCACATACTCGTTGTCGGGCACAAAGCTGGCCGCGCGTTCCAGCGACTTGTGGGCGCGCTCCAAATCCGAGGCGTCCGCCGCGTTGACCATGAAATACAAGCCGTCGAGATAAACGGTGAACGGATTTACATAGTCGGCATAGACCTTGATGTTTTCAATGTTCGTCATCGAGCTTTGCAGCGAGGCTTGGAATTTCGGATCCGCCTGCGCCTTGTCCATCTTGGCTTTTTCCTTGTCCTTGTCGGCTTCTTCCTGGGTCTTTTCGATGCGGCGCTTGTTGTCTTCAACGGCGTCTTGCTGACGCTGATAGGCGCGGATGATTTCCGGGCGGGCCTTGTCAGGCTGGCCGAGCGCGAGATAATTCAGCGCCCGGTAAGTGTTCAGCATGATGCCGTCGTAGGAGCGGCCTTCGTAATCCAGATTGGCCTGATTGGAAAGCAGCGCCCCGGCTTCCTGCCCGACGCGCACTTTGGCCTTCTGCTGGTAATCATCGATCTTCGTCTGCGCCTGGTCGAATGCCTGATTGCTCTCCTCGTATTTGCCGGATGCGCGCAATGTGGTGCCCTCTTCCAGGCGCCAGATGATGGCGTCCTTGTTGTTCGCATTGTCGTCCGCCTGCTTGGTGGCCTCGGCGACGGCATTCGTCAGGTTGCCCTGATGCCAGTAATCAATGACCCGATTTTGTTTTTCGTAAGTCTGGCAGCCGGTGCTGACCAGTGCCGCCGCCGCTGCGGGCAGGACAAATTTCACGATGTTTTTGACAATGGACTTCCCTGTGATCATCACATTTCCTCCTGATTGGTTGGTTTGGTTGGTTTATTGCGCTTTGCGAAGCACGGCACCCTTGTCTATGCCAGTGTCTTCCAAAATCGTCGCCATCGAGGTCTTCGGGTTCACCTGCGAAATCTTGACCTTGCCGACCTTGACCTCTTCGCGCCCCAGCACCTCGCCGGTGTCCGGGTCTTTCAATTCTTCGCCGAGCGCGAACACATTGAACGTGTCGCCTTCCGCCACACCGCCGCCTTCGCCGCGATTGATGGTCACGGTGTTGTCGCGCTTGATCAAAACCTTCGCCGGGAAAATGATGTCCACCACATGCGTGGCGATTTTCTCCGCCATGCTGCGCGAGATGGCCACCATCATTTCATCGCTCAACAGGCCCGTGTTCACCGAGTAATTCCGTTCCTGCTGGATCTGCTTGAACGCGTCGTTGCCCGTCTGGAAATTCGCCGATTCAATCAGCTTGCCGGTGGAGGAGTCATAAATCTTCCCGACGATGGAAAAACGGAACACCCGCTTGGTCGCCGAGCGGCCCGTGCCTTCAAACACCGCCTTCTCGAAGTAATCCTGAAAGTCATCCACCGTGCAGACGAGCAGATATTTCGCGCCGCTCAGCTTGCCGGCTTTCGCGGCGGTCTTGGCGTCCACGTTGCCGGACGCGCCCAGATCCTGCTCCTTGATGATGTCCGCCATGTCGCTGCGGCTTAGCACATCGAATTTCCGGGTCGCGTTGACGCGGTCAATGAGCTGGCTGTCGAGCGATTCGATGATGCGGCCAAGCTCCTGCTGCGTGTTGAGCGTGGTGGAATCGGCCTTTATCTGGCTGGCATTGCCCGTCACCGTGTCCACTTGCGCGCCACCTTTGACCGAGGCGGCCAGCGATGCCGTCGGTTTGATGGACGAGATGGCGATCGTGGCTTTGTCTTGCGCCGCGGCAAGCGCGGGCAGCAGGGCGAGCGCGGCGACGGCGGCGATGTTTTTCAGTAAGGAGTTTTTCATGGCGATGAATGGTTGAGGTGGAACAAATCAATAAAGACTCTTGTTGATGTGGATGTTTTCCTTCGTATCCACGCGGTAATGGCTGTTCTTGTAAAATTCCGCCAAACCCTCGACCTGTTTCACTTCGGCATCGGTCAGCTTGCGGGTGTTGTCCAGATTGGCGAGAAAACCGGTGGTGTCCTTCCATTTCGCGTAGCCGTCCGCGCTCATCTGCAGCGCCACGCGCAGGGTTTGACCGTTGTAAATATTGATGGTGCGCTCCCAGTCGTCAAAGCCTTCGCGCGCGAGGCGGATCTTATGCAGGCCCGGCCGCGCCTTGAAATCGCCGGGCGCGGAACCGAGCGCCACGCCGTCGAGTTCCACCGTCACATCCATTGGCTGGGCCGGCGCAGGTGCGCTGCTCACCAGCTTATTGTCGGCGGATACACTCACCGCCGAAACCATGATCGGCTGCTGGCGCGGATCGGTCATCGTGCAGGCGACATGCAGGCTCACCAGCGAAGCCTTGGCGACTTCCGCGGGCAGCGACTTGGCGCTCGTCGTGATGGCGTCGGCCAGTTGCTCGGCCGCGTCATCGAGCAATGAGTTCAAGGTGTCCGTGCTGTCCGTCTGGAGATTCGCGGTGTCGCGCGTCGTGTTTTCGGAAACAAACGCGCCGCCGCGCACCGCGCCGCCCTCGTTCGCTTCGACAATCTTGTAGCTCACGCGCAGGCGATGCGTCACGTTCAGGGTCTGGATGCCGTTGCCGGTGTAGGATTTTTTCTCCGTGCCGTAGCCGGTGATGCTGGGGATTAAGATGTAATCCGCGCCGAGATTTTGCGCAAGGCGCAGTGCCGAAGTGTTGTCGCTCAAGGCCTGGTCCAGCTTGGTCGTCTCCGGGGTGGCGGCGATCTTGGCGGAATCCGCTTGACCCACTTCCACCTTGGCCGTGGCGTGGTCGGGCGAACTCGTCGCCTTCACCGTGGTGGCGGATTTTGTGTCCGCCGAAATGCCGAGATTGGAATAAGTTTTCAGCGCATTGACGGTCACGTCGCGGCTGATGACGGCAAAGCCTTTGCCCGCCACGCGGCTGGTGACGAGGTCTTCCAGGACGGAAACCTTGTCGTTCAAGCTCGCATCCGCGCGGTTCTCCACGATGATGGCGACCTTGCGCAGGCCTTTGGGCTTGGCGACCTCCGTGATCGTCTGGTTCGGCGTGACGTTGGTGGTATACCAGGTGTTCGTCGTCCGGACGGTTTCCACGGCGGGGGCATAATTCTCCTGCGCCTGCGCGGCAATCGCGAGGCCGAGAGACAGCACGAGAGCAATATTCGTTTTCATAAAGCGATAAATTGGGTTGAAGAGTTATTTTGTCGGCGCGGTGGCCGGTGCCGGCGCGGCGGGCGGCGGAGCCGGATTGCCGGTGGGCGCGGGCATGGAGGCCGGGCGACCATATTGATCCACCAGAATGTCATACGGCACCTGGATGGTGCGGCCATCCGAAGTGGTTTCCGTTTTCCAGTAGCGCACCATGTGATAACTGGGATCCAGCACCTTAGCCGTCCCGCTGACGGTGCCGCCCACCACGCCCGCGCCAAAGCCAACGACATTGCCGGCCACTATGCCGACGCCGGTGCCCACGGCAGCGCCCGCCACCGGACCCGGCTGATACGGGCTGCCGCCTTTGGTCGTGCAGCCGGTGACAGCCGTCAATGCCAGCAGGCTGACAATGCCCGCAATTTGTTTGGGAGTAGTTTTCATGGTAAACCTCTTTAGTGTTTGAACTGCTCCATTTTTGAGACAGCCTCCGTTGGGATTCAAGCAAAAACTCACTAATCATTTGCGCCAGAACGCAACTGCGCCTTTAATAATGCTGTGATTGCTAAACGTGTCATCCCGTGTCTCGACGTCCACGACGGCCAGGTTACCCGCGGCGTCCAGTTCGGCGTTGCCGAAAAAGGCGGCCTCAAGAACGTCGGCGACCCCGTGGAACTCGCCCTCCGCTACAACGAGCAGGGCGCGGACGAAATGGTCTTCTTCGACATCACCGCCACCGCGCATGGCCGTGGGACGATGGTCGAGGTGATCGAGCGCGCCGCTGACCAATGCTTCATGCCGCTCACCGTCGGCGGCGGCATCAAGTCCGTGGACGACATGTTCACCATGCTGCGCGCCGGCGCGGACAAGATTTCCATCAACTCCAGCGCCATCGCCAATCCCGAGCTCATCCGGTCGGGCGCGGAAAAGTTCGGCAGCCAATGCATCGTTGTCTCCATTGATGCCAAGAAGATCGCGCCGGACAAATGGGGCGTGTTCTCGCACGGCGGCCGCAAGGACACCGGCCTCGACGCCCTCGAATGGGCCAAGCGCGCCGTCGCGCTCGGCGCGGGCGAGATTGTGTTGAACTCCATCGATGCCGACGGCACGAAGGCGGGCTTCGACCTTATCATCACGCGGCGCGTGAGCGAAGCCGTGGGCGTGCCGGTGGTGGCCAGCGGCGGCGCGGGCACGTTGGAACACATGGCCGAAGTGCTGCTGGAAGGCCGGGCCGACGCCGTCCTCGCCGCGAGCATTTTCCATTTCGGCACCTACACCGTCGGCGATGTGAAACAGTTTTTGAAGGCGAAGAATATTCCCGTGCGATTATAATTTTCCGGTGCGATTGCAATCCCAATTCGCTTGCCAAGATTAGGCGACAGACGCAATTTGTCCGGCATGAAACTCTTTAGCCGCGCTGGCAAACGCCTCGCGCTGGGCATTTTTATTGCGCTCGTGCTGTTCTACGGTTTTCTGATGGTGCGGTCGTCAATCCCCGCGACAGTCAATGACAAGGAACTTCAATTGCCGCGCGCCAACATTCCTGAAGGTTCAAATGGCTTTAATGTCCTTCAGATAGCCAGCAGTCATGTCTGGTGGCCGAAGGATCAAGACGAGCAGCTTGATAATCTGGTGCGCGACACCAATTGGAGTGACAGTCTTGCAAATACCGTTCTGGCCAACAACCACGAGGCGCTAGCTGGCTGGGATGCCGCCGCTAAACTACCGGATTTCCAAGTGCCGGAAATCATTTTCAACGACCCCTTAACCTTTTTAACCGACTGGAGAAAAGTGGCACGAATAGCCGAAGTGCGCGAGAATGTTCTTTTACACAACGGACAGGACAAGGAGGCGTTTGATAAAATCATGGATCATGTCCGGCTTGGACAGCAGATGCAAAATGCGCATGGCCCGTTGATTGATTATCTGGTAGGCACGGCGGTCCGCAGCATGGGGTTGAATCAAATGCAACGTTGGGTAGGCAAGACGCATCTGACCACGAACCAATTGAAAGATTACATCCGCCAGCTTGAACTCAATCCTGATGAAGAAGGCATAGCGTTCGCCAACACCATCAGAGGCGAATATCAATTTCAAATCGCTTTTTTGGATGCCATGCGTCAGGGAAAAATCACCAATTCAGATTCAGGTTCTCTTTCAGATTCGGGAGGTTTTTATAATCCCCAACCAAGGCGGTGGTTGCCGCTGTTTAATTTCAGCCAGACGAAGGCATTGTATGCTAGAGGAGACCTCATTTGGGCTAAAGCAGCGGCACATCATTTCAACGAGGCAAACATCTATGAAATGGAATTACGCCCCAGCTTGGCTTCAATGTATTTAAGTGGGAATGCGGTCGGCCAAATTCTGTATTACATGACAATGCCCGCTGTGGCTGGTTCGCTGGCAAAGAAATCGCAAAGTAATGTTCAATTGCAAGCCACCCGCACCATTCTCGCGCTGCGGGCGTATCAGCTGACCCACGGTCAGCTGCCGGCGGACCTGAACGCGCTCGTGCCGGAGTTTTTGGAGGCGGTGCCGGTGGATGATTTTGACGGCCAGCCGTTGCGCTATTCGGCGGAGAAGAAAATCGTCTATTCCGTCGGCAAGAATCTCAAGGACGATGGCGGCGATGATCGCAGTTCGGAATCGGACTCATCGCAACGTCATCTCGACTTCGTTTGCCGATTCGATTTCTGAAGCGGCATCGGTCGGTCGTTCCGTTACGGAAGCAAATCTGTGATCCTTTCACGCCGGTTCGCCCGCATGTCCCGTCACTTGGTTCTGGCCGGCTGATAGACGCGCACGTAATCAATCAGGAATTGCTGCGGCAGCACGGCATCGTCAATCGGTCCGCCCCAGTCGCCGCCGATGGCGAAGTTGAGGATCAGATAGTGCGGGGCGCGGAAGGGATTGTTCGCGCCCTGATCGGCCTTGGCCACGGGAACGCTGTGGTATTTCTGCTGGTCGTAATAAAAATCCATCCGGTCGGGCGTCCACTCCAGGGCGTAGATATGGTAATCCTCCCACGGGTTGGGCGTGTTCAATACGCTGCCGTCCGAACCATGTTTGCCGGCGAGCGCGTAATGGACGGTGCCGTGGATGGTGTTGGGCTGTTTGCCGATGAATTCCATGATGTCAATCTCCCCGCAGGCGGGCCAGCCGACTTGTTTCTTGTCGGTCCCGAGCGTCCAGATGGCGGGCCACACGCCCTGGCCGCGGGGTATCTTGGCGCGGACCTCGATGCGGCCGTATTGCCAGTTGGTCGTGTTGCGGGTGGTAACGCTGGCGGAAGTGTACTCCACGGGCGCATGGTTCGGCGGCGTGAAATGATCCTTGCGGCATTCGAGGACGAGGTGGCCGTTCTCGACGCGGGCGTTGTCCAGGCGTGCCTTGGTGTAGTATTGCGATTCGTGATTGCGGACGAAGCCGGTTTCGTAACCCCACTTGTTCGTATCCGGCAACCCTTGATAATTGAACTCGTCGGCCCAGACGAGTTTCCAGTCGGCGGCGTGCCCGCTGGTCGCGAGCAGGCCGAGGGCGAGTAGAATGGTTCGCATTCGCCCACCGTAAGCGGGCGGGGAATTCCTGTCCAGCCCCAACGGCTGCAAACGCATTTGACAGGCCGCAGCGCCGGCTTCATTTTCTGCGGCATGGATTTTACCTCCTCCCGCTGGCTGCCGGTCGTGTTGCTGACGTGCTCGAATGTCTTCATGACGTTCGCGTGGTATGGGCATCTGAAATTCAAGTCCTCGCCGCTCTGGCTGGTCATCCTCGCGAGCTGGGGCGTGGCCTTCTTCGAATACCTGCTCATGGTCCCGGCCAACCGCTGGGGCAGCTCGGTTTATTCCGTGGCGCAGCTCAAGATTTTGCAGGAGGTCATCACGCTGTCCGTGTTCTGCGTCTTCGCCATGATCTTCCTCGGCGAAAAAATCCGGTGGAACTACGTCGCCGCGTTTGCCTGCATCCTGGCCGCGGTGGTCTTCGCGTTCTGGCCGCAAAAGTCCTAGCCGACGGCCGCCTGATTTCAACGCAAGGGCGCAAGGCGGCAAAGCCGCAAGGAATCCACCCTGGCCAACCGCTTCAGGGAAACTTTCCGGCGGCGCCTTGGCACCTTGGCGTCTTGGCGTTAAGATTTCCCCGTTCCAAATCCGCTTGGCAGTGGGGGTGGCATTCTGTTTAACTGGCCGCGCTTGATGAAACCTTTTTCCGCCATTGCGCTGCTGCTCCTCGCGGCGCTCGCCGTTTGCTCCGTCTCCGCGCAGGAAGCGCAATCGTGGGAAGTGCAGGCTTTGAGCAAGCTGATTCCCGGCACGGTGGAGGGCAAGGTGGATTATGATCTCGCCAATGGCACCGCCACCGGCACCAACGGCATCTATATCAAATACGGCGGCGCGACCCTCTCGGCGGACACCGCCCAGCTGGACACCAAGTCCGGCGAAGTCGTGGCCGACGGCCATGTGCGCATCGAATCGGGCGAGCAGCTGTGGGTGGGCGAACACATCCGCTACAATTTCAAGACCCACCGGATGCAGAGCGACCAGTTCCGCACGGGCCGCTGGCCGGTGTTCATCGCCGGCGCGGATCTGACCGGCGACACCAGCAACAAGGTTTACACCGCGGAGAACGCCTTCGTCACCACGGACGATCTGGCGGATCCCGAGTTCCAGATCCGCACCAGCCGCCTCAAGCTCATCCCCGGCAAATCCGTCGAGATGTGGAATGCCATCGTCTATGCGCGCGGCGTGCCGGTGTTTTATTTCCCCTACTACAAGCGCAACCTCGGCCCGCGCGCCAACAACTTCACCACCATGCCCGGCTATCGCAGCCGCTACGGCCCCTTTTTGCTGAACACCTATTCTTGGTTCGTCGGCAATGAGGCGGATGGCAAAGTCCATGTGGACTACCGCGAGAAGCGCGGCGTGGGCCTCGGGCCGGACGTGAACCTGCATCTCCACGAATGGGGGCAGTTCAGCCTGAAATATTATTACCTCCACGATCAGGACCCGAATTACAGCACCAACACCTTTCCCCAATACGGCAGCATTCCGGCCGACCGCCAGCGCCTCCGCTTCTCCTGGCAGGCCACGCCCGCGACCAACCTGAACCTCAAGGCCCTCATCAATTACCAGTCCGACCCGCTCGTCCTCCACGACTTCTTCGAGGGCGACTACGCCGGCAACCCCCAGCCCAGCTCCTTCGTCGAGGCGAATAAATACTGGGACAACTGGAGCCTCGACACCCTCACCACGCCCCGCATCAACAGCTTTTTCAACCAGGTCGAGCGCCTCCCCGACGTCAAGCTCACCGGCTACCGCCAGCAGGTCCTCGACACGCCCGTCTATTACGACAGCGAAAGTTCCGCCGGCTACTATCGCCAGTTCGTCACTTACACCAACGGCCTGTATCCCAACACCAACGGCTACTACGCCAACTCCGCCGGCCGCGCCGACACCTATCATCAATTCACCCTGCCGTGGACCTTCTTCCACTGGCTCAACGTCACCCCGCGCGTCGGCGGCCGCCTCACGTATTACAGCGCCCAGAACATCACCAACGGCGCCCCCAACAGCGACGTCACCCGCGAAGTGTTCAACACCGGCATCGGCACCTCCTTCAAAGCCTCCCAGCTCTGGGTCAACGCCACCAACGGCTTTTTGCAGGTCGACGGCCTCCGCCACGTCATCGAGCCCTCCGCCAATTACGTCTACGTGCCCGACCCCAGCACGCCGCCCGCCCAGCTCCCGCAATTCGACGGCGAACAGCCCAGCCTCCTCGAACTGCCCGTCCTCTTTCCCGACTACAACGACATCGATTCCATCGACACCCAGAACGTCATCCGCTTCGGCCTCCGCAATTCCCTCCAGACCAAGCGCGAGGGCGTCATGGACAAAGTCCTCGACTGGAATCTCCAGCTCGACTGGCGGCTCGACCCCAAGAACAATCAGAGCAACCTCAACGACCTTTACTCCGCCGTCGCCTTCCGGCCCCGCCTCTGGCTCACCGCCGAATCCTCCACCCGCTATGACATCGACGGCGGCAAGCTCAACATGACCTTCCAGCAGCTCACCTTCGCGCCCAGCGACCGCTGGAGCTGGGGCCTCGGCTACTGGTATCTGCGCGGCGGCGCCTGGGGCAACAGCACCTGGACCGAAAACAACCTCATCACCAGCAGCTTCTTCGTCCGGCTCGGCGACAACTGGGGCGCCCGCATGACCGACAATTTCAACGCCGTCACCCAGCGGCTGCAGGACCAGAGCTATTCCATCTACCGCGATCTCCGCAGCTGGACCTCCGCGCTGACCTTCCGCGTCTCCAACAACAGCGGGAGCACCGCCGATGTGACCATCGCCCTCATGTTCTCCCTCAAAGCCCAACCCTCCATGAACCTGGGCGAAGACGTGGCCAACCGCTACCGCATCGTCGGCGAATAAGCTTTCGGCACCGGCCACAGTCGCCGCGCGACCTTGGCCACCAGCGGATCGCCGCCGGAGCGGGGAACGCAGGCCTCTCCCCGGGGGGAAACAGGTGAGGGCGAGCGATAAAGCTAATTGGTCCGAAACGTCCTCCCTCACCCCGGCTCTCTCCTCAAGGAGAGGGAGAAACTTTCTGCCCCGATATCCCAAGCAGCATTGGCAAAACGCCCGCCTAAACGCCAATTCTGTCCAGTTTCTAGCCGTTTTTCCCGCGCTTTTGCCAGTTTGGCTATTTTCCTGATTTGCACTGGAACATCCCTAGCTAGGATTGCTGCATCTCTAGTCGGGATTACTCCATTCCTAGCTAGGATTGCATCAGTCCTAGTCGGGATTGTTGCATCCCTAGCTAGGATTACTTCATCCCTGACCCGGATTGGTTCAGTCCTGGCTCGGATTACTTCAACCCTGGCTCGGATTGCTTTGGTCCTGACTCGGTTTGTTGCAATCCCAGTCGGGATTGTTTCAGTCCTAGCTAGGGATGCTCCGGTTCCAGCTAGGGATGTTTTAATCCTAGCTAGGAATGCTCTGGTTCTAGTTAGGGATGTTTCAATCCCAGCTAGGAATGCTCTGGTTCCAGCTAGGGATGTTTCAATCCGGGCTAGGATTGCTCTGGTCCCGATCAGGATTGTTTCAGTTTTAGCTAGGAATGCTTGAATCCAAGTCGGGAATGTTTCAGTCCTGACCCGGATGGTTCCAATCCGAGCTGAACCTTTGATTGCAACGACCCGGCCACGACCAACGCCGTCAGGCGCTGCAGAATATCCCGAAGGGATTACGTCATTCAGCCCAGCGTTGACGTGACGCAGGAACGGCTACGCTGGGTAACGGCGCACCATGTTTATCAACTCTGACGGAGTTGTAGCAAACCGCAGCGGGAAGGTGATGCAACCCCGTTGGGGTTGAGGATTTTTTGGACGACCTGCCACGCCGAAGTCAGACGAAGGCGGGTGACCCAGAGTAGTCGTTCCTCGCCCGTCCGGCTCGGACCGCCAACCCTGAGCTGAGGGATGGAATCCCGTTGGGATTCCCTGTGACCAAATAATTTTAATTCTTGAATCCTTTTTTACGAGTGACTGGGGAATTATTTTGCCGAATTGTGACCATCCAATTTTCACGAGGCTGAAATGGCACGCGCTGTGATGAAACAACCATAAGTTTCCCCATGCCTGTAAAAAGCGAATCAGAATCTATCAAAACTGGAGTTGAAGCATCTGAAGTTAGCTCCGGAAAAAGATCAATTACCTTG
This sequence comes from uncultured Verrucomicrobia subdivision 3 bacterium, assembly GCA_903921455.1. The sequence goes on along the minus strand of CAIXPZ010000047.1, from coordinate 445 downwards.
TCTATGACCTCAGCTGAGCTATTTGCCAAAGTGGCGCTTTGGGACGCGGCCATAATTGCTCCCTTTGCCCAAGGTCTTCTTTTTGCAATGAAGGCGGTCAATTTGCGAAGGTCTCTTTTGATTGCTCGGGTATTGGATTGTAATCCAAAAAATCTTCTTAACCGTGAAGCATCGAGCAAATATGCGTCATCAAGAATTTCATCCAAGCGTTCGCTCAATGATTGACCTATGGTCGGCAAACAACGAAAGCCAGGGATATCGCTAGCTTCGGTATAAAGCGCAAAAATTCCTCGAACTATTGCTAATCGAGTTCGACTCTCTGCTCGCAACACAGATTCCCTATTCAAAGAATCTATATCAGAAAGTGTCCGCGAAGGAGCAATTGGAACTTCCGAATGACCGCGTGTTGCGAGCAAAAGCAAATATAAATCCCACGCGATTCTGT